>JAGVLY010000026.1 GCA_020054035.1 Bacteroidia bacterium | reverse complement strand
GTAACGAGCCCGATACGAAAAGATACTTCTTTTTTTCATGAGTATGTATGTCAAATACGTGCCATCAGCCACATTGAATTACGTTCTCAGGAAAGAGGGTATTTGCAGAACATTCACGTTGATGAAGGGCAGTTTATAAGAAAGGGACAGCTTATGTTCCAGCTTATGCCGTTGATATATACTGCCGAAGCGAATAAAGCGCAGGCTGAAGCAGCCTATGCAGAAATTGAATACCAAAACACAAAAAGCCTGTCGGATAGCAATATCGTATCTAAGAAAGAGCTTGCATTGGCAGAAGCCCATTTGAATAAAGTAAAAGCAGAACTGGCATTAGCACAGGCACATTTAGGATTTACAGATATAAAGGCTCCTTTCGATGGAATAATGGGGCGCTTTAATGATATTCGGTTAGGCAGCCTTATAGATGAAGGAGAATTGCTCACAACACTTTCTGACAACAGCAAAATGTGGGTTTATTTCAATGTTCCCGAAGCTGAATATTTAGATTACGTTACTAAGGCAAAAGACAAAAAGCAGCACGTGAAATTACAAATGGCAAACAACCAAATTTTTGATCAGGAAGGGGTTGTAGAAACCATTGAGGCTGATTTTAATAATGAAACAGGAAACATTGCCTTCAGGGCAACATTTCCTAATCCTGACGCAATACTAAGACACGGAGAAACAGGAAATATTCTGATGCCTGTAAATCTTACCAACGCACTTATTATTCCGCAGAAAGCAACCTTTGAAGTGCTAGACAAGAAATTTGTTTTTGTAATAACCGAAGAAGGAATAGTAAAGTCAACGCAAATTACAGTTGGTGCTGAAATACCTCATCTGTATGTAGTAACCGAAGGTTTGAAAGAAGGCGATAAGATACTTTTAGAAGGATTACGAAAAGTAAAAAACAACGATAAAATTGAGTATGAATTTGAGGAACAGAGTAAAGTAATTTCTGATCTCAAAAATTTACATGCCGAATAAAAAGAACCGAAAAAAAATAAAAAAATGTTTAGCAAATTTATTCAACGGCCGGTTCTTGCCATAGCCATTTCGCTAGCAATAGTTTTTATGGGAATATTAGCCATAAACACCAGACCGGTAGCCCAATTCCCTGATATAGCACCGCCACGGGTTAATATTTTTATAGAATTTCCGGGCTCCAATGCCGAGGTGCTGGTTAAATCCACGGTAACTATTCTGGAACGGGCAATCAATGGCGTGCAGGGCATGCAATACATTATCTCTGATGCTACCAGTGCCGGTGAGGCAACCATTCAAATTGTATTTGAACCGGGCACCGATCCTAATGTTGCCGTAGTAAATGTTAAAACAAGGGTTGACCAGGTAATGAGCAACCTTCCTCCCTTAGTAGCAAGAGAAGGGGTTATCATCACGCCCATACAGCCCAGCATGTTGATGTATGTAAACCTCTACAGCAAAGATAAAAATGCGGACGAAAAATTTCTGTTCAATTATGCCAACACCTATATGCTGCCCGAACTTCAACGGATAAGCGGAATGGGCAGAGCAATAGCATTAGGCAGCCGTGCGTTTGCCATTCGCGTTTGGTTAAAACCTGACCGCATGAGGGCTTATAATGTTTCGGCAGACGAAGTGCTGGAAGCTATTGAGCAGCAAAGTGTGCTCGGAAGACCGGGCAGGGTTGGGTTAAGCTCAGGAAGAGTTGCACAATCATTAGAATATGTTTTTACTTACCAGGGTTGGTATAATACACCTGAACAGTACAAAGAAATTATTATCAAGGCGAATGCTGACGGAGAGATGCTCAAATTAAAAGACTTAGCCGAAGTTGAGGTAGGAAGCGAGTTTGTTGACATTTACTCAAACAAAGACGGAGATCCTTCTACCTCACTGGTATTGAAACAAATTCCGGGAAGCAATGCCAGTAAAGTAATAGCCAATGTGAAAGAAAAGCTGGAAGAATTGAAGAAAGATTTTCCGCCCGGAATGGATTATGAAATTAATTATGACGTTTCAAAATTTGTAGATGCCTCGGTTGAAAAAGTGCTTCATACACTGGTGGAGGCGTTTATATTAGTTGCATTAGTTGTATTTATTTTTCTTGGCGACTGGCGTTCAACGCTTATTCCTACGCTTGCAGTTCCGGTTTCGCTTATCGGTGCATTTATGTTTATGCAGTTTTTCGGGTTAAGCATAAACCTGATCACGCTTTTTGCATTGGTGTTATCCATTGGTATTGTGGTTGACGATGCTATTGTAGTAGTAGAAGCCGTTCATGCCAAAATGGAAGAAGAGGAGCACATAACTCCTTTCAATGCGGTAAAAAAAGTGCTTGGCGAAATCAGCGGAGCCATTATTGCCATTACGTTGGTTATGGTATCTGTATTTATCCCGGTTACATTTATGACCGGACCTGTGGGTGTATTTTACAGACAATTCTCCATCACCATGGCTTCGTCCATTGTGCTTTCAGGAATAGTGGCGCTTACACTTACTCCGGTGCTTTGTGCAATGATTTTGAAAAATAACCATGGAAAACCTAAACGCAAAACGCCTGTAGATATATTTATTGCATGGTTCAATAAAAATTTTGAAAGGCTTACCGGAAGATACACCTCGTTGCTAACACTCATCGTTAACCGCAGACTTGTTACGTTCGGTCTTCTTGCCGCTTTCGGATTTGGTATTTTATTCGTAAACGAAAGTTTGCCTGCCGGATTTATTCCCAGTGAAGACCAGGGACAGATTTATGCAATTATCCAAACTCCTCCCGGTACTACGTTGGAAAGAACGAACGAGGTTTCCAGACAGCTTCAAAAGATTGCTATAAGTGTTGATGGTGTTCATTCCGTTACATCGCTTGCCGGGTACGAAATTCTTACCGAAGGACGCGGTTCTAATGCCGGAACCTGTTTGATTAACCTGAAAGATTGGGATGACCGTGAACACAACGTAAAGGAAATAATTGAAGAACTCGAAGAAAAAACAAAAGATCTGGGAGCGGTTGTAGAATACTTTGAACCGCCTGCTGTTCCGGGATATGGTTCTTCCGATGGTTTTTCTTTACGGTTGCTGGACAAAAGCAGCGATGTAGATTATCAGGAGTTTGACAGAATGAACACACAGTTCATGGATGCACTGAGAAAACGAAAAGAGCTGTCAGGATTATTTACATTCTATGCTGCCAATTATCCGCAATACGAATTGCAGATAGATACCAAACTTGCCATGCAAAAAGGAGTTACCGTTGGTAAAGCAATGGAAAACCTTAACGTTATGATTGGAAGCACCTATGAGCAAGGCTTTATACGATTCAACAATTTCTATAAAGTATATACCCAGGTTGATCCTGCATACAGAAAACTGCCGTCAGACATTTTAAATTTATTTGTGAAAAACGACCGCGATGAAATGGTGCCGTATTCAGCATTTATGACCATGAAAAAAACGCAGGGACCTAATGAGATAACACGTTTCAATCTTTACACATCTTCCTCTATCAGAGGAGTTCCTGCCAAGGGTTATACAAGTGCCGATGCCATTAAAGCCATACAGGAAGTTGCTAAAGAAACCTTACCGCACGGTTATGACATAGCATGGGAAGGCTTATCCTACGATGAGGTAAGAAGAGGAAATGAAGCATTGTACATTTTTATTGTGGTATTAATATTCGTGTACTTGGTTCTTGCAGCCCAATATGAAAGTTTTATCATTCCGCTTGCTGTTGTTCTTTCACTTCCGGCAGGAGTTTTCGGCTCATTTTTCTTATTGAAGGCCTTGGGATTAGCGAATGACATTTATGCCCAGATTGGCTTGATCATGTTGGTGGGCTTGTTGGGGAAAAATGCCGTGCTAATTGTAGAGTTTGCTGTTCAGAAACGGCAACAAGGCCTTACTGTTCTTGAAGCTGCTATTGAAGGAGCAAGAGTGCGTTTCCGCCCGATCTTAATGACCTCATTCGCCTTTATTGCGGGACTAATTCCATTGGTAATTGCTACCGGTCCGGGTGCTGTCGGAAACCGGACAATCGGTTCTTCAGCGCTTGGGGGCATGTTATTCGGAACCATTTTCGGGGTAATTATTGTGCCGGGGCTGTACTACATATTTGGTACGCTTGCCGATGGAAGAAAACTGATTAAAGACGAAGATGAAATTCCGCTCAGTGAAACGTTTGCAGAAAGCGAATCGGAATCTGCTTTTCTTAAAAAATTGAAACAGGCTTTAACAAAACTTCGAAAAAAACAGAAATGAGAATAATTAATAAATTGTTGGTAGCAGTTTTTGCAATCTCAGCACTGGGAGGATGTGTGCCTGCACTAAAGAGTACACGAACAGAAAACAAATCTGTTCCTGCAAGCTACACTACATCGCAGGACACTACCAACACAGCAAAAATAAAATGGAAGGAATATTTTAATGATGCAAACCTTGCTGCGTTGATTGACACAGCCCTGAAAAATAATCAGGAACTGAATATCACGCTTCAGGAAATTGAGATCAATAAAAATGAAATAAGAGCAAGAAAGGGAGAGTATTTACCTTTTGTGGGTTTAAATGCAGGAGCCGGGTATGAAAAAGTGGGAAGATATACCGCACGCGGAACGATGGAAGAAAATCTGGTGGTTAATGATGGGCCTAATGTATTGAAGAGGCAAACTGATTTTATGATTGGGCCTGTGGCTTCATGGGAAATTGACATCTGGAAAAAACTGCGCAATGCCAAAAAAGCTGCTGCAACCCGATACCTCGCAAGCATTGAAGGCAGAAATTTTATGGTTACCAACCTGGTAGCAGAGATTGCAAGCTCCTATTATGAGCTGATGACACTTGATAATCAATTGGACATTATTCAGAAAAACATAGAAATCCAAAACAAATCGTTGCAAATAATAAAGCAGGAAAAAGATGCTGCAAAGGTTACCCAGTTAGCGGTAAACAGATTTGAAGCACAACTTCTCAACACGCAAAATCTGCAATACGACATTCTGCAAAAAACAACCGAAACCGAAAACAGGATTAATTTCCTGACAGGCAGATTCCCACAGCCCGTGCCACGGAATTCGGTGTCTTTTATTAACATTGTACTCGACACTATTTATTCCGGTATTCCTTCTCAGCTTCTCCAAATGCGCACCGATATAAGGCAGGCAGAACTAAAGTTGGCAGCAACAAAGTTGGATATAAAAGTTGCTAAAGCTAATTTTTATCCTTCCGTAAAAATCACGGCAGGAGTAGGTTTGCAGGCATTCAATATTGCGCACTTGATTAATCCGCAATCGCTCATTTATAATTTAGCCGGAGAATTAGTCGCTCCTTTAGTAAACAGAAATGCGATTAAGGCAACGTATTATAACGCTAACGCGAAGCAAATACAAGCGGTTTACAATTACGAACGCGCTATTTTAAATGCCCACCTTGAAGTTGCTAACCAGCTTTCAGGAATTAGTAATTTTGCAAAAAGTTTTGATACAAAATCAAAGGAAGTAGATATACTCGCGCAATCTGTAACCATTTCAAATCAGCTTTTCAGATCAGCAAGGGCAGATTATATGGAAGTATTGTTAACCCAGCGCGAAGCACTTGAATCTAAAATAGATCTGATTGAAATAAAAATGAAGCAGATGAATGCTAAGGTTAATATTTACAAAGCTCTGGGCGGAGGCTGGAATTAATTCTGTGAACTAAACACGGAAAACATTTGTTTGAATTTTTTGTTTTCAAACTTATTGGAATATACCCGAAAATCTTCACAGATACTTTGATTGTGAAAACGAGGTATTATTTTTACGCTTGGTGGTATTGGAAAAGTACCGAGCTTAATAAGTGATATAAATCTGAAGACGATGAAGCCTTTTATTTACCTTACAACAGCTTTTTTGCTTTTATGTATAACCGTACAAGTATCTTTCGCACAAAAACAAATCTCAACTCAGACACACGGCTGGTTTATGTATTTCGGTAATCACCGCCTTACCGACCGCTGGGGAATTCATACCGAATATCAATGGCGAAGAAATGATGTTGTGCAAAACTGGCAACAATCGTTGTTGCGCATCGGTGTTGATTATTATACCAAACAAGGGCCGCAACTTACTGCCGGCTACGGATGGATTGTTACCTACCCTTACGGCAGTCAACCGATAGCTTATACATTTAACGAACATCGTATATGGCAACAATTGATTCTTACTCAAAAAACAGGACGCTTTTATTTCCATCACCGTTTCCGTTTTGAGCAACGTTTTCTGGAAGCTAAAACAACTAATTCCGCAGGAGAATATGAATATGATAAATACAATTTTCGTCAGCGCGGACGCTATCGTTTTCTCATAAACTTTCCACTAACAAAAAAAGAAATTACAGACAATACACTTTTTCTCTCGGTGTATGATGAAGTGTTTCTGGGTTTTGGTGCTGGCATTGGAAAAAATATCTTAGACCAGAACCGCCTGTATCTTGCCTTGGGATGGATGTTCAGCAAAAATGTAAATGTGCAGTTGGGTTACCTTAATCAGTATGTGATAAAAACAGATGGAATAAAAGCAGAGCGCAATCACACCTTGCAGGCTTCGCTCACTTATAATTTAGATTTCAGGAAAAAGGAGACTGAGTAATTTTTAAGACTACTCCTTCTCCGAAGCCTTGGTTGTTTTTCGGTACGGATAACTTTCAAAAATATGCCTTCTTGCAAAACGAATGCGGTTGTCTGAGTTAATCAGTTTGTTGTACGTGTTTTTTTGTACCCCAAAATATTCATACGCACTGCCATCGGTAAAAATAACTTTCAGTGTTACTCCTTTGTAGCGAAAATCATCAATGCCCGAAGTGGTGATGGTAGCAGTATATTCCTCTTTATATTGCAAATGTGTTTCAGGCGAAAGACTTACCAGAAAATGATACGCCTCAATAATTTCTTTGCTTTTCAGTTCCGCTTCGGCATGTGCAGCAGGATCCTGAAATTTATCAGGATGCCACTCTTTCATTAAGTTGCGGTAAATGGTTTTTAACTCAGCAAGAGTGCCTTCCTTAGTTATGCCAAATAGTTTGCGGTAATCGGTAATGCGTTTCATACGTGTTTTTTCAAAAGGGGCGCAAACATACGATTATTCAAACGCATTAAACCCCGTAACATCCATTCCTGTAATCAGCAAATGAATATCGTGCGTACCCTCATACGTTACCACCGATTCCAAATTCATCATGTGGCGCATAACAGGATATTCGCCTGTGATGCCCATGCCGCCTAACATCTGGCGGGCATTGCGTGTTATCTCCAATGCCATGTTTACGTTGTTGCGTTTGGCCATAGAAATCTGTTGAGGTGTAGCACGGTGCTCGTTTTTCAAAACGCCTAATCTCCAGCTTAATAGTTGTGCTTTGGTAATTTCGGTAATCATCTCCGCTAATTTTTTCTGTTGCAATTGGAATGCTCCAATTGGTTTTCCAAACTGAATCCGTTCTTTAGAATAACGCAATGCTGCATCATAGCAATCCATTGCCGCACCAATTACTCCCCACGATATTCCGTAACGGGCAGAGTTCAAACAACCCAGCGGACCTTTCAATCCTTTTACGTTGGGAAAAATATTTTCTTTCGGAACTTTTACGTTATCAAAAACCAATTCACCCGTTGCAGAGGCTCTCAGCGACCATTTGCCATGCGTTTCAGGAGTAGTAAAACCTTCCATTCCGCGTTCTACTACCAAGCCGTGAATTACACCGTGTTCGTTTTTTGCCCACACCACAGCTATATCCGCAAAAGGCGCATTGGATATCCACATTTTTGCCCCGTTCAAAATTACATGGTCGCCTGCATCTTTAAAGTTGGTAATCATTCCGTTTGGATTCGAACCGTGGTCGGGTTCAGTCAAACCGAAGCAACCCATAAACTCACCTGTTGCAAGTTTTGGAAGATACTTTCTCTTTTGTTCTTCAGAGCCGTAGGTAAAAATAGGATACATCACCAGCGAACTTTGTACCGAAGCCGTAGAACGAATACCCGAATCACCACGTTCTAATTCCTGCATAATCAATCCGTAGGAAATCTGGTCTAAACCCGCACCTCCATATTCAGTTGGAATGTAGGGACCAAAAGCACCAATACTTGCCAAACCTTTAATTAGGTGTTTAGGAAAAATAGTTGTCTGGCAAGCTTCTTCAATAATAGGCGAAACTTCTTTTTTCACCCATGCGCGAACCGAATCGCGTATCAGTTTTTGTTCGTCAGTAAGCAGGTCATCAACAAGATAATAATCGGGAGCCTGAAAAAGATCGGTGCGTGCCATAAGTTTAAATTTTGGGCGAAATTAGTTATTTTTGTTCCTAACCATAAAATCAACTCCGATGAACTTTTCTCACGAATACCATAATTCTAAATTTACTGACATGAGTAAAAACCTTTTAGGATTATCCATTCTGATTGCAGTAGTTTTCACTGCCTGCCAAAGCAACGAAACCGGCAACTCCAAAGATGTGGCGCAAGACCAGATTTACCGCAAGTATGAAGTAAGCATTGATGAAGCAACTGCTACTGCATCCGCAAGTGCAGTGTTCAGGTTTGCAGGCGATAACGGGACTACCTTGGTATTAAGTTCACCTGCAAAAATTAAAGCCAACGGTGTTGACCTGCTTCAGGGAACACTCTTATTTGGCGGAACATATTACCGCAACGAAGGTCCTTTGGGTTGTCCTGCTAACAAAGTGGAATTAGAGTATACCGACAAAGATGGAAACATATTGACCGAATTATTTGAAGCCGGCAGCGCAACGTTTCAGCAGCAACAAGATACTTTTCATTTAGGAGAAACACTGTCCATTCCTTTTTCGTTTTCAGGTGGCGACCCAGTAGATAATTTTGAAATACTTATCCGCGATAAAGAAAACCGCTCACTTAGTTTTTATGCAGAATCAAACACCGATAAGTTTTTTCAGATACCCGGAACTGCAACCGACACCTTAGCAAAAGGCGAACTGGAGTTGCAGATTATTTCGCACAAACGTAAAGACTTAGACAATCATTCTAACCTTGGCGGAACAGCAGATTTCTCGTGCAACTTCAAGCCGATAAAAGTGGTAGCGGTTAAGGAAGAAGTGAATTAGATTTTCTCTAAAGCCTGCCTTAAATCCTCAATTATTTCTTCAGGCTCTTCAAGTCCTACATAAAAGCGGATGTGATTCCAGGGAAGTTCAGTTGTTCCGTAATTTTGTGAATCATACAATGTGCAGGTTGGAAAGATTAATGACTCATGTCCGCCCCACGAGCAGGCAAGAAGAAAACGTTTGAGTGAATTACAGAATGCTTCAACCGAAGCAATATCTTTTGCCTTCAGTTGTGCAGAAAACATTCCGCCTGTTCCGCTCATCTGCGATTTAGCCAATTCATATTGCGGATTACTTTTTGAAAAAGGGAAAAACACTTTATTCACTTTCGGATGATTTTCCATGAATTCAACAACCTTTGCGGCTGTTGCATTGGTGCGTTCCACACGAATTTTCAAGGTACGTAATCCAAGCAGCATCAACCAGGCATCGTTGGGAGAAATAATACCACCTAGGGTCATAAACTCATCCTGAAAAATTTCTGCAATTTTCTTTTTGCTGCCTGTTAAAACTCCTGCAACAATATCGCTGTGACCACCAAAATATTTGCTGGCACTGTGTACCGTCATGTCAATTCCCATTTCAATCGGTCGCTGAAAAATGGGTGTAGAGTAGCTGTTGTCAATCAGCGTGGCAATGTTGTGTTGCTTTGCCAATGCAGCTACCGCACGTATGTCCTGCATTTCAAACGTTACCGAATTCGGGCTTTCTAAAATAATAAGTTTGGTATTAGGCTTTATAGCTACACGGAAATTTTCAATATCTGTTCCGTCAACCATCGTGCTTTCAACACCATAATTAACGAGCATTTTGTTGAGCAACTTATACGTCCAACTGTACGGCTTCTTCACACAAATAACATGCTCTCCACCTTTCACCGAACTCATAACACCGGCTGCCATAGCAGCACTTCCGCTTCCGAAAATCAAAGCATCTTCGGCACTTTCCAATGCAGCAACTTTTTCGCGCAGAATAGTAACAGTAGGATTAACCCCGCGTGTGTAAAAAGGAACGCTGTCTTCATTTTTCAGTGCTTCACGCATATCTGCAACCGTGGGGAAACAGAAATTACTGCTCTGAAAAATAGGAGGCGAAACCGAGCCGAAATATTTTTCGCGCTCTTCGCCAAGGTGATTTAGGATGTGTGAAATATCGGACATACTCTTTTATACTAAAACTCCCCACGTTTTGAGGGTGGGGAGTTATTTTTTACTTAGAAACTAAAACGATACTTAAAGTATTATTTTGGTTTTACACTGATGCTGTCAGTAGTTGTACGGGTAACTGAAATGCTGTCGGTGGTTGTTCTTCCGGGAGTAGTAGCGGCTGGTTTTTTGTCGCAAGATGCAACTGCTATTGTCGTTACTACTGCTGCGAAATAAAATACTTTTTTCATTCTTTAGTGTTTGGTTTTTAGATTAATAATTGCCGTAAAAATATACTTTTTATTCAGCAACAATAACCAAATATTTTGACGACCTCCAGAACGCCTTGTAATCATTAATACTCAAGCTGTCTGCTTTCTTTTTATCTGCGTGCAGGGTGTAAGATGAAGTAGGGTGATCGGTAACAATCTTTGCTTTTTTAGCATTGATTGCAATTGCTCCGGTTTTGGTAACATCTACTTTAGTAAAAAGATTTTGATCAAAATCTTTGTTGATGTTTGCCGTGCGTCCCATGCCGATGAAGCCGCCTTCTTTGGTAATGATTTTAGATTCTTTCAGTGCTTTTTCTGTTCCTACAATGTAGTAGGCCGTGTTTAGTTCGCTCACCTTTTCATCAATTACTTTTGATTTGCCTTCACTCTCCGTTGCAAGCATATCAACCTGTGCAGTAAGATTTTCAACAACGATGTCTAATTTTGCTAGTTCATCCTTCAAAACATTGATTTGTGCATCGCGCTCAGCCAATTGTTTCTCCAGATTTTCAATCATCTTTTTCAGATTGCCGGTGTAGCCTTTTTCGTCTTTCAGCTTTTTATTTAACTCGTCAATCTTTTTTCTGTTTTTCAGCGATAGTTCATAAATCAACTGAATATCTTGAGTGATTTGCTCTTTGCGGTCAGCACCCATTTCAACACCATTTGCTGTGTTGGCGGTAATGATTCCTTCCTTCGCTTTTATGCTGTCGAGGTTATATTGAATCTCGTTGTATGCATTCACAAAATCATTGATGGTGTTGGCATCGCCTCCAATTTGTTCCTGAAGTTTCAGGTTGTCCTGTTCTAATTGTTTAATCTTTTCTTCCTGTTCTTTGTTGGTGCAGCTTGCAAAAGCAACTACTAAAAGAATGGCAACTAATTTTTTCATGTTTGGGTTTGGTTATTGGTTATAGGGTTCAAAAGTAAGGTAAATCTTTTGAACGCGTTAAACCAAACCCAGAAGATAAAACAATAAAATCCGAAAGAAATGCCGACTACTTGCTGTATACAGCAGTAACATTATCTGTTCCGCCTGCCGAAACAGTGTAACTAAGATTGATTTGTGTGCCTGTGAGTGTTCCGCTTCCGGCAACGTTTAAGTTATCAACCAACTGAGGGTTTATTGTTATTGTATTGCCATCTACAATAGCTTTTGCCGAATTTGAAGAACCAAGATTATAGAAATTGCTGATTAAAATAGCGGTGCTGTCGGTTAGCGATTTTGAAATGCTCACATTGTAAGAGGATGTTCCGAGTTGAGTACTGTTTTCCTGACAAATCCAGTTTCCGGTAAAATCATCGCGATCATCAAAGTTCAGATCTTCGGTAGTACAGGAAGAAAGTGCAACAGCAATGGAGAATGCAACAACAGCTATTTTATTTTTGAAAGTTTTCATAGTAGAAAGTTTTTGGTTTTGGCTCAGGAAAAACAATTTTGATGCCATAAAAATAATAAACCATTTTTGTATCCAAATTAAAACAGATGGAACAAAGCCCTTTAGTGATTTACGGAGCCTATGGCTACACCGGTGAACCGATAACCCAAAACGCAGTAAAGAAAGGATGGAAACCTTTGCTGGCAGGCCGCAACGAAGCAAAGCTGAAAACGCTTGCCAATCGTTTCGGATTGGAATATGCAGTGTTTGATGTAAACGAAAAAGAAAAATTGCTTGCTGCTTTACAAGGCAAAAAAGTGTTGCTGCATTGTGCTGGACCATTTGCGCACACCTTTAAACAGATGATAAATGCCTGCCTGCAAACCGGCACACATTATCTGGATATAACCGGTGAAATAGGAGTATTTGAAGGCGCTGCTGCAAAAAATGTAGCAGCAAAAAAAGCGGGTATTATGCTTATGCCTGGAACCGGATTTGATGTAGTGCCGAGCGACTGTTTAGCTGCTTATCTTAAAAAACAATTACCCGATGCAACAAGTTTAAAACTTGCATTTACAACGTTGGGAAGAATGTCGAGAGGCACTTCATTAACCATGATTGAAAACCTTGGAGCAGGTGGTGCTGTGCGTAAAGACGGGAAGATTACAAGCGTTAAAAACGCACACAACGTTCAGGAATTTCCATTTGGTGAAAAGAAATTACTTTGTGCCACCATTCCTTGGGGCGATGTTTCAACAGCGTATTACAGTACTCAGATTCCGAATATTGAAACGTATATGACGGCTTCTCCTTCGATGATAAGATCTATGAAAATGGGGAATTACATGGGTTGGTTGTTATCCACTTCATTGGTGCAGAACTATCTGAAAGCACAAGTAAATAAACGCAAACCCGGACCTGATGAAACAGAACGAAAAAACGGGTACAGCATGTTTTACGGAGAAGTGGAAAATGAAAAAGGTGAAAAGAAATCAGCAGGAATGAAGACCTTGGAAGGTTATACACTTACCGCTGCAACGGCTATAAACATTGCAGAAAAAGTGCTGAACGAAAATTTCAAAACAGGATACATGACTCCATCTCTCGCTTACGGTGCAGATTTAATTTTAGAAACCGAAGGAACAAAACGATATGACATTTTATGAAAGCATCTCAAATTCCCGTAATTGATATAAGTCCTCTCCGCGAAAAAGAAACAGACAAAAATGCAGCAGATAAAATTGCACAGGAAATAAATACAGCCTGTCGCGAGCATGGTTTCTTTTATATATCAGGACATGGTGTTAGTGAGCAATTACAGAGAAAATTAGAAACACTAAGTCATGAATTCTTTAAACTGCCCGAAGAAGAAAAATTAAAAATCTCCATGCAGTTAGGAGGAAAAGCGTGGCGCGGTTTTTTTCCTGTTGGCAACGAACTTACTTCAGGAAAACCGGACATCAAAGAGGGAATTTATTTCGGAACTGAACTGGATAAAAACAACACACAAGTGCTGGCAGGAACACCCATGCACGGACAAAATCTTTTTCCCGAAAACCCTGAAAAACTGCGCGAAACAGTATTGCAATACATGGATGAAGTTACACAAGTTGGACATGTTGTTATGAAAGGAGTTGCGTTGAGCTTAAACCTTGATGCAGATTATTTTTATTCGCGTTATACCAAAGATCCTCTGATACTTTTTCGTATTTTTCATTATCCATATCATGCCGTAAACGAAGAACTGTGGGGCGTTGGCGAACACACCGATTATGGTTTACTCACCATTTTAAAACAAGATGCTGTTGGTGGATTGCAAGTTAAATCACGCGGAGAATGGATAGAAGCACCACCGATTGAAAACACTTTTATCTGCAACATCGGTGATATGCTCGATCGCATGACAGGCGGCTTATATCGTTCCACACCTCATCGTGTTCTTAATAAATCAGGGAAAAGCAGATTATCGTTTCCCTTGTTCTTTGATCCGGGGTTTGATACTATTCCAAAAAGAATTGAAACGATTTCGCGACCAACAGAAGATGACAGTGCAGAGCGTTGGGACAAAGCCAACGTCCATACGTTTGAAGGAACATATGGTGATTACATTCTCAATAAAGTTTCAAAAGTTTTTCCGGAGTTGAAACGTGATGTGCTCTAACTCACATAACTTACCTTAATCATATTCGATTGTCCGCGCTCACTGATAGGAATGCTGGCAATATTGATGATGATGTCTTTTTCTTTTACCAATCCCATTTTTTTCAGGCGCAGCTTTATGTCGGCAATGGTGTGGTCGGTACTCACATATTTATCGTAATAAAAACCACGCACACCCCAAACCAGATTAAGCATATTCAAGATGCTTTGATTATCCGTGAAAATTAAAATATTAGTATCGGGTCGGTGACTGGAAACACGGAAAGCTGTGTAACCACTGTGTGTCATGGTGATGATTGCTGCTGCATTTGTTTGCTTGGCAATCAAACTTGCATTGTAACAAATCGAGTCAGAAATAAATCTGTCAGTACCGGGAACAGGAACGTGTTCACGGTTATAAATGTCTTCAAATCCTTCAATGTATTCAATAATGGTACGCATAGCTTCCACCACTTTTGCAGGATGATCACCTACGGAAGTTTCACCACTCAACATCAACGCATCAGCGCCATCCATTACTGAATTGGCAACATCGTTTACTTCAGCACGTGACGGACTGATTCCTGTAATCATACTCTCCATCATTTGTGTTGCAATGATTACCGGCTTCGCAGCTTCCAGACATTTTTTAACAATCAACTTTTGTATCACCGGAACTTTCTGCATCGGAACCTCCACACCTAAATCACCACGCGCAACCATGATGGCATCTGTTTCCTGAATGATACTATCAATGTCTTGTATTGCTTCAGGTTTTTCAATCTTGGCAATTACTTTGGTGTTCTTTCCTGCGTTTGCAATCAGGTGCTTCAGTTCAATAATATCTTCACCTGAACGCACAAATGACAAGCCTATCCACTCTACATCCTGACTTAATGCAAACTCTAAATCTTTTTTGTCTTTATCGGTAAGACAAGGCAAAGAAATTTTTGTGTTCGGAAGATTTACTCCTTTTTTTGATGACAGAATTCCGCCATGCGTAACCAATGCTTTTACTTCACTCACACGGTCAGTTTCAAGTACGCGCAGTGCAATTTTTCCATCGTTGATTAATATTTTATCATCTACTTTTACATCAGCCGGGAACTGTTGGTAAGTGATGTATAATTTTTCTTTAGTACCTATGGTTTCTTTAGTGGTAAAGGTAATTTCATTGCCTGTTACCAAGGTAATTTCATCTGCTCCCGCGCTGTTCTTTTCCATCATGCCGATGCGGATTTTAGGTCCTTGCAAATCAGCTATAATGCCGATATTGTAAGGCTTTTCAGCATTCAGTTTGCGAATGTTGTCAACCACCGCTTTATGAATCTCATGCGCTCCGTGTGAAAAGTTAAGGCGACAAATATTCATCCCTGCTTCTGCCATTTCTTTCAGTGCTTCATACGATGAGGAAGCAGGTCCGATGGTTGCGACAATTTTTGTTTTGTTGTAGTTCATTTTATTCTTTTTTTCTGAAGGCTGCGAGTAAATCTTCGTGCTCTTCTTTTTTCTTTTTAGGTATGGCAGTGTAAAAAAGCGGATGCCCGTATTTTAGTTTCTCCGTATCAAAAACAAAAGCAGTAAGCACGCTGTTAATACTGATTATTTTTTGCACCAATTCATCAATCTCGTATTCGCTGCGTAAGCCATAGATCTGTAGAACATAGTCGGCTTGCTTCAGTTCAGGTGCAAAAAATAATTGACCGATTTTGTTGGTGAGCAAATAAAAATCCTGTAAAAAATCTTCGTTGTTATAATAGTAGCGCGAGAATGATATTTCTTCGTTGGGTCCGGGAATGTCTTCTTCTTTTTGCAACTCTAACTCCAGTGTTTTATTCAGTTCCCAGCAAAGGCGATAATCTTTCTGGTGACACGAAATGCCAATGAGCGTGAAGGAATCTTCCTGCTCATCTTTCCAGTCGAGAACTAATTTTGCCATTACACTATTTGAATTTGCACGGCTTAAAGTTAGGGCTTAAAAATGAGGCAGCAAAAACCCCTGCCGAAGTTTTAGTCCAAACGGCAGGGGTCACACAACAACAGGAAAGAGTTTATTCTGTTTTCATTAATTTTCTTGTAACCATTGTATTTGATTTTTCATCTGATAAAGTAAGGCTGTAAATTCCTGCATTCAAAGCAGACACAGGCAAATTAATCTGTTGCACACCTGCGCCAAAGTTCATGATGTCGGCATACACTTGTCTGCCTGCAATATCAAAGAGGCGGATGCTTAAACGTGCTTCTTTTGAAAGACTAATATTAACTGCTGCATCACCTTTGAACGGATTAGGGAATACTTGCCCAACCGAAGTTTCGTTTATAACCGCAACTTCGTTTACACCTGTTGTTACTTCTTTTGAAGTAATCAGCAAACCGATATCAGTTATGTTCATGTTTGAACCATCAATGGTAACGATAGCAGGAACGGTGGTGAGGTTATACACTTCACCATACACCTGATAAGTACCGTAAGCTACATTGTTGAATGAAAATTCACCGAAGGCATTGCTGTAAGTGTATTGCAACGGCTCATCATTCATATTAAGCAGCATCACCTGCACGCCTTCAACAGGGTCACCGGGGCCGGTAACTTTGTTGGCACCTTCAGTAACCAGACCACCTATAAATCCGGGGCCCCCGGGGTTATTGCCACCTATCATGTGGATGTTGCGGTTCAGGTTAGAAGTAAGGCTGATCACATCTGCATCATACCAGAACAGTTCGTGCTCAAAATAAGTGGGCAGGTAATTGGCATAAACAGCCGAAGCAGATGAAAGAGCTGCCTTCAGAAAATAATTTCCTGCCGGAGCATTGAATACATAATGCCCGTTAGCACCTATCTCTACTGTTTGAACAGCTTGCAGGTTTCCGGTATTGACATCATACTGTATGAGCCATACATATCCTGCATCGGCATAATCCTGCCCGGTGAAAATGATTCCCGACAGTTCAAAAAGGTCGGGGCTGTTTCCATGTTCTACAAAAATAGTCTGGCAGGATTCTTCGCTGCAGCCGTTCCCGCTATTAGTAACCGTTAAGCATACTTCATAATTCTCAGGGAACAAAGTATAAGCATAATTAGGGTTGTGCATATCGCTGCTGTGGCCATCTCCGAAGCTCCATTCGTAATGTGTTCCATCTGCGTTGGATGGTCCGGTGAAGTGCACTTCGTTTCCTGTAATGGTATAAGTAAATTCAGCGCTGCAGGTAGTTCCGCTACCGTGCTGCACATAAACAGTCTGGCAAATGGTATCATGGCAGCCTGTGGTATTGTTCCAGATATATAAACACACATTATAATGTTCAGGGAACACGGTATAAGTGTGAGTTGGAGCCTGACCTGTTCCGGTGCTTCCATCACCAAATGACCATCCATAATCTACATTATCCTGGTTTGAATGACCTGTGAATTGCACAGAATTATCAACAACGGTATAAGTAAATGATGCTTCACACTCTTGGCCACCGCCACCGCTGCTTTGCACATTGATGGTATGACAAACCGTATTCTCGCAACCATCGCCATTGTGGATGGTAAGGCAAACGGAATAGTGTGCAGGGAATGTAGTGAAGGTATGTGTTACATTCTCGCCAGTACCTTCGTTTCCGTCACCAAAGCTCCAGGTATAATCAACTCCCGGAACAGTTGAGGTTCCATGGAACACGGCTACGTTTCCTTCAAGGGTATAGGTGAAAGAGGCTTCACAATTGCTCGGGTTTTCATTACCTTCAACAAAAACGGTGTGGCAATATGTATTCTCGCAGCCGGCATCATTATAGATGGTAAGGCAAACATTATAATTCTCAGGGGAAAGGGTGTAATTATGCACGGGGTTTTCGCCTGAACCTGTGGTTCCATCGCCAAAGTGCCAGGTATAATGAACGCCCGGAGTGTTTGATGATCCATGAAATTGTACTTCGTTTCCGCTAACGCTGTAAGTAAAGGAAGCATGACATTCTTCAGGTGTTGTGCTTTCAATTAATATAGTATCGCAAACCTGATCTTCGCAACCGCTGCTGTTATGGATAGTTAAGCATACTGCATAATGCTCAGGCGACTGGGTATAGTTATGCACGGGATTTATATCATCTGATTGTGTTCCATCGCCAAAAGTCCAGCTATATGTTACGTCCTGAATATTTGATACGCCTTGGAAATGAACCTGAGTGCCGGTGATGGTATAGGTAAAAGAGGCTTCGCAAGGTATGATTGAAGGGCCTTCAACAAGAATGGTTTGGCAAATAGTATCCTGACAGCCAAGGTTGCCGTTTACAATTACCATACACACTTCGTAATGTTCAGGATAGATGTCATAAGTATGTGTTTGATTCGGACCGGTTGCAGCGGGTGTGCCATCACCGAAAAACCAGTAATACTGAGCTTCGTTTATGTTTGCGCTTCCATGGACAGCAATGGTAGCACCATCAACAGTATAGGTAAATGAACCTTCACAAGGGGCGGGGGGCCCGGTTTGAACAAAAACAGTTGCACAATACTCATCGGTGCAGCCAAGTCCGTCTGTAATAGTAAGACATACATTGTAATACTCGGGGTAAAGCGAATAGGTATGCGTTACATTTTGCCCGGTGGCATCGCTTTGGTCGCCAAAGTTCCATTGGTAGGTAACTCCGGGGGTGTCGGATGTTCCGTGAAAAACCACCACGTTGTTTTCAATGGTATAGGTAAATTCTCCTACGCAGGCAAAGCTTGTAATTGCTGCTGCAAAGATGAGTGTGAGGGTAGAGATTAATTGTTTCATTTTATTTGATTTGGTGAATTAGCGATTTAGTGATTTTTGGTTTCGGTGATATACACGTTAGTTGTTTTGGAAAGGTTGGGTGCGGATTATTTTATTTATGGATAAGCTACCGCTATTGTAGCAGATGCATTTTCAAGTTGTATAGAATTGCTTCCGTTATATAAAGTGCAACTTAAACTGATGTTTAGCTTTTTTGTTTTGTCTCCGTTCTCGTTAGCTTCATAATCTTCCACGTTATTTATTTTAAAATAGCTTGTTGTAGGTTGTGCTGCATTGTTGGAGGTGTATTCCACGCCTGCCGCATCGGTCCACTGCACCTCTACTGTTGAAAGATTGAAAGGATTGGAAATAGTAGTGGTGGCAGCTGAATAACGGATAGAGCATTCACCCGGGTTTTCGGTGGCAACGTTGAGGCAGCGGGTGTTGGTGCAACTGTCGCTGCTGGTAGTAGTAAGGCAAACCTGGTAAACTCCGGGGTTGGCAAAGGTGTGTGTTGGATTAGCGGAATTGTCGTGCGGAGTGCCGTCACCAAAATCCCAATCATAGGTCCAGGGTGCTGTGCCGCCCGGGTTGGACGTAAGTGCTACCGTGTTCACATCCACCGAAGAAAGAATAAAACCTGCATCGCACGAAAGTGCTGACACACCGAGGTTAAGCGGGTTGCTGATATTGCTGCTGCAACCCGACTGATAGGTTACGGTAAGTCCTACTTCATAAATGCCCGTGTTGGCATAAATATGTGTGGGGCTTCCGTCTGTTGAAGTGGTTCCGTCACCAAAATCCCATAAAAAGCTTTGAGGCTGACCGCCCGTTGTAAGCGGAGTAAATTTTACGCTGTAGCTGGCCGGCACACCGCCCGGAACAGCAAACGGAAGATAGGTTAACGGAAAACTTCCCGCATCAATTGCCGAAGAGGGAACTGCATCGGCTTTGTAATTATTAAACCTGATGCGCAATGAATTGGGGCAAACCGCAGCATTGCAATCTGTTTTTTTAAACTCTCCTGAGAAGTTGAATACATCATTACTGTCAAGTTCATAGGATGAGAACATGTAGTAATCATTTTCACCGGCACTGATGGCAAGAGCGGCATTACCCAACGTTCCGTTGATAAAAAATACGGGGGTGGTATCAATAGGATCGGGGTCATCAGGTTTGTTGCAGGATGTAAGAAGGTAAGAAAGTGAGAAGGTGAGAAAGATGTAGAAGTGCTTCATACAATCAATGACGGATTAAATCGTATTTGAGTTGGAGTTGGAGAGAGATGTTGCGGTCGAACCCTTTCAATATAATATCATCATGCTTCTGGTAGCTATCATTTGTTATGTCATAAAATCCATAGCTCACTTGCAGGCCAAGATTCATCCGTTCAAACAATGTAAGTTCATAACCTATAAAAGCAGCCACATCATTTTTGCGGAAGCCTTTGTGTTCGCCTGTTTGTTTCTCAGAACTTACTACCGATGAGGTAAAGCTGTCTTCAATAGTGCGGGTAACTTCAGAAGTGGTTGCCAGCAGTTGATAATAAGCAGCACCGATGTAGAAATGGCTTCGCGGAGTAGCATTAAATCTTATTGCAAAAGGAATGTTAAGATAATGGAGTGTTTTTGGCGAAACAGTTGTTTTATCGCTTTCTATACCAAAGCCATAATTTGTATTAACGAAGGTTTTATCAAAGTCCAATGCTCCGCGACTTGAATAGATTGCGCTTAAACCAAGTTCCCATCGTTTATGCAATATCCTCGTATAATATATGCCGCCTGTAAATCCGAAACGACCTTCATTTGTTGAAGCATCCAGTGTGGTTTGATACGGAAACCAATACCCCACCCCTGCCATAACACCCCAGGCATTTTTGGTTTCTTTTCCGGGTGCGGTAAGCGGGTTTTTAGCTGTTTCGGCTAAGGAAGCAGAATCGGCTGTTGTTGAGGATGGTTTTTCTACAGTAACAGCAGTTGTGTTTGTAATAGACTGAGTTGCGTCTATGACAGACGCACTGGCATCCAACACAGCGGGAGCTTCGTCCACCTCAGACTGAACAGCGGCTATGGCAGAGGAACTGGCGTCCACCCCAGCGGAAGTTGCGTCTGTCACAGACGAAACACGTTTTTTAGCTTTAGAAACCGTCTTTTTAGTTGATTTTTGCTCCGTTTGTATTGATTTTTTATCAAAAACAACTTCTTTTTGCTCAATAATTGAAGTTTTAGCCCCGTTTTGCTCTTTTGCTATATTCAGGTTAGTAGTTTCAGTATTCTTAGTTGTTTCAATTGCAATAACCTGTTTCGTATCATCTGATTTTTGACTAACATAAAAAGTTGCTCCTGCTACCAAAGCCACAAACATAGAAGCAGAAAAATACCAGAAAAACCCAAATCTGCGTTTCTTTTCCTGTGCATCAAGCAGGGTTTCCATACCTGCCCATGCTTTTTCATCAAAAGCAAACTCACGGCTGTTGAGTTTTTCGTTGATGATTTTTTCGGTTTTGTTCTCTTTACTCATGCTGTTTTTACTTTTAACGAAACTTCCACTCCCGTAATCGTTGCTTTCAGTTTTTCGCGTGCATTGTTCAAATGCCATTTGCTGGTTCCTTCGGTGATGCCCAACATTTCGGCTATTTCTTTGTGCCCGAAACCATCTACCACAAAAAGGTTAAATACTTTTCTGCTCACATTTGGGAGTTTATCAATATGGCGTTGGATTTCCTGCGCATCCATTCGTTTTACCGCATCGTTTATTTCTACCAGAGTTTCGTCTTCTCTGCGGTCAGTAAAATCGTGATATTCTAAAAGCTCTTTTTCTTTTTTGTTTTTGCGGTATTCATCAATGATTGTGTTGATCATCAATCGTCTTGCCCACAGCCCGAAAGGAATTTCCTGTCTGTATTTTTCAAGGTTATTTAGCAATTTCAAATACCCAAGATTCAAAAGGCTTTGGGCATCTTCGCGGTTGTTGCAATATCTTACACAAATACTCATCAGAAAACTATACAGCTGTTTATACAGAGCAAACTGCGCCTTGCGTTCCTTATCAATACACTGCCGTAAAAGTTCTTGTTCTATGTTCATCTTGTCCCGTGAAAACCTCAGCAATTTACAAAAACGGCAAAACACAACTTTGCAATCATGTTACACGCACAAAATTGACCGAAGGTTGGGTGTGAAGAAAAAAAAGCAATTCTTATTAAACTAACCGGCTATAATTATGTGCTGAAAAAAGCAACCCGAAATTCAAAAATAATTTTTTGAATTCTATCACGAAACACCAATGTTTGCAATAATATCTGAATTTACATCATCCTTTTTAGTGACGCTATTTTGAAGCCGTAATTCTGCATAATAAACCTGTTAAAATTGATGCGTGACTTTTATCTTATTTAGAACAGTTCTAAATTAACAATTTTTATGAACTTTCTTCACACACATTCATTCTTCTTCTATTTTTGCACCGGCTAAAAAAGCCCTTTTTCTACATCGCTTATTCATCAGAAACCCACGCAATATGAATGTTAAATGCCTGATGCACACTAAACTAACCAAGGTATTTTTTCCGCTCTTTTTTCTCTTTTTTCTAACATTTTCTTTTACTGCAAAAGCCGTTGACGGAGAGAAGCTTTTTAAACAAAACTGCTCTGCCTGCCACAAGCTGGACGATAAGAAGCTTACCGGACCTGGTCTGAAAGGCGTTTTTGACCGTGTTCCGCAACCTGCCGAAGAATGGCTTTACAAATGGATTAAAGACAACGAAGCATTGCGTAAAAGCGGTGATGCTTATGCAAACAAAGTATTTAATGACAACGGAAAAATTCCTATGTCATCGTTCGCTCACCTTTCTGATGAGGAACTAAAAGCTATTATTGCTACAATAAAAGCTGGACCACCTGCGCCACCTACACCGGTAGCAACTGCACCGGGTGCTGAACCTGCACAAGCACCAAAAGGTAACACTATGCTATATGTGTTACTTGGTCTTACCATCCTGTTCTTAATCTTAATCAATGTTCTTTCAGGGGTAAAACGCTCACTACAAACATTGGTAAACGAAAAAGAAGGTTTGCCTGCTCCTGCTGAACTGGGCGCATGGGGCGAGATAAAATATTGGATGGCGCACAACAAAGGCATCGTTGCCTTGGGTATTATCATCGGTTTCTTGTGGATTTCAAAAATCGGATGGGATGCTTTGATGGGGATTGGTGTTTATCAAGGGTATCAGCCTGAACAACCGATTGCTTTCTCTCACCAGATACATGCAGGTCAAAACGGAATCAATTGCGTTTACTGTCACTCAGGTGCTGAAAAAGGAAAAACTGCCGGCATTCCTTCTGCCAACGTTTGTATGAACTGCCACAAAGCGGTTCAGGAAGGTAAACTTACCGGAACAAAAGAAATTGCAAAAATTTATGCTGCGTTGGATTATGATCCAAACACAGGTAAATACGGCAGCAATCCAAAACCAATCAAATGGGTAAAGGTTCATAACCTTCCTGACCACGTTTACTTCAACCACAGCCAACACACAGTTGCCGGAAAACAGGAATGTAAAACCTGCCATGGTGCTATTGACTCCATGACGGTTGCAAAACAACACTCGCCCTTAACAATGGGCTGGTGTATTGAATGTCACCGCACAACTGAAGTGCAAACAGCAGGAAACGGAAACGCATACTACGACTACATACACGCCACTTACAAAGACAAGTTTAAAGGACAGCCTATTACCGTTGAAAAAATGGGCGGACTTGAGTGCGCAAAATGTCATTACTAATTATAGAATAAGCTCCATATTAATATGACCAAAGTAAAAAAATACTGGAAAGGAATAGAGGAACTTGAAAACACTCCCGAGTTCAGAAAATCCGCTGAAAACGAATTTCCTGAGCAAACGAATGTAGAGTTTCTTGGCAACGATGCACTTGCCGATTCTTCAACCAACCGCAGGGATTTCCTGAAATTTCTTGGATTCGGTGTTACAGCCGCAACCATTGCAGCCTGCGAAACTCCTGTAAACAAAGCTATTCCATACCTGAACAAACCTGAGGAAATTACTCCGGGTATTGCCAACTGGTATGCTTCAACCTTTGCTGACGGTAATGATTACGCCAGCATTCTGGTTAAAACACGTGAAGGCCGTCCTATTAAAATAGAAGGAAACAAACTTTCGCCTGTTACAAAAGGAGCAGTTAATGCACGTATCAACTCATCGGTTCTTTCTTTATATGACTCTGCAAGACTGAAAAACCCATTGGCAAAGCAAACTGCCGCAACATGGGCAGAGGTTGATAAAGCCATCAAATCACAATTAGAAGCTATTGCTGCAAAAAGCGGAAAAATCAGAATTTTGAGCAATTCTATTATCAGCCCAACTACTAAAAAAGCAATTGCTGATTTTGCCGCAAAATATCCCGGAACTGAGCAGGTTACATACGATGCAGTTTCTTACTCAGGAATTTTAAAAGCTAACCAGGCAAACTTTGGTACAGCAATTATTCCTGACTATCATTTTGAAAAAGCTGAAGTGATTGTAAGTTTTGGCGCTGATTTCCTGGTTAACTGGCTTGCTTCTGTTGAATATGCAGGACAATACGGACAAACAAGAAATCCGAAAAACGGAAAAATGTCGCGTCACTTCCAGTTTGAAACCACCCTTTCGGTTACAGGTTCAAATGCGGATGTACGTGTTGCCATCAAACCATCTGAACAAGGATTAGCTGTTTTAGCACTCTATAATATTATAGCAAAAGCAAAAGGTGCTGCTACTTATGAAGCAGGCATTGCTGATGAGTACAAAGAAAAATTACAGGCTGCTGCAACTGAATTATTAGCTGCAAAAGGAAGTCTGGTAGTATGCGGAAGCAACGATACCAACGTTCAGGTAGTAGTAAATGCTATCAACGAATTATTGGGCAACTACGGAAACACGATTGACACTGCAACTCCTGTTTATCTGAAACAAGGTGACGATGCTAAAGTAGCTGCTTTGGTTGCTGAAATGGCAAGTGGTTCAGTGGATGCAGTTATATTATATGGTGTAAACCCGGCATATACTTACGGTTCAGCATTTGTTTCAGCACTTGAAAAAGTAAAACTGAAAATATCTTTTGCTGACCGCGAAGATGAAACTGCTTCATTAGTAGATTACGTTTGTCCTGATAACCATTATTTGGAATCATGGAACGATGCAAATCCTAAAAAAGGACAATACAGCTTAGGGCAGCCTACTATCTCTCCATTGTTTGACACACGTCAGGCGCAGGAGAGCTTATTGGTTTGGGCAGGAATTGAAACTTCTTACCATGATTATTTAAAAGCAAACTGGCAAACTACAACAGGCGCTTCATGGGAAGTAAGTCTGCATGATGGTTTTTATTCAGTTCCTGTAGCACAGGTTGCTGCAGAACCGGTTAAAGTTGCTGCCATTGCTGCAACTACAGAAACAACTGCTCCTGCAACTGATATTTCTTCAGCTGCTGCGGCAGTCAGAAAAGGTGTAACCGCAGGTGCTACAGAATTACAGGTTTATATAAAAACAGGTTTGGGAGATGGCTCACAGGCAAACAACCCTTGGTTGCAGGAGTTACCTGATCCAATTTCAAAAGTAACATGGGATAACTATGTTACCATGTCACCAAAACAAATGGCAGAACTTAATCTGAGCCGTTTGGAAAGAGGTGATGACAATGCCGATGTAGTTGAAGTTACCGTAAACGGAGTAACTATAAAAGCACCTGCATTCCCACAGCCCGGTCAGAAATACGGAACTGTTGGTCTGGCTTTAGGTTATGGAAGAACAGCAGCAGGAAAAACTGCTGACGGCATCGGAGCAAACGCATATCAGTTTGTTTCTGTTGTTGACGGAAATGCAACTTATGCTGCTTACGATGTAACCGTAAAAGGTACAGGCGAAAAATATCAGATTGCTGCTACTCAAACTCACCACACGTTGATGGGCAGAGAAGCAATTGTTAAAGAAACAACACTTACTGAATACCTGAAAGATCCTAAATCAGGAAATCCGGTGTTGAAATTACAGACTACTAACCACGGGAAACAACCTGTTAAAGATATCAATCTGTGGCGCGACCACGATCTTCAATTAGGTCACTTGTGGGGATTGTCTATTGATTTGAACTCTTGTATCGGTTGCGGAGCTTGTGTTACAAGTTGTACATCTGAAAATAACGTTGCCGTTGTAGGTAAAGATGAAGTACGCAGAAGCCGTGAAATGCACTGGCTGCGTATTGACCGCTACTACAGCAGCGATATGAATCAGGAAGTTGCTGATGCAGAAGGGTTAAATGCAATTGACAAATTCACAGAGATGGAAGCAGCTTCTGAAAATCCTACGGTTTTATTCCAGCCGTTGATGTGTCAGCATTGCAACCACGCACCTTGCGAAACGGTTTGCCCTGTTGCTGCTACAACACACAGTTTGGAAGGTTTGAATATGATGGCTTACAACCGTTGCATCGGAACACGTTATTGCGCAAACAACTGCCCATATAAAGTAAGAAGATTTAACTGGTTTAAATATTCAGACAACGAGCAGTTTGATTTCAACATGAATGATGACTTGGGCAAAATGGTTCTTAATCCTGATGTAGTAGTACGTTCAAGAGGGGTTATGGAAAAATGCTCACTTTGCGTTCAGCAAATTCAGGCAGGAAAACTGACTGCTAAAAAAGAAGGCAGAAAAATTAAAGACGGTGATATTCAAACAGCCTGCGCTTCAGCATGTCCAACACACGCCATCACATTTGGTGACCTGAATGACGAAACAACACTGGTAAGCAAACTTTCTAAAGATGACAGAAGCTACAACCTTCTTGAAGAAGTAGGAACACAGCCGAATGTATATTACCAGACCAAAGTGAGAAACGTTAAAGAATCAGCATAACATAAACGAATAACGCCCTTCGACTACGCTCAGGGTTAAAACGAATACTAAAAAGAAAACAAGTTTAAACAATATGGCAAGTCACGAAGCACATATCCGCGAGCCACTCATACTAGGAAAAAAGGACTATCACCAGGTTACGGAAGATATTACCTACCCTATTGCCGGAAAAGCTAATAAATACTGGTGGATGGCATTTGCCGTATCTTTCATCACCATGTGTTGGGGAGTAGGATGCCTTGCTTACACTGTAGGCACAGGTATCGGAGTTTGGGGATCAAACAAAACGGTAGGTTGGGCATGGGATATCACTAACTTCGTTTGGTGGATCGGTATCGGTCACGCAGGAACGTTGATTTCTGCCGTTCTTTTACTGTTCCGTCAGAAATGGAGGATGTCTATCAACCGTTCAGCTGAGGCGATGACTATTTTTGCGGTAATCTGCGCAGCACTCTTCCCTGTATTTCACATGGGTCGTGTTTGGCTGGCTTATTGGGTTCTTCCGCTTCCGAACCAATTCGGTTCATTGTGGGTAAACTTTAACTCACCATTGCTTTGGGACGTATTCGCGATTTCAACCTACTTCACGGTATCATTGGTTTTCTGGTACTTAGGTTTGGTTCCTGACTTTGCAACGGTGCGCGACAAATTTGCACGTATGGGCAAACCATTACAACAGAAAATTTATAACGTTCTTAGTTTCGGCTGGAGCGGAAGTGCAAGACAATGGCACCGTTTTGAAGAACTTTCATTGGTTCTTGCAGGTCTTTCAACACCACTGGTACTTTCGGTTCACACCATTGTATCGATGGACTTCGCTACTTCGGTAATTCCGGGTTGGCACACCACCATCTTCCCGCCTTACTTCGTTGCGGGTGCTATCTTCTCAGGATTTGCGATGGTATTGACACTTATGTTGATTGCACGTAAAACTTTAAACCTTGAGCATTACATTACGGTGAACCACGTTGAGTCGATGAATAAAATCATCATCCTTACGGGTTCTATTGTGGGTGTTGCTTACCTGACAGAGTTGTTCATCTCCTGGTACTCAGGTGTTGAGTATGAGCAATATGCTTTCCTTAACCGTGCAAGCGGACCATACTGGTGGGCATATTGGAGCATGATGACCTGCAACGTTATCACGCCACAACTTTTCTGGATTAAAAAAATCCGCAGAAGTTTTGTAGCAACATTCATCATCTCTATTTTCGTGAACATCGGTATGTGGTTCGAGCGTTTTGTGATTATCGTAACATCATTGCATCGCGATTACCTGCCATCAAGCTGGGTAATGTTCCACCCTACATTTGTTGACATTGGTATTTTTGTCGGAACCATAGGAATTTTCTTTACCCTGTTCCTCTTGTTCTGCCGCACATTCCCTGTAATTGCAATGGCCGAATTGAAATCTATCTTGAAATCATCAGGAGATAAATACAAAAAATAATAACCCGCAGAAGAATGAGTAAAAAAGTAATTTACGGATTGTTTGATGACGAGGAAATCCTCCTGAAATCAGCCAAAGACCTGGTGAGCAAAGGAGTAAGGATTAAAGACGTTTTCTCACCTTTTCCTATTCACGGTATTGACCCTGTTATTGGCGTTCCGCGCACACGATTGTCCATAGGCGCATTTGTTTACGGAGCAACCGGTCTTTCATTGGCTTGGCTGATGATGGGATACATGCTTATCATGGACTGGCCGATGGATATCGGAGGTAAACCAAGTCAGTTTTTCTATATGAATTTACCGGCATTTGTGCCTGTAAGTTTTGAGATGACTGTATTTTGTGCAGCACACGGAATGGCACTTACTTATCTTATTGTAAACAGACTTTATCCTGGTCAGCAACCTCATAATCCTGACAACAGAACAACGGATGATAAATTCATGGTTCAGATTAACACAGGCGACAACAAAAAAACTGCGGAAGAAATCAAATCTATATTGAGTTCAACCGGAGCTATTGAAATTACAGAGAAAGAAGCGTAACAGATTACTCAAATCTTTAAACAGGAAATGAAAATAGGAAAATACAGCACGACCTCCATTACAGCCACCGCATTCGGTATTATGGTTGCTCTTTCTTCGTGCATAAAAACAGACCCCAACAGTCCGGGTTACGAATATATGCCTGACATGTATCGTTCGCCATCTTACGAAACCTATTCGGTAAACCCGAATTTTGAAGATGGCATGACAGCACGCAAACCGGTAGAAGGAACTATTACACGCGGAGAATACCCCTATCCTGCAAGCACTATCAATAATATGCCTTTTGCTTATGCCGACACAAAAGAAGATTATGAAAGAGCGGGAGCAGAATTGACTAATCCGATTGAGCTTACACCGGCTATTCTTGCTGACGGAAAAGTATTGTATGAAAAATACTGCACACACTGCCACGGTGCAACCGGACAAGCTGACGGAAAAACAGTTACAGCAGGCGGCTTTCCTCCTCCTCCATCTTACTCTGCCGGAATGTCTTCAAGAGGCGGTGCTATGAAAGATTTAACTCCCGGAAAAATATTTCACACCATTACCTACGGTGTAAATATGATGGGTTCACATGCTTCACAACTGAACAAAGTAGAAAGATGGAAAATAACACACTACGTTCAGACTTTGCAAAAACAGTAAAAATCTACTCTACAGTAAAAAAATAAAAGTTCACGATGAATTACACGCTGACAAAAAATACCAGAAACATACTCTTCGGAATGATGGGTTTAGGAGTTGTAGGTCTTATCTACGCTTTTGTTGCCGGAATTGAAGGGCAAAGGATTTGGTCTAACCTGCTGGTAAACGGTTTATTCTTCACCTTCATAGCATTGGCAGGAACATTATTTGTTGCCATCCAGTATGCTGCTGAAGCAGGATGGAGCGCTGGTTTTAAAAGAGTTCCAGAAGCAATGGGTCAATACCTTCCTATCGGTGGGTTGGTGATTCTGATTGTTCTTGCAGGTTCAGCTTTTCACGTTAATCACATTTACCACTGGATGGATGATTATCTGACAACAGAAAAAACAACCGTTCAGGATTTGCGCACTTACGAAGAAGGATTGCAACACCATGCTACTCATGCAGAGCATCACGATGCTGCTGCACCTGTTGCTGAAGGGCACGGACACGATGCACACGCTGCTGAAGCTACACCTGCTGCTGATAAATACGAAAGCAAAGCAAAATTTCCGCAAGGACCTGAGCACGATTTGTATGCTGCCAACTACGAAAAAGCTGCACCAACAGATAGTATTGCCAATCCACACTTTGATGAAATTCTTGACGGAAAATCAGGCTACCTCAACAAACCTTTCTTTTTTGCACGTGCTCTTATCTATTTGTTGGGGTGGATTTTCTTTACTTGGTTTTTTCGCAAACGTTCATTGGCTGAGGATTTAGCAGGTGATGAAGTGAAACACAAAAAGAACATGAACGCATCGGGATGGTTCCTTGTTTTCTTTGCGGTAACATCCTCTACTATGGCGTGGGACTGGGTAATGTCGGTTGACCCACACTGGTTTAGCACCTTGTTTGGATGGTACGTGTTTGCCGGAATGTTTGTAACCGGTTTAACTACGATTACTCTTATCAGCATCCACCTGAAACGCAACGGATATTTCCAGCACATTAATGAGAACCACTTTCATGACTTAGGTAAGTTCATGTTCGGAATAAGCGTATTCTGGACTTACTTATGGACTTCACAGTTCTTGTTGATCTGGTATGCTAACATTCCTGAGGAGGTAACTTACTTTCAGGACAGATGGGAGAATTACAAAGTGCTTTGGGTAACTAATCTGGTTATCAATTTTATCTTCCCTTTCCTTGTATTGATGTCCAGAGACGCAAAACGTAACCTGACCTTTCTGGCGGTTGCAGGTGTTGCTATTATCTGCGGACACTGGTTAGATGTTTACCTGATGATTATGCCGGGAACTGTAAAAGCTAACTACGGAATTGGTTTACTGGAGATAGGTATGTTTGTAGGATTTGCAGGATTGTTTGGTTATGTAACACTGAATGCGCTTACCAAGGCATCACTGGTTGCAAAAAATCATCCATTTGTGGACGAATCAGCGCATCATCATATTTAACAGTTAGTAACAGGCTTTTAGGAAAACATTAAACTTTAGACTTTAAACATTCATCATGATTAGTTTTCTCACCTTTCTTGTAATCGTTCTCGGTTTAATCACGTTCGGACGCATCATCAGAATATTTGAATTGTCGGCAGAACTGCGCGGCACGGATGTTAATGCTGTTAACGGCAGCGACAACAAAACCAACTCATTGTTGCTGCTCATTATGGGTTCAGCCTTTGTTTTCATGGTGTTTTACCTGACCTATGCTATGAAAGATAAGATGCTGCCTTCCTCTGCTTCTGAACACGGGGTTGAGATCGACACTCTTTTTGCAGTTAACTGGTATATCCTTTTCGCGGCCTTTTTTATTACACACGCATTGCTTATTTATTTTGCAGCGAAATATTATTTCAAAAAGGAGCACAAACCTGTTTTCTTTGCACACAGCACTAAACTTGAGTTAATTTGGACTTTAATTCCTGCCGCTGTTCTTTCTGTAATTATTGTTTATGGTATCAGCAAATGGAATAAAATTGTAGCACCTGCTGGTGATGATGTATTAGTTATTGAACTGTATGCAAAACAATTTGACTGGACAGCCCGCTATGCAGGTGATGACAACGAATTAGGAAAAGCAAGTTTTCGTCTTATTGACGGAAGCAATCCTTTAGGTATTGAATACACCGATCCGCAATCTGCTGACGATATTCTTGTACGCAACGAGTTTCACCTGCCTGTAGGGAAAGAAGTAGTATTTAAGTTTCATTCACGCGATGTAATCCACAGCGCTTATATGCCTCACTTCCGTGCACAAATGAACTGCGTTCCGGGTATGACCACGCAATTCCACTTCAAGCCAATTAAAACAACGGAAGAAATGAGAGTGGAAACGGCAAACGATAAGTTTGACTACATTCTTTTGTGTAACAAAATATGTGGTGCATCGCATTTTAACATGCAGATGAATATCATAGTTGAAGACGAAACTTCATTCCGTCAGTGGCTGGGAAGCAAAAAGACAGTTGCTGAAGAGTTAAAAGCAGCAGCACCTGCTGCAACGGTTGAAGTAAAAACCGACTCGCTTGCAGCACCTGCAGACAGCGCAAAAGTTCATGCTGTTACTGCTGATGCAACCAAACACTAATTCAAAGAATTTAACAGAAGAAAACACTATCTGAAAATGTCACACGATACACACGCACATCACGACCACAGCCACGATCACGACCACGGGCATCACCACGAAGAGGGTTTTATCTCTAAGTATGTGTTCAGTCAGGATCACAAAATGATTTCGAAGCAGTTTTTGATTACTGCTATCATCATGGGTTGCATTGCCATGTTTATGTCCACTTTTTTCCGGCTGCAATTGGGATGGCCGGGACAAAGTTTTCCTATTCTGGAAACATTTTTGGGCAGATGGGCTCCGGGTGGGGTAATGACACCGGATATTTACCTTGCATTGGTTACCATTCACGGTACTATCCTTGTGTTCTTTGTATTAACAGGCGGACTGAGCGGAACGTTCAGTAACTTACTTATTCCTTTCCAGATTGGGGCGCGTGATATGGCTTCGGGCTTTCTGAACATGCTTTCGTACTGGTTCTTCTTTGTTTCAAGTGCGGTAATGATCGCATCGTTGTTTGTTACGGGCGGACCTGCTTCTGCGGGTTGGACGGTTTATCCTCCGTTGAGCGCACTGCCTCAGGCAATGCCGGGTTCGGGAATGGGTATGACGCTTTGGTTGGTAAGTATGTCGTTGTTCATTGTATCTGCATTGTTGGGTGGTTTGAACTACATCGTTACGGTGGTTAACCTGCGTACTAAAGGTATGGCTATGACACGTTTACCACTTACTATCTGGGCTTTCTTAGTTACTGCTATTTTGGGTGTACTTTCTTTCCCTGTTCTTTTTGCTGCTGCCTTGCTTTTGATATTTGACCGCAGCTTTGGTACGAGTTTTTACCTGAGTGATATTAACATAGGTGGTATGGCTCTTGACCACACAGGCGGAAGCCCTATTCTGTTCCAACACTTGTTCTGGTTCCTTGGTCACCCTGAGGTTTATATCATTTTGTTGCCTGCCCTTGGTATCAACTCAGAAATTATTGCAACGAACTCACGCAAACCTATCTTTGGTTACAAAGCGATGATTGGGTCTATACTTGCGATTGCTTTCCTTTCATTTATAGTATGGGGTCACCACATGTATATTACGGGTATGAACCCTTTCTTAGGTTCGGTATTCGTATTCACTACTATTCTGGTTGCTATTCCATCAGCGGTTAAGGTATTTAACTACTTAGCCACTTTATGGAAAGGTAATATCGTTTTCACGCCTGCTATGCTGTTTGCAATCGGGATGGTTTCTACTTTCATCACCGGAGGTTTAACAGGTATTATTCTTGCCGATGCAGCATTGGACATTAACCTCCACGATACGTATTTTGTGGTTGCCCACTTCCACATTGTAATGGGTGCTTCTGCTATCTTCGGGATGTTTGCCGGTGTTTATCATTGGTTCCCGCGTATGTATGGTAAAATGCTGAACAAGAACTTGGGTTATGCTCACTTCTGGCTTACCATTACTTCTATGTACGGGGTATTCTTCCCGATGCACTTTTTAGGCCTTGCAGGTATTCCCCGCAGGTATTATGAGAACACTAATTTTCCACTGTTTGACCAATTTACGGACATCAACCAGATGATTAGTATGTTTGCCATACTTGGTGCAGCTGCACAGTTTATTTTCTTCTTCAACTTCTTCTACAGCATTTTCCGTGGAACTAAAGCTCCTCAAAACCCTTGGGGCAGCACTACACTGGAATGGACAGCGCCTATGAAACATATGCACGGTAACTGGCCGGGTAAAATTCCTGAAGTACACCGCTGGCCTTATGACTATAACAAGCCCGGCAAAGCGGGTGACTTTACTCCGCAGACCGAGCCGATGGCTCCGGGAGAGGAAGAAAGTCATTAAAGAATGCTAAATAAAAAGCCCCGCAAATTGCGGGGCTTTTTATTTAAGCAGCCACTTACTATTCTACAATTTCAATCTCGTAGCTCTGCTGATTAGGCCCCTGATTTTGTACATTAAAGAATGCTCTGAACTGGGCAGGGGTAAGTGTAAGAGTAGCTTCCTGTCCGGGCAGTAGTTGCTGACCAAGTCCGCTCCAGCTGTCAGTAGCACTATCGGCAGCGTAAAAGAATAATGCGCCAATTACCGGACCACTTGTGGTGTTTTTTATACGCAGTGTAACACCCAGAACATATTGCTCAATATCGGGGTTAAGCACATTCACTATCTGAGTGCCGTTTATAGGCCCCTCAAAAATAAGGTCATCACCAGAAGGGTTGAGGCGAATAAGGGCGAGCACTTCGTCAAAGACAAATTGTTTGCGCACAGCTTCGTCTTCTTTGAAGATTTCTTTTCCATCGTCCATCATGTTTATGAGTTGCTCGTAAACAAGGTTATTGGCAATAATTTTTGTTTGGGTGGCAACGACAGCCAACTCCGTCTTATTCAAGAACTCGGTGAAGGTGTTGAGAAATTCGGTTCTTGCGGTTTCAAAATCGGACTGAAAGTTGGCGGGCATGTTATTGTTTGCGGTGAGATCAGCCAAATGATTGGTAATGAACTGTGAACCGGAATGCATAAGTTCTTTTACCGAATCCCAGTTATCGGCAGTGGCTTTCTGGTAGTAATCGGAGCCTGCTTCTTGGAGCCTTGCCTTTTGGTTGGAGATGGGAAAGGCATCGGTGATGTAGCGTTTTAGTTTTTGCCATTGGGCACGAGCTGCTTTTGCTTTTTCGCCCAAGGTAACTTCCAGCACTTGTACATCGGCATAGCGGGCTTGCTCATCGGGCAGATTTTCGGCTGTTGAAAGTTCGAGCAAACGTGCGGCAATAAATACTGCGGTGTACTTTGGTTTGAATGCGCTGAAGTCGGGCAATTTTTCCTGAAGGGAGTTGAAGCCTGTAGCTGCTACTGTGTAGAGTTCGGGCTGTGTGCAATGATACTTTGGTTGCGTAGCCATGTTTTTTGTTTTTTAGTTTGTTAATTGATTTTGTTAGTTTTTCGGAACAGTTTTTATGAACGTGTTCTGCTATAATAACGGGAAGGAAAAATGGTTTATTGTGTGGGAGAGAAAAAAATGTTGTGAAGGTTGTAAAAGTGATGAAGGTTGAGAAGTGATGTGCATTATTGGTTTGGGGTTGGGCTATACAGGTTTTGGGTTGGATTATATGGGTTTTATTATGTGCTATAGAGGTTTTGGGCTGTGCTATACTCATTTTATGTTGTGCTATACAGGTTTTGGGTTGCGCTATGGATACGTTGGGATGAGAAATGCAAAAGTTGGCTTGTGCTATGAATAAGTTAGGAAGGGCTATATGGGTTTTGTAAGGGGGTGTTTTCTTTTTTGCTTGTTCAAAAAAGAATGAGAAAAGACACCATGCTGACCAAACATAAATAGTTAATGAGATTTTATGGGATGATTGGTACTGTTTGCCTGATAAAAGTTATTAACCGTCTTTTAGCCTATGAACAAAGAGGATTAAATGTGTTTTGATATTAAAAAAGAACAGATTGTTAAAAACTAATGTTTGGCAAATGAGGTCAGATGCTTTATCATTGTTACTGATTTATTGAGCGCAGAGTATTCTGCCACCGGAAAGTATCCCCCCTTGCTTTGTATGCCCACGAAGCCTGTACTAATCCGATGGTTATGAAGCGCAGAGGGCTTGCTGTTATTTTATTGTAATTAAACTGTTGTTGGTATTTGATTTTATCGGTATCACTTCAGGGTTAATGATTAGTAATGCTTACCAGTGATTTGAATTAATAACCATTAAAAACCAAAACCTATGAAACAACTTACCCTGTTCTTTATGTTCTGTTTTGCGCTTATAGAGGTAGAGGCGCAAATCAACAGTGTACAACTTGAGGTAACTACTGTACCTAATAATGACCCGTATGCGGAAGTGGGGACTGACGGAATACCTCTACCATATCATGTGGCTATGGTAACAGTAGAATTTGCGGAAATACAGACTACGGATAATCCTGTTGTTAAACTACATGCAAAACTTGGCAGCAGCGCAGGGGCAGCGAACCTGAAAAATAAAACATTTGAGCTGGGTTTGGCGGGTATATCTGAGGACGGCAGCAGCATTGCCTTGCAGGATAACAAAGCGTATATTGTTTTTGGAAGTTTTATACATGAAGGAAGTTATTATGCGGAGGTGAAGGCAGAGATGTTTGACGGGAGTTTTGGGGAGGTGTATGAGAGTAGCGGGCCGTAGCACCCCCTTCCCAGCCTTCCCCCATAGGGGGAAGGAGCAGAGGACTAAAGTGCCTCACCCCCAGCCCCTCTCCGAAGGAGAGGGGAGCAGAGTGCTAAAAGTCAACCTTCAATTTATAACCTGTAAACTCCAAACCATGAAAACCTTACTCACCACACTATTTCTAATTCTTAATACTACCTTTTTCATTCTTCACTCAAACGCTGCTAACCGTTTCTGGATTGCGGGGAGCACGGCTAACTGGAACAGCACGGCTAACTGGAGCACCACGAGCGGTGGCGGTGGCGGGGCAAGCGTGCCTGGGAGCAATGATGTGGCTAAATTTGATGGTAACGGGACGGGGGATTGTACCATTAATGCAACGGTGAATGTGGCGGGGATAGATATTGGTTCGGGGTATTCGGGGACGGTATCGCAGGGGAGTTATGCCATGACCATTGGTAGCTCTGATTTTGTTATGGCAGGCGGAGTTTTTGTGGGAGGTAGCGCAACTATCGAGATAAACGGAAAATTAACACTGAGTAGTGGTATACTGACAGCAACAAGCGGAGATTTTTATATTGGCTGTCCTAATATTGGAGCAGTTACATTTTTCGCTCATAGCGGTGGAACATTCAATCATAATAATGGAAGAGTAATTTTTGACCCGACAAGTAATTACACCACTACTATTGATATAATCTCATCCACCCTGTTTTACAATCTTTCATTTAAGCCTGACAACTCGAGCAGAAGTATTGCTATTGCAACCGGTGATACAGTAAAAGCTGCAAATGATGTGGAACATTATGCAGGAAGTATTGCGGGAAGTTGTGTGAGC
>JAGVLY010000101.1 GCA_020054035.1 Bacteroidia bacterium | reverse complement strand
TCAGACAGATTTACTCTGCGTCCTGCAAGCGCACGATTCTCTTTGCTCAGTCGCAAATGGTCTTCAACAAAACGGTGATGCGGAATGCAATCACCATCAATAAAAATAAGGTAGGGACTTCGGCTCGCAACAATTGCTTTGTTAAGCATAACGGTTTTCATAAAACCGTTATCGGCATGCCACAGATGTTGTATGTTTAAGTGTGATGTAGACTGAAGTCTTTTAATTTCTTCCACTGCTGCGGAAGATGAACCATCATCAGCAATGATTACCTCAAACTGTTTAAAGGTTTGCGCTTCAAGTGCTGCAAGCAGCAACTTTAACCATTCTGTTTTATTATAGAATGAAATAATCAGGGATGCACTGAACATGAAACGCCTGTTATCAGCCTTTCACCTTCTTCCCTTTCTTGTATTCGCCTAACACAATCACCTCTTTACTTTTGCCATATTCTTTTACGGCATCCATCATCTCTTCCTTGGTATCGCGTCTTATCTTGATACCTGTTTGCGCTCCTTTATTGCGGATTTCAATATAAAATCCATCTCTGAAATCTATCGGTCTGGTTGGCGGACGTCCCATAATTTTTCTTTTCTAATTGGTTTTAATAAAACACCTTTAAAAGGCATTTTGTTTTTTCAGGTCATAAAATAACAAAAATTTCTGACACGCGGCACAAAAAAAATAAAAAAATTCCCTCGCCTGTTTCAAGGCGAGGGAATTTTATAGTTGCCTAGTGGAATTGTTCTGCTTCAGTAGAACCTGCCAACGCTGTGGTTGAGCTGTTTCCCTGTTGCACTACATTCTGAACAGCATCAAAATAACCTGTTCCAACAAATGATTGGTGTTTCACCGCTTTAAAGCCGTCTTTCTCCAAAGCAAACTCACGTTGTTGCAGTTGGCTGAAACCTGCCATTCCGCGCTCAACATAAGCTTTGCTCAATTCAAACATAGAAGTGTTCAATGCATGGAAGCCTGCCAATGTGATGAATTGGAATTTGTATCCCATTTTAGCCAACTCTTCACGGAAAGTGAGCATGGTTTTTTCGTCCATAAATTTAGCCCAGTTGAAAGAAGGCGAACAGTTGTATGCCAACATTTTTCCGGGATATTTTGCATGAATAGCTTCTGCAAACTCACGAGCCAAACCTAAATCAGGATTTCCTGTTTCCATCCAGATTAAGTCTGCATAAGGAGCGTAAGAAAGACCACGGTCAATTCCTTGTTCCAAACCGTTTTTTACGTAGTAATAGCCTTCAGGAGCACGTTTGCCTGTAATGAATTTAGCATCGCGAGGGTCAACATCTGTTGTAATTAAGTTTGCAGCTTCAGCATCTGTGCGGGCAATAACTAATGTAGAAGTATTGCACACATCAGCCGCCAAACGCGCTGCTAATAATTTGTTGATTGCTTCCTGTGTTGGCACCAAAACTTTGCCGCCCAAGTGTCCGCATTTTTTTGCAGAAGCTAATTGGTCTTCCCAATGCACACCGGCAGCACCTGCTTCAATCATTTGTTTCATCAGCTCAAAAGCATTCAGGTTGCCACCAAAACCTGCTTCAGCATCGGCAACGATAGGCACCATCCAATCGCGTTGTGGCTCACCTTCAAGGTATTCAATCTGGTCTCTGCGCATCAAAGCGTTGTTGATTTTTTTAACCACAGAAGGTACTGAGTTCGCTGGATACAAACTTTGGTCAGGATACATTTCACCTGAAAGGTTTGCATCACCTGCTACCTGCCAGCCTGAAAGGTAAATCGCTTTCATTCCTGCTGTAACTTCCTGTACCGCCTGATTCCCTGTCAATGCACCAAGTCCAGCCACCCACGAATCGGTTTGAAGGCGGTTCCATAATTTCTCTGCTCCGTTTTTAGCAAGTGTAAATTCAACCGGCACCGAGCCGCTGATATTAATTACTTCCTCGGCTGAGTAGCTGCGTGTAACATCTTTCCAGCGTGGGTTAGTCTCCCATTCTTTTTTAAGCGCCAATGCGCGTTCTAATTTAGTTGCCATTTGTTGTTTTTGGATTTGTATTTGGGGTTGTTGTTTATTGATTCTTGTTTGAGTGATGGAACGCTGATTTTTATGATAATTAAGATTTGTTAAGATTTAAATCTGCGAAAACCATAAAAATCCTAATAAATCTGCGTTCTATCCGGTTAATCAATTTCCTCGTAGGCAGGAAGGGTAAGAAATTCTTTGTAATCGCCTTGCTGAACTAATTCATCAAATATCTCGATCGCACGTTTCATCGTTGCTGAATTGTAAGCGTTTTCACCCACGTATGCTTTTACATTTTCCAATTCCGAAGGCAGGATTTCTTTGAACAATTCATAAGTAACCGTTCTGCCGTCATTTAATTTGCTGCCGTTCTTAATCCATTGCCACACCTGTGTTCTGGAGATTTCAGCCGTTGCTGCATCTTCCATTAAGTTATGTAATGCAGCAGCACCAACACCACGTAACCAGCTTTCAATATAAAGAATACCGACATTGATATTCATACGCAAACCTGCTTCACTAATAGTTCCTTCGGGTGCCGTCAATAAATCTTTTTGTGTGGTAACTTCACCTTCTCTTGTGATAGAATAATTGTTTGGTGTAGTCATGTTTGCGTTGAAAACATCCATTGCAACGCTAACCAAACCAGGGTGAGCAACCCATGTTCCGTCATGTCCGTTAGTTACTTCACGCACTTTATCAACGCGCACTTTTTCAATCGCTGCATTGTTTTCAGCTTCATTATTTTTAATCGGAATAAAAGCACTCATGCCGCCCATTGCATGAACTCTGCGTTTGTGGCAAGTCTGAATAACCAATTTGGAATAAGCTGCCATGAAAGGCACAGCCATTGTAACCTGACCGCGATCGGGAAGCACATAGCCATTGAGGTTGCGCAATTTTTTGATGTAAGAGAAAATATAATCCCAGCGTCCGCAGTTCAGTCCTGCCATGTGTTCGCGCAGTTCATAAATTATCTCGTGAAGCTCAAATGTTGCAGTAATAGTCTCAATCAGAACTGTTGCTTTTATTGTTCCTTGTGGTATTCCCAATTCATTTTGTGCAAAAACAAAAACATCATTCCACAATCTTGCTTCTAAATGACTTTCCATTTTTGGCAAATAAAAATAGGGTCCTGTTCCGTTTGCAATCAGTTGTTTTGCATTATGAAAAAAGAATAAACCAAAATCAAACAGCGAACCACTCATGATTTCCCCATCAACGGCAACATGCTTTTCAGGAAGATGCCATCCGCGAGGACGAACCATCAGGACAGCAGTTTTCTCGTTCAGTTTATATTCTTTACCTGCTTCGTTTTTAAACGAAATAGTTTTGCGGATCGCATCGCGCAGGTTAATTTGTCCTTCAATATTATTGTTCCAAAAAGGTGAGTTGCTGTCCTCAAAATCCGACATAAAAACCTTTGCACCGCTATTCAGCGCATTGATAATCATTTTGCGGTCAACCGGACCGGTAATTTCCACTCTGCGGTCTTGTAAATCAGCAGGAATTGGAGCAGCTACCCATTCGCTTTCGCGAATGTTTTTGGTTTCAGACAAAAAATCAGGAAGCTTTCCACTATCAATTTGTTTTTGCTTCTCAACACGTGCAGCAAGCAGTTCCAATCTTCTCTTATTAAAGTTACGCTGAAGTTTTACTACAAACTCGAATGCTTCGGGTGTTAGTATATCTTCAAAACCGGGAAGCAATTCCGCTTTCAGTTCCAATCCGGTAATAGTTGCAATTGCTGACATATCTTCTCTGTTGAAATTTGGCGCAAACTTAAAACAAAAATCCGTTCCCAGCGAAATTTCGCTAAAATTATTTTTTCGCAATTTATTAACAAAAGTATTAGTTTTGCACACCGCACACATGCACAATAACGAACAAAACATTCGCCTCATTTTTGGCCTGAAACTCAAGCAGCTAAGGCAGGACAATGATTTCTCACTTCTTGAACTTAGTGAAAAATGCGGACTTTCGGTTTCCTATCTTAATGAAATAGAAAAAGGCAAAAAATACCCGAAAGCGGAGAAAATCGGGGCCATTTCCAATGCGCTGGGTGTTTCTTATGATAAGCTGGTTTCATTGAAAACAAGCAAATCTTTATCGCATGTAAGTCGTTTTCTGGAGAATAATTTTATTCAGGAACTTCCGTTGGAAGTATTTGGGATTGACAAGAAAAAAATTGTGGAGTTGGTAAGCAATGCTCCTGCAAAAGTTACAGCATTCATCAGCACACTTAATAAAATTGCCCGCGATTATGACATGACAAGCGAGCATTTTTATTTTGCTGCTGTGCGTTCCTACCAGGAAATGCACGAAAACTACTTTGAAGAAATTGAGCAAGCGGTAGAGAAATTCATATCTGAGTATAAAATCAATACTGAAAAGCCTCTTACCGTTGATGAACTTAAAAATATTGTTGTCAATAAATTCGGCTACAAAATTGACGAAAAGAAACTGAGCAGTGTTCCATCTCTTGAAAACCTGCGTTCTGTTTACCTCAGCAATGGCAAACGTTTTATGATTAACAACAAGTTGGCAGGTTCGCAAAAGGCATTTATTTATGCTAAGGAAATCGGCTATCAATATTTAGATTTAAAAGAACGCGCTTATACTACGCCCTGGAACAAAGCCAATTCGTTTGAGCAAGTTTTAAGCAACATGAAAGCGAGTTATTTTGCAGGTGCGTTACTTATTAACCGCAACCTGTTGGTGAAAGATTTAAAATCATTTTTTGCTGCAAAAGAATTTGACGGTGAAAAACTGTTGAAAATGATGGATAAGTTTGATACTTCTCCTGAAATGTTCATGCACCGACTTACCAATCTTATTCCGCGTTATTTTGGGTTGAATAATCTGTTTTTTCTGCGCTTCAATAATAATCTGGGAGATGAGGAGTTTTCGCTTTCAAAAGAATTACACCTGTCACAGTTGCACCAGCCACACCGCAATGAATTGAACGAGCATTATTGCCGCAGATGGATTTCAATTGGTGTCTTTCAAAAACTGGAAGAAATAAAAAAGCAGAAAAAATACAATAGTCCCATTGTGGCTGTGCAGCGCTCAAAATATGCTAATAGCGGCAATGAGTATTTCTGCATCACCCTTGCACGCAGGCTTGGAAGAACGCCACACGCTAATCTTTCCGTAACGATTGGCTTTTTAGTGAATAACGATTTCAAAAAGAAGGTTGCATTCTGGAACGACACCAATGTTCCCATAAAAATTGTGAATGAAACCTGCGAACGTTGCGGAATAAAAGATTGCAAGGAAAGAGTTGCAAAGCCTTATGTTCTTGAAAAGCAGAATCGCTTAAAAGAAGTTGATAATGCAGTGAAGGAATTGATGAAGGAAGAAGCGCTCGTCCTTTCTGCGCTATAATAAAGCCTATTTGTAACATCAAAACGCTAATGATATTTTACTATTATTTAATAGTTCTCAACAGTGAAGTATTTTGCTAGCGAAAGGCATCATCAGAATTTTATTCTAACAGGAGAAGGTTTCTTTATTCTTTAGTTACAAGTATTTTTGCGGTTTGATGTTGCCAGGCATCATCGGCATCAAACCTATCGGCATTTGTTTGGAACTGAACTGTTCCGTTACAGTTACACTGCCATATATCACTATGAGAATAGGTATAAAATGAATTATGATCCGCGTTAGGTTCTCCCGTAATGGTTTGAGAAAGTAGAATGGTACCAATGCCAGCGCAGCCGCCAGTGCCGATGATATACAATTTTATTTTAAAACGGTCCGAACCGCTACCGCTTGCATTTCGTAGTTCTGTTGAAGTAATGATAGATATCACTTCACCATTTACAACATTAATGTTTCCTGTGTTTAACACTCCAACTTCACCGCCTCCAAGATTACCCGAGTTTCCAGTTTTTGTGGAATAGGTTCTTCCGTTTCCTACTGTAAACAGTGTTCCACTTGCGTCTGCAAAAACCGGTCGGGTGCCGGTGCCGGCTAATGCATCCACTCTAACTCCGCCTCCACCACTACCACCAAGTACTTGAAACACCTTTCCGACTCCTAAGGTATGAATACGCACATTGCCATCATAATTATCTATGTAAGTAGAATTAGTAGAAGTAGTATTTAATAACAGTATTTGACCACCTTCAAAAGTGTTATTTTCAGGCTTAACCGTAAGAAAGCCAACTCCGGCTGTACCGACCACATCTAATTCATAAGCAGGCGTTGCTGTTCCAATACCCACTCTTCTACCACCTGTTACAGTTAATATGGGTGTGTAAGCCTCTGCCGAACCGCTCCAATAAGAAGCTGCTTCAAACACTTTGGTTTCTGCGCCTCCCCAACGGGCAACTACCGAAAGGCCGTGTCGGCTATCGTTAGCATCCTGGTTATTTTCAATAATACCTGCCCAGTTACCGGTTGGTTTGGTAGGTGTAGTGTTAGCTGTTGGGTGAATAACATTTAGTGTAGCACCGGGCGCGGTAGTACCTACCCCCAATTTGCCACCTGTTAAAATCATTTGGTTAACATTATTGAGCCTGAAATTAATTGGTGTACCTGTTGCAGAGTTTAGAAAGGTTTCCCCGTTACTTGCCTGTAATAGCGCATAATTTCCAACGAGTGCATGGTCTAAGGCCTCATGCCCAAAATAAGCATATGTAT
>JAGVLY010000044.1 GCA_020054035.1 Bacteroidia bacterium | reverse complement strand
TTGATAAAATTAGACAGCAAAACTTTTTTGCCGATAGAAAAATTGTATAAAACCCCCGAAACACTGGGTAATGATAGAATAGCAGCAGCAGTGGGTGCAAATAACCTGTTCCCTTCGCAGAATGTATTGGCAATTGATGCCGGAACCTGCATCAAATATGATTTTGTAAATGCTGAAAACCAATACTTAGGCGGAAATATTTCACCCGGTATTGATATGCGTTTCAAAGCATTGAATTCGTTTACAGCTCAGCTTCCATTGGTTCAAAAAGCCGATGACGATGAACTTTGCGGTGGAAGCACCGAACAGGCTATAAGGCTTGGCGTTCAGTTAGGTTTAATGGAAGAAGTGAAAGGAATAATAAATCGTTTTAAAGCGCGTTATGGCAATATGAAAGTTGTTCTTACAGGCGGAGACCTACCATTTTTTGATAACGAGCTAAAAAATCACATCTTTGCCGACCCGTTTTTAACCCTTCGCGGCTTAAATGTTATCCTCAACTATAATGCAGATAAGAAGAGCAAATAGATTCCTCTTTTTTATATTTATTGCACTATCATCTGTAGCTCAGGCACAGACAGGCACTTCTTCACCCTATTCGCGCTACGGAATTGGTGACCTGCAAACATTCTCACATGCACGGAATGCAGGTATGGGCGGATTGAGTTTTGCTGTACGCGAAGATTCTGTTGTTCCTGATTTTATCAACTTTAATAATCCTGCTTCTTACACAGCTATTAAGTTTACTTCGTTTGATGCAGGGATTATGGGTTCTTACGGTAACCTGAAAAATTCACGTAATAATGAAACGGTAACCAATGCTTCGGTTCAGTATTTCGGTTTTGGTTTCCCCGTTACAAAATGGTGGGGCGGTTGCTTTGGATTGAAACCTTACAGCAGCGTAGGTTATGGAATGAGTGACAGTTCAAGTGTTTCGGATACACTTTCAGGAACTGAAATTCCCGTGAGTAATAGTTTTACAGGCAAAGGCGGATTGAATCAATTCTATATCGGAAGTTCGGTTCAGCCGTTTAAAAACTCAATTTCACGCTTCCGCAGATCAGAAAAGTATAAAACGCTGATTGCAGAAAAAGATTCAGCGCAAATCAAAAAAATTGAAAGAAGCCTGAGATGGGCAAGCGGACTTTCTTTTGGTATTAATTCTTCATTCTTGTTCGGAACACTTGACAGAGAACGCAGAATAGAATACAATAGCTCTTCTTATTTTGATTTCAAGCAAACTAATTCAAGTGACTTGGGTGGCTTCTATTTTAATCTTGGGGCACAATATTCATACACATTTAAGCGTGGTACTAGTTTGGTTTTTGGTGCTGTGTTTACACCTAATACTAACATAAAAGGTTCACAAACTACTTTGGCTGAACGTTTCCAGAAAGTTCAAACAGCAGACGGAGGTTATGACAATATAAAAGACACCGTGAAGTATGAGAAATCAAGTCCGGGTTCTGTTACCTTACCAATGTCTTTTGGCGGAGGAGTAGTTTATAAGAAAGCCGGAAAATGGCAATTTGGTTTTGATTATTTGCAGCAAAACTGGAGTAATTACCAGGCATTCGGGCAAACCGATGCACTTTCTGACAGTCGCAGATATTCAGGCGGTGCAGAAATCGGCATTGGAAAAGATCAGGTTTTAGGAAGAGGAAAAACAGTTTTAAGATTAGGTGGTTATTACACACAAACTTTCCTGCAACTAAAAAGCACACAACTTAACGACTATGGATTAACGTTTGGCGTTGGTTTCCCGATTGCGCGTAAATCAAGTATGATTAACCTCGCTTTTGAAATTGGTGAAAGAGGTACAACTGCCAATGACCTGATTAAGGAACAATATGTAAACCTGAGACTGGGCTTTACATTCAACGATAAATGGTTTTTAAAACGTAAATACGATTAACCGTATTTTGAAAACAATTCGTTCAAGCACATTACTGCTTTTTTTAGCTGCATCTTTTCTTGCCTCTTGCGAAAATGATATTGATGAAGTAAATACCGTAACAGCAAGAAGCAATTATCCTGTAGAATCAGGTAAGGATATGGAAGTAATTTACAGCGATTCGGGACATATAAAAGTTAAACTTAACGCGCCTGTGATGATGCGATTTACGGGTGAAAACCCTTATATGGAAATGCCGCAAGGAGTAAAGGTTTTATTCTATGATGATTCCATGAAAGTCAATTCACATCTTTCTGCAAACTATGCTATCAGTCGTGAGAAAGATGAAATAATGGAAGCAAAAAATAATGTAGTAGTGGTGAATGAAAAAGGCGAACAACTGAATACCGAACATTTGATATGGGACAAAAAACAAGCATTGATTCACACCAAAGAATTTGTGAAAATAACCACTGCTGAAGAAATCATTTACGGCAATGGCTTAGAGTCGAATCAGAGTTTTACCAAATATAAAATCAAGGATATAAAAGGAACTATTAATCTGAAAGACTAAATCATGAACAATTATCTTAAAATCTCTGAAAACATCTGGTTAGTTATAGCAATACTTACGGTATTGGTTGTAACCTATTTTCTGGCTACCGAAGGCTTTGCAAACGGAAATTATAAATTGCTATTTTTACCGTTGGTAGCCGGAACCATGTATATGTTTCGCAGAATACAGCGAACAAAATCAGAAAAGCAAAACCCCGGCAATAAGTAAGCTGAAAAGATGACCGTTTATATTGTCCTGATTGTAGTTACTATTCTGCTTGCCGCATTTTTTTCGGGAATGGAACTCGCCTTCATTTCGTCCAATAAATTCAGGATTGAGATTGAGAACAAACAGGGTTATTTGCCGGCAAAAATATTTTCGGGATTCAACAAAGCGCCTTCAAAATTCATCAGCGCTATGCTGGTGGGTAATAATGTTGTGCTGGTACTTTACGGAACCATTATGGCTAAATTGCTTGAGCCGCCAATCCGCGAATTTATCAGCAATGAACCCACGGTAGTGCTTATTCAAACGTTTGTATCCACCATTCTAATTCTTGTTACGGGCGAGTTTTTGCCTAAAGCTATTTTCAGAAATCATGCGAATACAATGCTCAATGTTTTTGCGGTTCCGGTTTATATATTTTATCAGATATTTTATCCGGTGGTGTACGTTACTTCTTCTATATCAGAGTGGATAATAAAATACATTTTCAGAGTGCATCTTAAACATGAAGAGCAATCATTCGGGAGACTTGATTTGCACAATTATCTGAATGAAGCCACTTCAACCACAGGTAGAGAACCAGAAGACATTGATACAGAAATAAAAATTTTCCAGAATGCTCTTTTGTTTTCCGACATAAAAGTGCGCGAAAGCATGATTCCCCGCACCGAAATTGTAGCAGTTGATGTAGAGGAAACGGTTGAGGAGTTGAGCAAAAAATTTGTAGAGACAGGACTTTCGAAAATTCTGATCTACAGCGGAAATATTGACAACATCATTGGTTACGTTCATACGTTTGAGCTGTTCAAAAAACCGGAAACTATCCGTGAAGTAATTTTCCCGGTTTCAAATGTTCCTGAAACAATGCCGGCAAAGGAATTGCTTCGCGTTTTTATGCAGCAGCACCGAAGCATTGCTGTGGTAGTGGATGAGTTTGGCGGCACTGCAGGAATGGTTACTATTGAAGATGTAGTGGAAGAAATTTTCGGGGAGATTGAAGACGAACACGATGTGGATGAATTGGTAGAGGCAAAAATAAGTGAGACAGAATTTTTGTTTTCGGCACGATTGGAAATTGACTACCTGAACAATGAATACGGACTGCACCTTCCTGTTTCGGATGAATACGAAACGCTGGGAGGATTGCTGTTAAATCACCACGAGAGTATTCCCGAAAAAGGCGAAGAAATACGGATCGACAAATATCTTTTTACCATTACAGTTGCCGGTGATTCTGTGACAGAACAGGTGAACCTGAAAATAATGCAGTAATGGAAAAACATAAAATATTAATTGTGGATGATGAGCCGGATATTCTGGAGTTCATGCAATATAATCTGGAGAAAGAAGGGTTTGAAGTTTTTATGGCATCATCGGGCAAACAGGCGCTTGAAGTTGCAAAACGCGAACTGCCCGATTTAATTATACTGGATGTGATGATGCCCGGAATGGACGGAATAGAAACCTGCCGAGAGCTGCGTAACGATGCACGTTTGCGCGACACCATCATTGCTTTTTTAACAGCGCGTAACGAAGATTACTCGCAGATAGCAGGCTTTGAATCAGGTGCTGATGACTACATTGCCAAACCCATAAAGCCCCGTGTATTAATCAGCCGCATCAAGGCCTTGCTGAAACGCAGTGGACAAGGTATTGCCGACCCTGTTACCGAAATTTCAGGGCTTACCATTGACCGCAACACCTACACATTAACCCAAAACGGAAAAGAACTCACGCTCCCGAAAAAAGAATTTGAACTGCTTGCTTTTCTGGCTACCAAACCCGGTAAAGTTTTTACCCGTGACGAAATATTGAATCGCGTGTGGGGTAATGAAGTAGTTGTGGGCGATCGAACCATTGATGTACACATCCGCAGGCTGCGCGAAAAAGTGGGCAGCAATGTTATCCGCACCATTAAAGGCGTGGGCTATAAGTTTGAGGAGTAAGTTCTCTCTTTGCTAAAACTTTGTCTTAGGGTCTTTGCGGGAATCAAAAAATGACAGTAGTTCTATGGTCTTTTCATTTTGATTCATTTGATAAAGAAGAAGATTATGTTTGGTAATAATGGCTTCCAAAAATGTTTTCTTTTTCTGATGCTCTGAAAAGGTGAGGATTTATTGAAATAAGCCGAATAACGTGTTCTGTTTCTAGTACAAACTTTCTAACTTCCTTTTCTGTCCAGTTGGTTTGAAGGTAATCAATTACAATTTCAAAAGTATCAACAGCCTTTGGCGACCAGATTATTTTGAAAGCCATTTTTTATATTTCTTCATTACCTCTTTATGCGGAATACCTTTGCCCGCCTTTAATTGCGCTTTTGCCTGAGCAACGCATAGTTTCTGGTAATCGCTTAGCTCGTCCCACAAATCGGTTTTGTATGAATCAACTACTGCCTTAATATGTTTGAGCAAGGCAGGATTTTCTGAACTGAGGATAGCTTTGGAAAGTTGAACTTTTTGTTGCGAGATATTCATGGTGTTTTTCTTTCAGACAAAATTACAAAAAAGTAAAAGATGCTATTCGTGAAAAAACGAATTCTAAAACGTATAACTCACTCTCCCCATCGTCATTCGTCCTAAATAGGGTGCACCTGGAAACTCCTGAATACTGTTGTTCAAAATATTACTTACGGTAACATTTACTTTCATTGCTTTCAGAAAGGGCAAGGTATAGGTCAGTGTTCCGTCAATCTGGTTAATGGCATTTACATTGCCTACAAATACTCCTGAGTTGCCCGGAAAAGCATCTTGCCAGCGCCAGCGGGTGCCAATATCAAGGCCGATTTTTTTCCAATCGTATTGCAATGAAACGCCTACTTTGTGGCGGGGTGCATTCAGGGGAATAATAACGCCTTCGGTTTCAAATTCATCTTTGTTTACAAACGAATAATTGGCACTCAGCCTCAGGTCTTCTGAGAAATAATATTTGGCGCCAATATCAAAACCATACACTGTTATGTTTCCGAAATTGCCGTAGGTTAATAATAAGCTGGGGTCGTTAGCAAACTCAGGCGATACGGTGCCAATAGGTACACCCGCAACAATTGCCGCCAGTTCATCGGCTGCTGTTCCGTTGCCATTGCCGCCATTGTTAGGATCGTCAAAAACAAAGGTGGTAAAGGTTTCGATGCCGGGAGTTTGTGCACTGTCAATGTTTTGCTGAATAACCACCAGCAGGTCATCATAATCTAAAAACACGTTAGGAGTCTGGAGTTTAAGCGCACTTACAAAATCCTTTATATCGCTGCGGTAAGCATCAATGGTAAGCGCAAGGCGCTTGGCAATGATGCCGCTGTAACCAATCTCGTAGGTAACGGTGGTTTGATTTTTTATTTTCGGAATGTCTTTTACATCTTCGGGGTTCACAGCATTCTCGGGCAGAAAAGCACCTTGGTCAAGGTCGAGCATGATGAGGTTATTGCCAATAGTAGGGTTGTTTGGATTGGGCGCAATTACTTCATAGGCTATGGCATTTGCCAGTCCGGCAGGCACGCCCTGTGCTATCATGTTGGCTGCAACAATATCGCCCACGGGGTCAAGCACTGCGTTATTAAATTCAGAATTGTTAAGACTCCAGTAATCGGCAAGGCCGCCCGTAGGATTGGCAAAGGAGGTGAACGGTGAGCGGAATTGCAGGGTGCCAAACTCATCGTGTCCGAAAATAAATCCGTAGCGGTTGCCGATGCCTCTTCCGTCAATACCGTAGTTAATGCCCGGAACGGCAGTAAAGCCAAAAGGATCTTTTTCTGAAAGCACATCCAGCGAAACGTTAAGTGCGGAAGGCGAGGAGAAGGCGCGGTTATAGGAAAGGCGTATGTTGTTGGCAGCATTGGGTTTAAAAACCAACGCTGCTCGTGGTGAAACAAATGCATTGTCCACAAAACTGTTTTTATCAACCCGGCCTGAGGCTACAAGCTTGAACATTTTTGAAATATCCCACTCGCCTTGCAGGTAGGCACCCATCTCGCTGAAATTATCGCTGTCTTCGTACCGGCCATTAATGGTGTTGTCGGTTTCGGGTTGGGTAAGCAGCATATCAGCTCCATAAATAAAGCGCAGCTTTTCGCCAAACTGGTGGCTGTGTTGTACCTGCGCTACATAAAATTTACTCTTGTCAACAATGTAATCTGCCGAGCGCAAGAGGTAGGTTCCGCCTGCATCGCTGCTATTCATATAGGCCTGCACAAACAGGTTTTTGTGGCGGAAGCGTGCCTGAGCATACATGTAGGTCCAGTCTTTTACCTGCGAGGCACCCAAGCCTGTTAATTCAATACCTGTTGCCGAACTGAAACCGCCTGAAAATATAAGTTCTGTTTTGGAATTGAAACGAAAATCAAGACGTGCATCACTGCTATAGTTGCGCAAAAAATTATTGCGCCCGTTGGGAACAAGGTCGCCCTCAACACCTGCTGCTATTGAATCGGCAGGCACTTCTTCTCCGTTGGCATAATATGGTACTCTTCCGCTGCCTGTTGTTTTGCCGAATATGGCACTGTCGGGTTCGCTGGGATCTTTGTATGTCCAGTCGTGGCCCTGTACATAATTCCCTGAAATTTTCAAACCTATTTGCAGCGGTGATTTCTCGGTAGCCTTCTTCAGCTTTATTGCTGTGCGCAAATGTCCGCCCATGATGTCGCGCTCGCCAGCAGTAAGGTTGATGTTGGTTTCCACATCTTTTTCAATGTCATTAGGTGAGCGGGTTATGTAATGCACCACCCCGTTGGCACTGTTAGCACCATACATGGCCGAGGCGGGGCCTTTCAAAACTTCCACGCGCTCTATGTCAAAGTTGTTTACCGGAACCAGCACACCCACATTTACGCGCAGCGAGGGAATGGAAGCGATGCGGTAATCCATTAAGGTCATCATGGCGGCCGAGAAGATGTTGTTAAATCCCCGGGTAACTACGTTGTTGGTAGCAATGCCGGTGCGGATAACATCCACGCCCGGTGTGCCCACTACATATTCAGAGGGGGTAGTATATACGCGGTTGTTTATTTCTTTGGAGGTAATAACCGCCACGGCTGCCGGTGCGCTCATTACTTTTTCTTCTTTGCGCGAGGCACTTATAACAACCGGGTTCAGGTCTATGCTAGTTTTCTTTAGTTTAAAATTCAGGGTGTTGTTGGTGCCTATCTCCAACTCAGATTCCTGGTAGCCTACAAATTTAAAAACAAGTGCGGTGGCAGCGGGCGATACATTGATGCTGTATTTTCCGTCAATGTCGGTGATGGCTCCGTTGTTGGTGCCTTTTTCGGTGATGATAACACCCACCATGGTTTCACCGTTTTCATCGGTTACTACTCCGGTTAGTGTGCGTTGGGCAAATGCGCTGAAACAAAACAGCAGCAGAAAAAGGGTGGTTACTTTTCTCATGGCGTGTGGTTTAGGTTTTTTGATTTAATAAGTTTTTTTTATAGGTATCAAAGAGAACGCTTCGCTTAGTTGGATGACAATAATATGAAAAAATAATTTTCATGCAAATTCACCCAAAATAAAAAAGGCGTTCCGTTAATTCGGAACGCCTTTCTCGGCAATAAACACCATGGTCTGTTGTTTATTTCACGCCTGCGTTTGCTTTAAGTCTTGCCAATTCTGTTTCTGCCGCTTTTAGAAAATTAATGTAAGGGCAAAAAAATTGTGCTCCTTATTTCGTTTACCATTTACTTTATTGTTTACTGATTACCTGCCCGTAAACCCTGTTGCCTTCAAAGTCTTGCAAGTGCAGATAATACGCCCCTGCTGACAGATTTATTAAATCTATGTGAGTTTTAGTGGTAAAGCTGCCTTGTGTAATAAGCCGCCCGTCCGCACCCGCGAGCGTGTTGCGAAATATGCAGGGCAGACGCGAGGCTCATGCCCATTACTGTTCGAAACATCAGCATAGCCCCATCGGGGCTCACTGTTTGTAGCTTTGCAGAATAGTTTTTGGTTTTTAGCTCCGTAGGAGCGACCCAAAAGACACTGTAAACAGGTCGCCCCGATGGGGCTTATTCCTATTCCGCATTCTTTTTTCTACAAACAGGTCGTCCCTTCGGGACTAATTTTCAAAAGCATAGAGGTTTCGAACACTATTGGTGGGACGCTCGCGCCTGCCATTCACGTTACAAAATTAGTATAGGTAGAAAAAAGTGAACACGCTCGCGAGTGCGGAGAACCTTTATTTTACAGGACAATTGACTGTTCCAGGTCCGGGTGTGCCGCCTTCTATTATTTCAGGTCAGGTTGTGGCGGGGTTGGTGGAGAAGGAAAATTTGTATTAAAGTAGCAACTACTGTTTTTTGCCTTTATAACTACACCCATTTACACCCATTGGACTCGAGAACGAGAATGAAATGCTATTGGTTGAAAAAAATCTTCCTCGGTGAGCACCTTTGATAGGAATCATATTACTGTTTTTAAGTTTGATTTTAAAAACGTTTGAATGGACCGTAACATTAAGAATTGAATCAAGGGCATCTTTTGCTACTATAATAGTTGTTATTGAAGTATTGGTATTATAACCGGAAAAATCTGAATTGACTACTTTGCATTCACTTGTACAAAGGTAACTGCCTACATAAGAGTCGCGGTAATCAGATGGAGGAAGTGATGGATTTATAAATGCCGTACAAATAACAAATCCAGCAGAAACTAAGAATATGATTTTTTTCATGTATAAGATTATTGAATAATTATTTTGCCTGTGGCTACAACTTCATTTTCTAAATAGTAAATCCCTTTTATCAAAATCTACCTTCAGTTGTCGGTTATTACTAATTTGTCAGTCGCAAAAGTTTGGTTATCTTCAGTCAATTGAAAATAATACAATCCACCGGGTAAATTGTCGCGTTGCACAGTTATAATCTGCCCGTTAATATTACTTATTTGTTTTACCTGTAGTCCTAAGGAGTTATATATTGTCAAGGTTGCGTTTTTGAGAACTTTGTCAGTCTGCATAATTGTCTCCGAAACAAATGGGTTGGGGGAGCTTTTAATTGTCAAGCTGGATTTATTTTCACCAATACTTGCAGAACTATTGTCAGCAACATTTGAAAAGGAAGAACTGTAAAGAGAATTAGTTTGAGAAGTTTTAAAGGAAGGGTTACAGGTTACACTTGTTATTGCTTCTATCGTGTAATATAATACTCCTGACGGAGGAGTAAGACCATGAAATGCTGTGCGAAACCTCGGACTGCTTTTCCGAGTGTTCTGAAAATTTATAAAAGTTAGTGTTAGCCTTGGCGGCTGCTTGGCTGCTTGGCTGCTTGGCAACCACTGAGCCGGTGAAGTTAATAAGTATGAACGAACCGATATTTAACATGAGTAGTTAAATTTGAACGGCACAACGTTAATAAATAAAATAATATCGTGCAAATAAATTTTAGGTTAAGTTTATGTTATATGTAAAAATGCCGTGTGCAGGGTAGGGGTTATAGTTTTAGGGCAACCCTTAACAAAGGCTTAAACTTCAAAAACCGGAGAGGCGGAAAGATGTCTGTTAAACCCTACCTCACCAACGTAACCGCCCCCACCAACGTCTTCTCCTTATTAAACACCGAGCGGAACCGGATGTAATACACATACACATCATTTTGCGCAATGGTGTTGGCATCTAAGGTGCGGCCATCCCAGCCCTCATCGGGCGATGGCGTGCGGAAAACACATTGTCCCCAGCGGTTATAAATGGTCATGTCAAATTCTTTTATGCCCATGTTATTGCTTACAAAAATATCGTTCAGTCCATCGCCATCGGGCGTAAAGGCGTTGGGCACAAAAAACCGGAATTCGGGATTTACGCGCACCGTAATGTAAGCCGTATCGGTGCAGCCCAGCTCATTCAGCACCACCTGAAAGGCCGTGTAGTTGCCCGTGTCCAGATACGTATATTCATAGTTGCAGTGCGGAATAGAATCCGTGCCGTCACCGGGAAAAAGCCAGCAATCAATGCCGCCCTGCGAGTTATCAAAGAAGGTAATTTCGGGGTCAAAGATGGAAACCTCCGGTGTATCTACACTCATGGCGGCAATCGGTTGCGGGTTCACCGTTATCAGGCCCGGAACAAAAAACGTGTTGGTATCAATGCAGCCGTTGGTAGTAATTACCGAAAGGCCTACATCATACACGCCCGATTGCTCATAGATATGTAGAGGGTTGGCATCGGTGGAGGTAGCGCCATCGCCAAAAGTCCATACATATTGCAAGGTAGTGCCCGCCACCGAACTGTCGATAAACTGCACCGTGTAGGGCGCACAGCCAATCAGTGGCTCGGGGTCAAAGGCCGCCACCGGCTGCGGATACGTAGTAAACGAAGTAGTGGCAGAGCTGCTGCAATTGTTCTCCGAAATGGTAAGTTCAATCTGCTGCAAACCCATTTGCCCGAACGAAATACCTGCAGGATTTTGGGCCGTTGAAGTTTGAGGCGATGCATTGCCTCCGAAGTCCCATGCAAAAACGGCATTGGCTCCAAACTGCCCTGCCGCCTGAAAACTAAAACTGTTATTCAGAAAACACTGGTCGGCAACGGGCGCAATGGCTGCCTGTAAATTCGGGTAAATCTCATAAGTGGAAATGGCGGTATCGGCACAGGTATAACCCGGATTTACAACCAGCGTAACGGTGTAAATGCCCGTATCGGGATAAACATACGAGGGATTTTGCACATCCGAAGTATCATTGAAAACAGGAACAACACCAAAGTCCCAGTGGTAATACGTGCCGTTGGTGCTGGCATCCGAAAACTCCACAGTAAGTCCGTCACAGAAATTAGTCTGCGAAGGTATGGCCGCAAAAACATTGGAAGTGCAATTCATAACATTGAATTGAAAATCGCGCTTGTTTACGCTTAGCAAAACACCGTTGCGGTATTCGCTCACGCAAACGGCAACTACAAACTGCCCGATGGTGTTGGGCGTTCCCGTAAGCAAACCTGTGTTGGCATCAATCGCCAGCGCAGGCGATGAAGCCAAGGGGTACGTTCCCGAATAGGGATTATTCCAGCCCACAAACTGGTAGGGCGGTGCGGCAGCCGGCACCGGCATAGGGTCTAAGGCGCTTGCCCCGGTGTAGGGTTCGCAGAGTTCATACACCAATACATCGCCATCGGGGTCGGTGGCGCTGTGGTCAAAGTTCAGCGGGTCGCCCGCACACAAAACAATGGGCGGGAAATTATTGTAATAAGGACTGCTGTTACACGTTACCACACTCTGGTCGGGGATATAGCAGTAATAGGTAGCACCTGCGTTTCCGGGGTCGTTTAAATTCAGGATAGTACCGTTGCGGCAGCAGCGCTGATACGCCAAATGATAACCACCCGGAATAGGAGGCAGGTTGGCCTCGGCAACATACACCGCCTCTTCCACACATATATTAGGCGGATACTGCAAACACGGATTATTAATAATTGGCGGCACAGGCGTAGAACCCGGCAACGAAACCTGAAGGTCCATCAACCATGCCCCCGATGAGTTGTAAACCGAAATGGTGGCAGGGTCATCAAAAGGTGCTTCACCGTTAAGGCAGTCGCGGTAAACTTTTAAAGTGATGAGGTAATTGTTGCCGCCCGTGCACTGGTAAAATATTTCACCACCAACAATGTGCGTTGCCTCAGCCTCACGGAAGAATGCGGAAACAAAAAACAGAAGTAAGATTGCTTTCCTGCAGCACATGATTGAAAAATTTAGTCAGGTAAAGCTCTATCGGATAATCAGGATTTTAAAGTACAAAATACAAAAAGCAAATATCAAATAATAATCAAAATACAATTCTTGAAAATTCAAACGTATGCGCCTTTTTGACTATTTGTTTTTTGCCTTTTGATTATTTATTTGTCTTTTGATACTTGTTTTTTGGTGCTTGATTTTGGTATTTACCTTATCAACGTAATCGTCCCCATTCTTTTATGCACCTCGCCAATCGGTGTTTTAAAAATCATGCTGTAAACGTAAACATCGTTGGGGTAAAAAGTGCCGTCATCGCGTTTGCCGTCCCAGTATAATCGGGTATCAAAGGTGGTATAAATCTGCTCGCCCCAGCGGTTGTAGATGCGCATTTCGGCCGAGCGCCATCCTTGTCCTACGGGTGAAAAATATTCGTTTAATCTGTCGTTGCCGGGAGTAAATCCGCTTGGCACCCACACATGAAAATCAGGATATGCAATCACAGGATAAATAATACTGTCAATACATCCCGCTGAATTGGTAATCACCAGCAGAACGTAGTATGTTCCTGTATCGGTAAATGTATGCGTAGGACTGAAGTCCGTTGAAGCCGTTCCATCCTGAAAAAACCACTGGCTGTCCACCGCGTCAATACTGATGTTTATAAAACGCAGTGTTCTCGCTCCCTGATATTCGTAAGTGAAATCAGCGTGTGCGGTATCCACACTTACCAGAATAGTTTGTGTAGCAGAAAGGCTGCAGCTATCAGTTACGGTAACAGTGTAATTGGTGGTTTGCGCAGGGTTTACATAAAATGTTTGCCCGTCACCAAGACCATTATCCCAGGTGTATATGTAATTTGGAATTCCGCCTGTAACCGTTGCTGTAATCATGGCGCTGTCGCCTCCACAGATGGCAGCATCGGATGCGGTAACTACCATCGGCACATAATTAGGCAAGCCAACAGTAATTGATTCTGTAATATTCTGGTTTCCACAGGTGTCTGAAACGGTAACAGTGTAAGTTGTAGTAACCGCAGGGTTCACCGTAATGCTTTGCGTGTTTTGTCCGCTGTCCCATGAGTAGTTATATCCCGGAATTCCACCATTTACGGTAATGTTTAACGTAACAGAACCCGGGCAAACAAGAACGGTATCATTACTTACCGAAACTAAATTCAACGGAGGTGCATCGCTGATGGTAAGAGCAATAGAAGGTTGAGGTGCTCCATTGCAAACACTACCCAACTGCAGGGTAATGATCACTGTTTCCGAACCTTCGGGAATTCCATCTGAAATACTGGAGAGTGTTAAGTCCGCAATTGTTTGTCCTGCCGGAATTATAATGCTGTCGGGTATTTGTACGTAATCTGTTCCGTTTGCTGCTGTTCCCGTAATGGTGAAATAAACAGTTTGTGCATTGGTTGTTGAGCCCGTGCGTTCAAAATGTACAAGTGCATCACCGCAACCTTCAATCAGAGCAGTATCATTTAATGTACTTGAATAAGTTGCTTCTGCGCTGATATTCACTGTTCCGCTGCTGAAACTATTGGCTTCCAGAAAAACACCTGAGTCATATACTCCATCACCACCATCGCCAACAGCTAGTTTAATATGATATGTCTGGCAGGGAATAACAGTTGCCTTTGCCTCAAGAACAGTCGTAAAACCATCGTATTGAACGGTAGTTCCATTGCAATTATTAATATAATAAGCGCAGTTGGAACAAGGCCCTGTTGGCCCGCCTCCTAATGGAGGACAATCAGTTGAGCCATTATTTACATCGTTTATAGTTACGGGTATCGAAGTGTTCGGTATAATGGCAATGTTTTTTGAGTTATTGGAATAAGGCCCGGTAATTCCAGGCCCGCTGATAAAAAAACCAAAAACATCATTGTAAGCTGCGCCTACAAATTCCGGGTACTCCTCTGAACCAAAAGCATAACGAAATGTTAAAGAGTCTGCCAGCGGTACAAAATCAAATTCTAGAATACAGGCATCATAAGTTGAAACAGTTGAAATTTGGTCTAAGTCAGGGTCGCCATTAGTAAAATTCTCAGTGTATGCTCCAGGATCGTTATTTGGGCCCGGAGCATTTACAATACCTCCGGTTGTAAGAATAACTCCACTAGCAAGACCTATATTTGAGGTCGCTCCGTTAAAAAAACCACGAGCATTTGCTGTTCCTGTATAGGTTATATTGCTTACTGTTATCCCATTTCCCAGCAAAACATTCTGTACCAATTGGGTTGGCGTTTGTGTATTATTTACTGAAAGTTGGGCGTTTGAAAAGAATGAAAAGCACAGCATAAAAACTGCTGCGCAAAAACTGGTTACTACTGTTTGCAATTTTGATTTAAACAATTGGTTTTCTTTGAGTAAGCCCACAAAAATAAAGTATTTTTCTTTAAACGGGCAAACTTGTGAGTTTGTCGAACGAACTTTTCGATTAAAGGTTTGTTCTTTCTTCGTGACATATTGTCACCTTTCATGATTTTGAATATCTTTGCAACCCTTTTTTTACCAAGGAAACACGAATGGAATTTAACGAAGAAAAAACGATTGACGAAACAAGACAGGGCGAAGCGATTGTCCTACCATCTCCCTCTCCTTTGGAGAGGGGTAGGGGTGAGGCCAAAAAGCTTTTCCTTGAAAGCTATGGCTGCGCCATGAATTTTTCTGACAGCGAAATTGTGGCTTCCATTCTGGTGGGACAAGGTTATTCCACTACAACTGACGAAACCGAAGCGGATTTAATTTTAATAAATACCTGCGCTATCCGCGAAAATGCAGAGACACGTGTTCGCCAGCGTTTAACTGAATTTAAAAAGAGAAAAAAAGAGAATCCATCCATAATTGTAGGCGTAATGGGTTGCATGGCAGAACGCCTGAAAGCCAAATTTTTGGAAGAAGAAAAAATAGTTGACATTGTGGTAGGTCCTGATGCTTACCGCGATTTACCTAAGCTGATTGAAACCGTTGAAGGCGGACAAAAGGCCGTGAATGTATTGTTGTCGCGCGAAGAAACGTATGCCGACATCAGCCCTGTTCGTTTGGGAAGCAATGGCGTTACCGCATTCATCAGCATCATGCGCGGATGTGATAACATGTGTGCGTTTTGCGTTGTGCCTTTTACCCGTGGTCGTGAGCGTAGCCGGGACCCGCAAAGTATTGTTGAAGAAGCAAAAGACCTTTTTGCTCGTGGTTACCGTGAGGTTACCTTGCTGGGACAAAACGTAGATTCTTATTTATATGCCGGTGGTGGTTTGAAGAAAGAAATTACCGAAGAGCAGAAGAAAACAGCAACAACTTTTGCCAATCTTCTGGAAATGGTGGCACTTGTTTCGCCTGAGTTGCGTGTGCGTTTCAGCACTTCCAATCCGCAGGATATGACAGATGATGTGCTTTATGCCATCGCGAAACACGAGAACATTTGTAATTACATTCACTTACCTGTTCAGGCAGGAAGCACTTCCATGCTTACGCGTATGAACCGCGGCTATACACGTGAAAAATATTTAGACAGGATTGCAGCAATCAAAAGAATTATTCCGGATTGCGGAATTTCAACCGATATTATCAGCGGCTTTTGCGGTGAAACAGAAGAAGAACATCAGGCAACGCTTTCGTTAATGCAGGAAGTCCGCAACGACTTTGCCTACATGTTTGCTTACAGCGAACGCCCTAAAACCTTTGCTGAGAAGAATATGAAGGATGATGTTCCTGAAAATATAAAGTTGAAAAGATTGCAGGAAGTAATTGACCTGCAACTGAAACATTCAGCAGAAAAAGTAAAAGCTGGTGTAGGAAAAGTTCACAAAGTTTTAGTGGAACAGTTTTCGAAAAAATCACAGGAAATGCTTTCAGGACGTAACTCACAAAACACGGTTGTAGTTTTCCCGAAAGGCAATTTCAAGAAAGGAGATTTTGTGAATGTGCTGGCTACCAAATGCACAGGCGGAACCTTGATTGGTGAAGCAGTTTAAGAAGGGAGACAAGAGATAAGAACCAAGAATCAGGAAAGAGAAGATGGCTCATAATTTTAAAAATCTTAAAATTTGGGAAAAAGCAATGGACTTGACAGATTTGACTTTTAATTACACTAAAGGCTTGCCAACCGAAGAGAGATATAATTTGATTTCTCAGATAAACAGGTGTTCCTGTTCTGTTCCTTCCAACATTGCTGAAGGTTCAGGCAAAAGAACTAACCTTCATTTTGCTGAGTTCTTATCCACCTCGCTTTCCTCTTCCTATGAGATTGAAACTCAATTGTTGATTTGTAAGCGAAGAAATTACGGTGATGAAGAATTGTTAAATAAAACACTGGATTTAACAATTGAAGTTCAAAGAATGATATATAATTTCAGAGAAAAAATATTGAATGATGAAAAAAGCTAAATCTTGTTTCTTGCCTCTTAACTCTTGCTTCTTTTAAAAATGACAACGCAGGAGATAAAAAATCGTTTTGGAATTATTGGCAACTCGCCCTTGCTGAACCGCGCAATAGAAGTTGCGATGCAAGTTGCTCCAACCGACATCACTGTTTTAGTAACAGGAGAAAGCGGATCGGGAAAAGAAACATTCCCGAAAATTATTCACCAATTAAGCGCACGTAAGCACGGAACTTACATTGCTGTAAACTGCGGAGCAATTCCGGAAGGCACAATTGATTCAGAATTATTCGGACACGAGAAAGGTTCATTTACCGGAGCGCACGAAACACGCAAAGGTTATTTTGAAGTAGCTGATGGCGGAACTATTTTTCTGGATGAGGTTGCGGAGATGCCGTTGGCAACACAAGCCCGCTTGCTTCGTGTTTTGGAAACAGGCGAGTTCATTAAAGTGGGTTCATCAAAAGCCCAAAAAACAAATGTGCGTGTGGTGGCTGCTACTAACGTAAATATTCCTCAGGCAATTGAGCGCGGAAAATTCCGTGAAGACCTTTATTACAGGTTGAACACGGTTCCTATTTATGTTCCGTCTTTGCGCAACAGAAAAGAAGATATTCATTTGCTCTTCCGCAAATTCGCAAGCGATTTTGCAGAGAAATACCGCATGCCGGCTATTAAATTAGAAGATGATGCAGTGCGCATGTTGGAAAACTACACGTTTCCCGGTAACGTACGCCAACTGAAAAACATTGTGGAGCAGGTTTCTATTATTGAAAAAGAGCGCAATATTTCAGGGGCAATATTTCAACATTATCTGCCCACTGATAACGGCAAACCCAACCTGCCTGCGGTTTATGAAAAGCCGAAAGACAATCCCGAATTTTCAGAACGCGAGTTATTATACAAAGTGCTTTTTGATATGAAGAAGGATATCAACGATATGAAAAAATTAGTCGTTGAATTGATTTCAAATGAAGAGGGCAACCAGCAATTCCGCGAGAAAAATGAAGGGCTGATTAATAAATTGTATCGTGAAGTGGAGCCTTTGCAGGACATGGATCACGGAATTCAGATACAACGTAAAAATAAGGAAGAAGAACATTTTGTAGTTCCGGAAGAAGTGGCAGAACAATCGCTTTCATTGGAAGAAACAGAAATCGGATTGATTAAACGTGCCTTGGAAAAGCACAAAGGCAAACGTAAAGATGCCGCTGCTGAATTAGGTATTTCTGAACGCACATTGTATCGTAAAATCAACGAATACAATATTGATAAGTAAGATGGGGAGGCAAGAGATAAGAAGCAAGAAACAAGACATAAGTTTTGTGCGTCAGGTATTTTGGTTCTTGGTTCTTGGTTCTTGGTTCTTGAGT
>JAGVLY010000072.1 GCA_020054035.1 Bacteroidia bacterium | reverse complement strand
CAAATCTTTATATCAGAGAGTTACCTGCAAATGTTCACACTAAATTTATTGAATCAAATCAAAGTATTATAGCCGAATTACTTGATGTAATTATTCAAAATCATATTAATCTTAACGAAAGAGAATTTGAAAAACGCTTCAATTTAAAGTTTAAGGAATCATTAGTAAGGTTTAAGGTATTGGACAAAAATATTAGTCAATCTTTCTTCTCAAATCTTGACGATATTTCTATTCCTGTTAGTCAATTTGAAACTCTGAAACTTCCTTTAAAACAAGTTCTCATAGTTGAAAATAAGACTACACTATACACCACTTTAACATTGCCTAAAATGGACAAAACAATTGCAATTTTCGGACAAGGTAATGCAGTCACAAATATTCAAAACGCCAAATGGTTAAACGACATAACCGTTCTTTATTGGGGCGACATTGATGTTCACGGATTTGAAATGTTATCAAGAATTAGAAATCATTTCGACCATACTCAAAGTGTTTTAATGGACAAGTCAACCTTTGACAAATACTTTGAAAACGATTCAGGTAAGCCGACCACTGACACAACAACACTTAATCTCACTGACGATGAAAGAGAACTTTACAATCTCATAATGACAAACAATTGGAGACTTGAGCAAGAAAAAATACCATTTGACTATGTTAATCAACACTTTGATAATCATGCAAACTTTTAGTCCACATAACTCAACGATTAGAGAATCACAACAAATCCTAAAATTTACTTACAGGTATTTTTAAATTTTATATTTGTCGTCCCATTCGGAAAAAATGAGTGATTTTGTAGTATCGGCACGTAAATATCGTCCTTCCACGTTTAACACGGTGGTAGGGCAAAAATCAATTACTTCCACGCTTAAAAATGCGATCAGGAATAATCATCTTGCGCAGGCATTTTTATTCTGTGGTCCGCGCGGAGTGGGCAAAACAACCTGTGCCCGAATTCTTGCAAAGACTATTAACTGCTTTAATATTACGGATGCAACAGAAGCCTGCGACCAATGTGAATCATGTGTTTCGTTTAACGAAAATGCTTCGTTTAATATTCATGAATTAGATGCGGCTTCCAATAATTCGGTGGATGATATCCGCAACCTAGTTGATCAGGTGCGCTTTGCTCCGCAGGTTGGCAAATACAGCATCTATATTATTGACGAGGTTCACATGCTTTCAACTGCGGCTTTCAACGCATTTCTGAAAACGCTGGAAGAGCCGCCCAAGCACGCTATTTTTATTCTGGCCACAACAGAGAGGCATAAAATAATTCCCACTATTCTTTCGCGCTGTCAAATCTTTGATTTTAAGCGCATACAGATTGAAGACATTGTTGAACATCTTCTGTATGTTGCTAAGAGCGAAAACATAGAAGCCGAACCTGATGCGCTACACATTATTGCCCAAAAGGCAGATGGTGCCATGCGCGATGCACTTTCCATGTTCGACCAGATTGTAAGTTTTGCAGGAAATAAACTTACCTACAAGGCAGTAATTGAAAACCTGAATATTCTTGATTACGATTATTACTTCAAAATTTCTGCGGCTGCACTGGAAAGCAATATTCCGGAAGCTTTGGTAATTTTTAATGAAATTTTAGACAACGGTTTTGACGGACATAATTTCATCAATGGCTTGGGGTCACACTTTAGAAATCTATTGGTATGCAAGGATATCTCAACTATTCAATTGCTGGAAGTCGGGCAAAATATCAAAGACAAGTACATGGATCAGTCGCAACGCTACAGTATGGAAACGCTGCTGCGAGCTATCAATATCACCAACAAGTGCGACATCAATTATAAGACGAGTAAGAACCAGCGGTTGCAGGTAGAACTTGCACTGATGCAAATCTGCTCACTTACAGGAAGCCAGCAACAAGGCGAACCTGAAAAAAAAAATCTGATTAACAGCCCAAATGCTGTTTCAGCACCTGCTCAAACGGAAAAAGCCACTGTTGTCGCAGCTGAAACGGTTGAGAAAAAATCTGAACCACTTACCTCTGAAACACCCGTTGTAAAAGAGGCTGCACCACAGGTTTACACAAAAAGAATAATTTCAGGAACAACTTCCATTAATACTTCAAGTGCTGCAAAAGCAGAAGTAAAATCAACAGAAGTTGAATCAGAAAGTGCAATTACCGAACGAAAAGCAGCACAAAAATCTTTCACACAACAAGAATTAGAAACTGCGTGGAAGAAATCAGTGGGACAACTTCAGCAACAAAATAAATTAAGCAGTTTTGCTCACACCGCTTTGACCAAAAGCAATCCTGTTTTAAAAGAAAACTTTTTTATTGAACTCGAGATTGACAATGAAGCAGCCGAAAAAGCATTAGATGTTGAAAAGCTTGATTTTCTTGAAGTGCTGCGCAAAGAACTTATGAATACGGAAATACAACTGACAACTGTAATTAATTATTTTGCCGACATAAAAAAGCTTTACACGCAACGCGAAAAATTTATGCACATGGCGGAGAAAAATCCGAGCATTAACAAACTTCGCCAACAATTGGATTTAGAAATAGATTGATAATTAAACACAACAAAAACATGAAACAATTCAAATTCATTTTCTTCAGCTTTACTATCATTTCTTTGGTTTTAACATCGTGCACCTGCAACGATAAAAAGCCCAGTGCAGACTATGAAAGCGTTGCCAACGACCCGCTGAATACGCGCATCTACACGCTTGAGAACGGACTGAAAGTATATATGTCGGTTTACAAAGATGCACCGCGCATTCAAACCTATATTGCGGTTGGCGCAGGAAGCAAGAACGACCCGAAAGATGCAACAGGATTGGCGCACTATCTTGAACACATGTTGTTCAAAGGAACCGATAAATTCGGAACAAAAGATTTTGCAAAAGAAGAGCCTTTGGTTAATGCTATTGACAGTCTGTTTGAGGTTTACCGCAAAACAACGGACACCGAACAACGCAAAAAACTGTATCACATTATTGACAGCGTTTCGGGTGTTGCCGCACAATTCGCGATTGCAAATGAATACGACAAACTGATGTCGGCTATTGGCGCAAAAGGAACGAACGCTTACACCTGGGTGGAACAAACGGTTTATGTAAATGATATTCCTTCTAACCAAATGAAAAAATGGTTAGAAATTGAAGCGGAACGTTTCCGTAAACCTGTGATGCGTTTATTTCACACTGAGTTGGAAGCGGTGTATGAAGAGAAAAATATTTCATTAGACAGCGATGACAGCAAACTGTGGGATGCTATGCTGGAAGGGCTTTTTCAAAAGCATACTTACGGAACACAAACTACTATCGGAACAGTTGAGCATTTAAAAAATCCTTCATTGACTGAAATAAAAAAATACTTTGACAACAATTATATTCCAAACAACATGGCCATTTGCTTGTCAGGAGATTTCAATCCCGATTCAGCCATTGTGTGGATTAAAAATATGTTTGGTTCTTATCAGCAAAAACCAAAACAGGAATTTGTTGTAGCTGTTGAAGATGAAATTAAGGAACCGATTGTAAAAGAAGTGGTGGGACCTGATGCAGCTGTGATGGCATTGGGTTTCCGCTTTGGCGGTTTTAGCTCACACGATGCTGAAATGGTTACTGTTATTGACAAATTACTTTACAATTCAAGAGCAGGATTAATTGACTTAAATCTTAATCAACAACAAAAAGTGCTGGAAGGCTGGACTTACCCATTGATCATGAAAGATTATTCTGCACATATTATGGGCGCAGAAGTGAAACAGGGACAAACGTTGGAAGAAGCAAAAGACCTTTTGCTCTCGCAATTAGAGTTGATTAAAAAAGGAGATTTCCCTGACTGGTTGCTGGAAGCGGTAATCAACGATATGAAGTTACAAGAATTGAAATCTTATGAAAGCAACAGAAGCCGTGCTGACAAATTTGTTGAATCATTTATTCTTGGAGTTCCTTGGCAGGATTATGTTTCAAGAACAGAAAAATTAGCCAAAATCACTAAAAAAGAGATTACAGATTTTGCTAATGCTAACTACAAAAACAATTACGTTGTGGTTTACAAACGCACAGGCGAAGACAAAAATGTGCAGAAAGTAGAGAAGCCGCAGATCACGCCTGTGGAAGTAAACCGTGAATCACAAAGTGATTTTGTGAAAAATATTCTGGATCAAACCGTTCCTGATATTGAGCCTGTTTTTGTGAATTATAAAGAGGATATAAAAACAGTAACACTCAACCACAACATTCCGCTGCATTACAAAAAGAATGATGAGAATAAAACGTTTGACCTGTATTACATTTTGGATATGGGCAGCAAGACCAACAAAAAATTGCCGATTGCGATTCAATACCTTCCTTTTCTCGGAACTTCAAAACTAACACCCGCAGAAGTAAAACAGGAATTGTATAAAATAGGATGCTCCTTTGATGTATTCAACTCAAACGACCAAGTGTGGGTGAGCCTGAGCGGACTTACCGAAAATTTTGAGAAAGGACTTGCTTTGTTTGAGGACTTGCTCGCTGATGCGCAGCCAAATCCAGAAGCACTGAAAAATCTTAATGCAGACATTTTGAAAAGACGTGCCGATGCAAAACTTTCAAAAGATGAAATACTCTGGAATGCCATGTATGCTTACGGTGTTTACGGGGATAAATCACCTTTCACCAATATTTTATCAGAGAAAGAGTTGAGTGAATTAAAACCCGAAGAAGCAGTTCAACTGATTAAAGAACTTACTTCTTACGAGCACAGAGTATTGTATTACGGCTCGGAAGATTCAGACAAACTTTCAGCGCAACTTAACAAACTACACAAAACTCCTGAAACTTTAAAACCACTTCCTTCTATGGCTTCGTTCCCTGAACTTGGAGTTGAAAAAACGCAGGTGTATGTTGTAAATTACGATATGCAACAGGCGGAAGTGTTGATGCTTTCAAAAAGCGAAAACTACAACAAGAACATTATGCCGCAGGCTTCTTTATTCAACGAATATTTTGGTGGCGGAATGTCGTCAGTAGTATTTCAGGATATGCGCGAATCGAAAGCGTTGGCCTATTCGGTGTTTGCATCATTCCGTAGTCCGGGTGAAAAAGAAAAAGCAAATTATATTCTCGCATACATTGGAACACAGGCAGATAAACTGCCGGAAGCTATGAAAGGTATGAATGATTTACTGAATGAAATGCCTGAATCAGAACATCTTTTCAATGCGGCTAAAAATGCGGTAATCCAAAAAATAAGAACAGAGCGGATTACTAAATCAGGTGTGCTGTTCAGTTACGAGCGCGCAAAAAGATTAGGTCTGGATTACGACCTGCGCAAAGATGTTTTTGAAAAAGTGCAGCCAATGAAATTGGAAGAAGTGAAAGCATTTCATAACAGTTATTTCAAAGAAAAAAACTTTAACATTCTTGTGCTGGGTGATAAAAAGAAATTGGATATTCCAACTTTACAGAAATACGGTGAAGTGAAATATCTGACGCTGGAAGATGTATTCGGCTATTGAAAATAAGAACATGAGAATTATCATTCTCTGTGTTTTTATTTTCCTGCTGAACTCCTGTTCAACCGACCCGATTCTGCCTTGGTTTTCAGAGCCTGAAAATCCTTGTCTTGAATTGCCCGACACTGCTTCAACATCATCGGCATCTTACCTTGCAAAAAATATTTTTGTGATTGTAATTGATGGTGCACGTTGGAGCGAAACGTGGGGTTATCCCTCCCAAGCACTTATTCCATACCAAAGTCAGCAGTTGAAACCGCAAGCCGTTTTTTGCAGCAGTTTTATTAATAACGGTTTGACAAAAACCATATCCGGTCATGCTGCGATAACAACGGGATGTTACGAAGAACTGGAAAACACAGGCGATGAATATCCTTCACGCCCATCGCTGTTGCAAGCATGGTTGGCAAAAACGGATAAGCCGAAAGAAGCGGCATGGGTTATTACGAGCAAAGACAAATTATATGTACTGGGAGATTGTAAAGACCAAAACTGGCAAGGAAAATTTTTGCCTTCGTTAGATTGCGGAATAAGCGGGGCAGGTTCGGGTTATCGTGAAGATACGGCAACGGTTGGAAGCCTGAAAAATATCATCACTCAATATCATCCCGCTTTTGCAATTGTAAATTTTCGCAACCCTGATTACTCAGCACACCAAGGCAGTTGGGACGGATATATTAACGGAATAAAAAGCACCGATTCACTGACGTGGGTTATTATCAATTACATTGAAGCCGATGCTGCGTACACCGGCAAAACAGCCTACTTCATAACCAACGATCATGGGCGACACCTGAATGAAGTTGCTGATGGTTTTGTATCACATGGTGATGACTGCAACGGTTGCCGTAAAATAAGTTTGCTTGCCATTGGTCCCGATTTCAAGGAAAACGATTCAACGGCAACACAGTATAGTCACGTAAACCTGAGCGCAACAATTTCAGAAATACTTGGACTGGGAAGAGCTGAGAACAGCAGCAAAGTGATGTGGGATATTTTTAAATAATTACTTTTTATTTACCACATAAGCATTGGCCTGCGCAAGCGGGGTAAGCACCATGTCGTTCACACAAAAGTGAGCAGGCCGCGAGGCTGCATACCAAATAGCATCTGCTATATCTGTTGCTGTTAGTGGCTGAAAACCTTTGTAAACATTATCTGCTCTTTCTTTATCACCGTGAAAGCGGACAACTGAAAATTCTGTTTCTACCAAGCCGGGTGCAATGTTGGTTACTTTGATTCCGTGCGGCAATAAGTCAATGCGCATGGAACGGGAAAGCGCATCCACTGCGTGTTTGGTGGCGCAATACACATTTCCATTGGGATAAACATCTTTACCTGCAAGCGAAGCAATGTTGATGATGTGTCCGCTGCTGCGTGCAATCATTAAAGGCGTAACAGCACGGGTAACATAGAGCAAACCTTTGATGTTGGTGTCAATCATTTTTTCCCAGTCATCAATTTCTCCGTTTTGGATAGGACCAAGTCCGGAAGCAAGACCTGCATTGTTGATAAGCACATCAATGTTTTTCCAGTTGCCTTGTAAAGAGGAAATACTTTTTTCCACTTCACTACTCTTGCGCACATCAAAACACAGGGTAAGAACTTCAACGTTTTGTTTTCTTAATTCATCGGCAAGTTTTTCAAGTCGTTCTTGTCTTCGTCCGGTGATAATTAGGTTGTACTTATTGACAGCAAAAATACGGGCAGCGGCTTCGCCAATGCCTGATGTTGCTCCCGTGATGAGAATGGTTTTATTGGACATCAGTCTTTTTTAAGATTAACGAGGTAACCAAAAATAGCTGCGGTAAAAAACATAATGAGGCTGTAAATAGCAGCAGGAATACCCATTGCAGAACTACCTAAAACATTTATGGCAATAAAAATTGCCAATGTTCCGTTATGAATTCCTATTTCCATGCCTATGGCTATGGCTTGTTTTTTCTCAAGGTTAATGAGGCGGGGAACAAAATAACCTGTAATCATGCTTAGCAAATTAAAAACCAATGCGGGAATACCTACCTGCTGAAAATACTCGAGCATATGGGCTTTTTCTTTCAGAACTGCGCCAATAATAACCAAGGCGAGAAACACTGCCGACAAAATTTTTACGGGTTTATCTAACTTGAGGGTAATTGCAGGTGCTTTGGATTTAATAATCATACCTATTGCAACGGGGATTAATACAATTGCAAAAACTTTGGAAACCTCTTCAAAGGGCATTTTCAATTCCTGCTCGGTAAAAAAGTAGGCAGACGAAAGTTCTACAATAAAAGGAAGGGTAAAGAGTGTGAGTACGCTGTTAACCGCAGTAAGTGTGATGTTGAGCGCTACATCGCCTTTGGAAAGATGGCTGTAAAGATTAGCCGTTGCACCACCGGGCGAAGCTGATAAGAGCATCAGTCCAACAGCCAATTCGGGTGAAAGACCGAAACCTTTTGCTACGCCAAAACAAACCAATGGCAGTAGCAGCATCTGGCAAGCGAGTCCTACTAAAACGGCTTTGGGATAAACTACTACTCTTTTGAAATCAGCGATGGTTAGCGAGAGACCAAGTCCAAGCATAATAACACCTAAAGCAATGGGCATTATAATCGTTAAAAGTGAATTGTCTTGCATAGTTAAATGGGTTTGGTTTATGGTTCAATAATACAAATCTTATTGTATAAATTGATTAAACACCATTTTAATCTGAACAGAATGATTAATTAACAGGATGAAATAACTTTTTTGTCGGGCGTATGGGAATAAGTATTTATTTTGCGGCAATTATTAATCATTTATCAAACCACACAATGTCAACAGGAACAGTAAAATTTTACAATGCAGCAAAAGGCTACGGATTTATTACCGTAGATGAAACCAACCAAGAAGTATTTGTTCACGCAACCGGATTAGTAGATCAGGTTCGTCAGGACGATAAAGTATCTTTCGAGGTTCAGGAAGGGAAAAAAGGACCTAACGCGGTTAACGTGAAGAAAGCATAAGAATTCTCACCTTTTAGTTTTAAAAGTCTCGCCTTGCAGCGGGACTTTTTTTATTTATGAGATTACAACAAATCAATAAAGTTTGCGTTTATAAGCATATGAAATTATCCTTGCTTTTATCCTTTTCATTATTCATTTCGCTAAACTCTTTGGCACAAAGCAAAGACACCATTTACTGGAACGCCAACAGAAAACTTAAGTGGGAAGATTTTAAAGGGAAACCTGACAATAATACCAACCTGCTTGCTATGACACAAGCCGGGATTGGTTATGAGGTTGCCTGCAACAACGGGGAACTAAAACTGAAAATCTATTGCTACTTCAACGTACATAAATCATGGACCAAGGAAACTGATTCGGATGAGTTACTTCGCCACGAGCAGGTTCACTTTGATATTACTGAACTTTATACACGTATGCTGCGGAAGAAAGTGAGTGAACTTAGTGACCCGTGCGGAAAGGATATTAAGGAACTGGATAAATCTTATTCAAGCATTTTTAAAGCGTGTGCTGACAGGCAGGATGATTATGACCGCGAGAGTGAGCATAGTTTGAATGATGCACAACAAAAAATGTGGAAAGAAAAAGTTGATCTCGAGTTAAAAGCGCTGGAGAAATTTACCAGCAAGAGTTATTGAACCTTCCAATCCACTTTATTATCAGCGCTGTTAATATTCACAACAATTAAATCGTAGCCTGATTTTTTCAATGCACTGATGTCAAACTTCAGTGTTTGTTTTATTTCTTCTGAACAAGTTTCATTTTCTTTTTTGTGTTCTAAAAACACATCGATCTGGGGAGGTAAACTTTTCTTTAAAAGACCATTGCTGTAAAGTTCAAAGGTATGTTGTCCGCAACCTCCGCGGTAGGATACATCAATTGATAAAATATTGCCGGCAATGATAAATGATTTAATGCGGTAAGTTTTTCCTTTTGCTTCGGGAATCTGATAGTTGACATCAACAATTACCTTTGGTGTTCTGTCAGCAACTTTAGTTTCCTTCTTTTTATCTGCTGGTTTTGTTTCTTTCTTTTCAGTTTTCGGAACTTCTGCTTTTACCTCAACCTTTTCCACCGGTGTTACTTTGAGCGAATCCGTTTTTACTGCAATGTCAGTAATTGAATCGTTTGCTTTTGCTGTAGTTACCGTCATTGAATCAATTACCGTTTTAATTTCCTCAGCAGTTTGTTTTCCGGCACAGGAGAATAAAAGAAAAGATGCAGAAATGAATAATAGTGTCTTCATTTTTAGTGTAAAAAAAGAGCCCCGCATTTCTGCGGGGCTCTCGGATTAATGTCAATATTATTTTGCGATGATAATTTTTTTGGTGATAAGCTGCCCGTCAACATTTATGCGCAGGAAATAAACTCCTTTTGCAATTGCTTTCAGGTCAACTGAAAAACGTTGCTTACCTGCAACAGAAAATGATTCCATTCTTGCTCCTATTACATTATACAGTTCACAAATGTTAGCCTGTTTACCTGAAGGAAGCTCTATTGTAACAACATCTTTTGCAGGGTTTGGATAAACACTTACCAATGCTTCCAACTCCTGCTCTTCAACTCCTGTATTGGTGCTTACAAGAACAGATTGCGAAACCGTACAACCGCTTCCATCTGTTACCTGCACATTATAGTTGCCTGCAGCAATTCCTGTAATTGTGTTGGTAGAATTGGCAGAAGTTGAACTTTGTCCGTTACTCCAACTGTATATATAAGGAGGTGTTCCGCCTGTTACATCTACAGTAGCAGTTCCATCTAAAGGCGCACCAACATGATCAACCGTAGAAGATGTTGAAAGATTTGGAGCATCAATTACTGTAATATAATCAACAAGTAATGTTGTATCGCTGCCAAATTGGTTAGTAGCAATCAGGCGCACATCGTATGTTCCCTGATTGGTATAGGTAACAGTTGGATTTGCTGCTGTACTTGTTGCCGGTGAACCTCCCTGAAAAGTCCATGCATAGGTTGCCTGCAAAGAAGAAACGGTTTGATTAGTATAGGTTACAATCATGCCTTCGCAGATTTGCTGATTATTAGATGTAAAGGCTGTAGCTGGTGGTGTAGCTGTTATCGGCAAACAGAAATTGGTAGCATCAGAGGATGTAAAACTTGCACCTGATGCCAGTTCATAACCGTTTTCATCTTCCAGAAGAAATGAACCATTTCCTTCTGCACAGCACATTCCATCACCAAAAGAATCAAACATTGTAAATGTATAACATCCCGTGCCTGCAACACAAATTTCAGTTGTGGTTGTTTCATCATTTCCGAAAGGACCACCGCTGTGGATTACTGTTCCGTTATTATCTTCCAGTTCCCAGGTGGTTTCATCACCGTAGCCATCGGTAGTAACGGTAAGTGTTAATGTATTTCCGTTTGCAACAATTGTAAATTCAGATGAAAGCGAATCATTAGATGTATTTTCATCTGCATTGCCAACAATAGAAGTTGATGCATTAAAAGTATGCACACCGGAGGCAAGCGTAGCCAATGGCAAGGTAACAGTAGCTGTTGCCCCTGTTGCTAATGAACCTGTCCAATTGTAAACGCTCGATGTTCCACCATCATAATCATAAGTGATGTCAATAGCAGTAAGTGTTGTTGTTCCTGAGTTTTTAATTACTACCACAGGTGTTACATCACTTGAACAATAACTTTCCTGATCAACAGGAGAAGTGATTGAAGTAATTCTTGCATCATAAGCAACGGTAGGAGAATTTGGATCCCATCCATCAACTGCTACTGCTCCTGTATTATCGGGATCAAGCCAGTGTTTCAATTGAGTTGAATTTGTTCCTCCTCCCAGCCATGACAGAGAGAATTTTCCATATTGGTCCGATAAATCATTTCCACCACAAACAGATGCACCACCGTGTAATTGTCCAACTAATCTATGGTTTTGATCCCATAAGCCCGAACCGGATGAACCTCCTTCGGTTACACCATCATCCCAATAACCAACCGTCCAGTGGCTGTTAGCAGGAGTACCTGCCCATGTTCCGGAAGTCAATGTATTATTCTCACGTGAAATTTTCTTTACATCACCGCTTGGATGATGAATACCTGTTGCCTGTGTTGCAGCTAACCCATCGTTTGTCCAGCCTGCATAATATACATTGTAATTTGCGGGAGGTGCGCTGCTCAGTTCCATCAAAGCAAAATCAGAAGGTGCTGAACTTGCTCTCAACGTAGAACCTGTTATAGATTGTGCAACCGGTGTTGCGCTCTGGTTGCAGGTAGTATGCTCATAGTTAAAACGAAAAACCCATGCAGCCTGACTTCCACCCATACAATGGTTTGCACCTAAAAAATAAGGTGTTCCTGATTGCGGAACATCCACTACCATAGTGCCTGTGCAAAATCCGCTGCCGTTAGCAATCATAATACCTACAGAACGTTTCTCGTCCTGCCAGTCTTCCCAGCCCGGACAGTTAATATCATTGTTGCAAGAGCCTGAACCGCCTCCCGTAACATCAAAAATATTGATGTAGCCATGCGTTACGGTTTGTAGTTTTATAACGCCTTGTCCGCGCACTTCATTAGGTTCGTAGTATTCAAGAATAGCCATATCGCCTTTAACAATGTCAGTTCCGAATGCACGGTCATCGCGGTTGTTTTGGGATGTAAATGCACCCAATACATAATCTTTGTCAGCATTGTAGATGAAAAACTTTGCGCCCTCAGGCATATAGAAATGATTGAAAATAAAATTGAGTGTAAAAGCACCTTCTGATTTTATGCCCAATCTCCACACTCTTCCTTTTTTAAGTTCTACCCATGTTCCTGAGTTAGCCATTGAAAAAACAACCGGAATATTTTCACCGAATTTATAAGGGCGAGGTTCATCGCCACGCGCTTCTTCTGCTGCAATAATTGCAGGAATGTCAAGCGCAGGCATGGTCTTAATCTCAAAACTTTCGCTGAGGTTAGGTCTTGAAAATGATTCAGGTTGGCCACCTGCACTTATCTGTGCATTTGCAGTGGTGCAATAAAGAGCAGCGGCAAAAAGAAGCGTGTAAAGTTTTTTCATAGCGTTAATTAATGTTAAAATTGTGGGTGCAATGTATTAAAAAATCATTTCGATTTCATTAGCTTTTCGATGGCGTACATTTCATCACGGAGACGGGCTGCTTCTACAAAATCAAGCTCTTTTGCTGCTGCTTCCATTGCCTTTCACCCGCTGGCGCGAGCGTCCCGCTCGTGCCGCCTATTCCTTTGCCTCCGGCACATTACCCCCGCTCACGCCTTTATTATTTAGCGTTTCGCTAACAATTGATTTCTTTATATTTGTT
>JAGVLY010000093.1 GCA_020054035.1 Bacteroidia bacterium | reverse complement strand
GCCATTATGCTGCACCAGAAAGTAAAGAAGCAGGAAGCAAAAGAAAAAACCATTGCGCTATTCAAAGAAGTGCAGTTGCCTCGCCCTGAAGCAATTTTTGATGCCTACCCGCACCAGATTTCGGGCGGACAAAAGCAGCGTGTGATGATTGCCATGGCCATGAGCTGCAACCCCAGCATATTGATTGCCGATGAGCCCACCACCGCGCTGGATGTAACGGTTCAGAAAACCATTCTCGACCTGATGCTGAAGCTGCAGACCGAACACGATATGGGCATTATGTTCATCACGCATGACCTTGGTGTTATAGCCGAGCTTGCCGACAAAGTGGTGGTGATGTACAAAGGAAAAATTGTAGAGCAGGGACCTGTGATGGAAATTTTTGCCAACCCGCAACACCCCTATACCAAAGGCTTGTTAGCCTGCCGCCCACCGTTGGACAGACGTTTGAAATGGCTACCCACCGTTGCCGATTTTATGGGCACGGATGAAAACGGGAACATTGTTGAACTTGCTTCCAGCATCAGCGAAATATTGAATAAAGCTATAGTAACAAAGGAAGAGCGTGATGTTGCACATAAAACACTTTACGCGAAAGAACCTATTCTCACTATCAAAAATCTGAAAACACATTTCCCTATCAAGTCAGGTTTTTTCGGAAAAACAAAAGATTACGTAAAGGCCGTAGATGATGTAAGCTTTGATGTGTACCCGGGCGAAACACTTGGTTTGGTAGGCGAAAGCGGCTGCGGAAAAACAACATTGGGACGCACCATTCTGCGTTTGATAGAACCGACCGCAGGCGATATTATTTTCAAAGGGAAAAATTTAGTGCAACTGAATAACGAAGATATGCGTGCCGTTCGCAAGGATTTACAGATTATTTTCCAAGACCCGTATTCGTCACTCAACCCGCGTATCACCATTGGCGAAGCCATTATGGAGCCAATGCAAGTCCATAAAATATTAGCCAACGATAAAGAACGAAAAGGCAAAGTGCTGGAACTGCTGAAGCGTGTGAACATGGAAGAAAAACATTTCTACCGCTACCCTCATGAGTTTTCGGGAGGTCAACGTCAGCGTATTTGCATTGCACGTGCGTTGGCATTAAGTCCGCAGTTTATCATTTGTGATGAGTCGGTTTCTGCATTGGATGTATCTATTCAGGCGCAAGTTCTGAACCTGCTCAACGAGCTGAAACGCGATTTCCATTTCACGTATATTTTCATCTCACACGATTTGTCAGTTGTGAAATTCATGAGCGACCGCATGGTAGTAATGAATAAAGGAAAAGTAGAAGAGATGGGTGATGCAGATGCAATCTGCGACAACCCGCAAACAGAGTACACGCAGAAACTGATCAGTGCCATTCCAAAAGGAAGACTGGAAGATATTCAGGCAAGCATTGAGGCGAAGAAAGCGTTGAAGGTGTAGCCTACTATTCTGCTAAAAGTTCATCAACTTCTGCTTTCAAAAGTGGAATATCTACAGTAGCTATTTTCCAAACGATGGTATCGTTTATTGAGTCGTAAGCGTGGATTACTCTGTTGCGCATATCCACAATTGAACGAGCTTTTGAGATTTTAATTTCCGAATCCATTTTTAAAATCTTGTTGATCGCTTCACCTATTATTTCAAGTTCGCGCTCAACTGCTTTTCTAACTGTTCGGTTTTCCTGATACTTGAAAAAGTTTCGGTTAGATCCTATATGCGTTTCAATACCCGCAATGCTTTCGGAAATATCGAGTAACAGTTTTTTAATCTCATCCTTCATAAACCGATGTTCGGGTTTTGTTAACCACTTTAATGAAATACGGATTTTTAATAGTCTCTTCTGCTACTATATCAACGCTGCGTTGGAAAAGTTTTTCCAATTCAGATATGATGGTGAAATAATGATTGGAATATTCAACCGGATCAAGCCCATCTTCAAACCTAACAATGAAATCGATGTCGCTTTCTGCATTAAATTTTTCAGTGCATACCGAACCAAAAACTGATGCGCTCTTAACTTTATGATGTTTGAAAATATCTTTTACCTGCGGAAGTTTTTCTTGCAAAAACGTTTTCATATTGCAAATATAAGCATTGGCTTTTACTTCACCTCTCCCCCGTTCCCCATACTCTCCGAAGGCTGAACAAAACAAAGCTTTCCGTTCACATCTTCTGCCATCAATATCATGCCCTGTGATTCAATTCCCCGCAGTTTTCGCGGAGCAAGATTTACCAAAATAGAAACCTTCTGCCCAATGATATCTTCAGGTTTATAAAACGCTGCAATACCCGAAACAACAGTGCGTTTATCAATACCTGTATCAACCAACAATTTCAAAAGTTTATCTGCTTTCGGCACTTTTTCTGCTTCCAATATTGTTCCGATACGGATGTCTGATTTTACAAAATCTTCAAATGTTATTTCGGGTTTGGAAGGTTTTATTGCAGCCGGTTCAGCAGCAACCGGAGTTGGTTTCATTGAGTGCAATTTATCTAACTGCTTTTGAATGGTTTCGTCATCGATGTTGGTGAAGAGGTGCAGCGGCTGACCTATCTCTTGTCCGGGATGTATCAAAGCAGTTTCTTCAAAAAACCAGGAAACTGGTTTTGTTATTCCCAATAAAGTGCGCAGCTTTTTAGTAGTGAAGGGAAGGAACGCATCGAGCAAAATACTAAGGTGTGCAGCAATGATAAGCGAGGTATGAATTACCTCCGCAGTTTTTTCTTTGTCGGTATTTATGAGTTTCCAAGGTTCGTTATCCGCAAGGTATTTATTGCCTGAACGAGCTACGTTCATTGCTTCTGCCAATGCCTCACGGAACCTGTATTTTTCAATATTCTGCTCCACTTTATCGTACGCATCTTTTATGCCGAGCAGAAATTTAGTGTCGGGTTTTACATCCGGAACTTTGCCTTCAAAGTATTTGTGTGTAAGTACCACCGAGCGGTTCACGAAGTTGCCGAGTATAGCAACCAACTCGTTGTTATTTCTCGCCTGAAAATCTTTCCACGTGAATTCGCTGTCCTTGCTTTCAGGTGCAATGGAACACAATACATAACGCAATTCATCCTGCCTGTTCGGGAAGTCTTGCAGATATTCATGCAACCAAATTGCATGATTGCGGGAGGTGGAAATTTTATCTCCTTCAAGATTTAAGAACTCATTTGCAGGAACATTATTCTCTAAAATAAATTCTCCGTGCGAACGCAGCATTACCGGAAATATCAATGCATGAAAAACAATATTGTCTTTGCCTACAAAGTGCAGCAGCTTGGTATCTTCTGATTTCCACCATTGTTCCCAATCTGTTTTATTATCCTCTGCCCATTGCTTGGTGGCAGATATATAACCGATAGGTGCATCCAGCCAAACGTATAATACTTTTCCTTCTGCATTTGGCAATGGAACTTTTACACCCCAATCTAAATCTCTGGTCATCGCGCGGCTTTGCAAGCCGGCATCTAACCATGAATTGCATTGACCAAGCACTTGATTTTTCCACTCAGCAGGATTGTGTTGTTCCACTCCATCCAGCGTTCCTTTATTGATCCATTCTTTCAGCCATACTTCGTGTTCACCAAGCGGTAAATACCAGTGTGAAGTTGTTTTCATCACCGGAGTTTTTCCACTTAATACTGATTTAGGATTGATGAGATCTGTAGGACTAAGTGTGCTTCCGCATTTCTCACATTGGTCGCCATAGGCACTCTCGTTTCCGCATTTTGGGCAGGTGCCTGTTATATAGCGGTCAGCCAAGAAAAGCTTGTTTTCCTCGTCATAATATTGCTCCGAGGTTTCTTCAGTAAACTTTCCTTTTTTGTGCATCACCGAAAAGAAATCAGCTGCAGTTTGGTGATGCAAAGGAGTTGATGTTCGGTGATAAATGCTGAACTCTATTCCGAAATCTGCAAAGGCATTCTTCATCAGTTCATGGTATTTATCCACTAACTGTTGAGGAGTAATTCCTTCTCTCTTTGCTTTCAGAGTAATGGCTGCACCGTGCTCATCAGAGCCACAGATAAAAATAACATCGTTTTCGCGGAGGCGCAAAAAACGCACATAAATATCGGCAGGTAAATATGCGCCTGCTATATGCCCTATGTGTAAAGGTCCGTTGGCATAAGGCAAAGCGGCAGTAACGGTGTAGCGTTTGAAGTTTTTCATACTTGAGTTTTTTAACCGCAGAGTTCGCAGAGAAGGCGCAAAGTTCCGCAGAGAAAAAATCTTTGCGTTCTTTGCGAAAAACTTTGTGTTCTTTGCGGTTAAATTTTAGAACCGGACAAAGATATAAAATGACACCACCTTATTTAAAACCCGGAGACAAAATCGGGATTGTTTCAACCGCACGAAAAATCAGTCGCGAGGAATTACAGTCTGCGGTTGAGTGTTTCGAAAAAGAAGGTTTTGAAATTGTATTTGGCAAAAATCTTTTCAAGGAACTGAACCAGTTTTCGGGAACGGATGATGAGCGCGCGGAGGATTTTCAATTGATGATGGATAATCCTGAGATCAAAGCTATTCTGTGTGCACGGGGTGGTTACGGAACGGTTCGCATTATTGACAAACTGGATTTCACTTCTTTCAGAAAAAATCCGAAATGGATTTGCGGGTTTAGTGATGTTACCGTTTTGCATTCGCACATCTGGGAGAATTTTGAAATAGAAACCATCCATTCCATTATGCCTGTGCAGTTGAAAAAGTTAGGAGGCGAAAGTGATGCTGCTAAAAGCCTTATCAGATGCCTCACCCCTAACCCCTCTCCGAGGGAGAGGGGAACAACGTACGAGTTTCCTGCACACGACTTAAACAGAGAAGGAAGTACAGAAGGAATACTGGTTGGTGGCAACCTTTCCATTCTTTATTCCTTGTTAGGTTCTGTTTCGGATATTGATACTGCGGGCAAAATACTTTTCATTGAAGATATTGATGAATACCTCTACCATATTGACCGCATGATGATGGCCATGAAACGGGCAGGCAAATTAAACAAGCTGAAAGGTTTGGTTATTGGCGGAATGACTGATATGAAAGACAACACCATTCCTTTCGGGAAAACTGCGGAAGAAATTATAGTAGATGCGGTAAAAGAATATGATTTCCCGGTTTGCTTTAATTTTCCGGCAGGGCATATTGACGCAAATTGTGCTATTTATATAGGTAAAAGCGCAAAGCTGGATGTAAGCAAGGCTAATTCTACATTGGCTTTTTAGGCATTTGACAGCCTGAAAGACCTGTAAATTATTACCTTCGCGCCTCTTTTAGTTGAAAAACCCTTAAAGACATTAATTTTTCATTTGGTGAGAATGAATCTTTTTCTACCTTTGCTGCCCCTCAAAAAAAATTGAGAACAAGTTATTAACATTAAAACAAGTAAAATGTACGCAATAGTTGATATAGCCGGACAACAGTTTAAAGTGGAAAAAGACATGAAAGTGTATGTACACCGCTTGGAAGGTAAAGAAGGCGCAAACGTTGAGTTTGACAACGTTTTGTTGGTAGAAGATGGCGGTAAAGTAACCGTAGGAACTCCAAAAGTAGAAGGCGTTAAAATTTCTGCTAAAATCCTGAGCCACCTGAAAGATGATAAAGTAATCATTTTCAAGAAAAAACGCAGAAAAGGATACCAGAAATCAAATGGTCACCGTCAATACCTTACTCAAATTCAGATTGAGAGCATTGGTGGCGAAAAAGCAGCTAAAAAAGCAGCGCCTAAGAAAGAGAAAGTAGAAAAAACAGAAGAATAATTTTAAAAAACTAAAAGAACATGGCACACAAGAAAGGAGCCGGTAGTACCAAAAACGGCAGGGAATCACATAGCAAACGTCTTGGCGTAAAAATATTTGGCGGCCAAGCGGTTATTGCAGGTAACATCATCGTGCGTCAGCGCGGAACTAAACACCACCCGGGTTTGAATGTAGGTATTGGTAAAGACCATACTTTATTCGCTTTGGTTGATGGCGTTGTCGTTTTCAAGAAAAAAGCGGATGACGTTTCTTACGTATCGGTTGCTCCTGTAGCAGCAGAGGCTGTAGCGTAAACAATTTATTGGGTTTTAAATAAAAAAAGTCCTGTCTCGGTTGAGGCAGGACTTTTTTTGTGGGCTGAACTTTGGTTTTCACCACAGAGGCACGGAGACACAGAGGGTTTTTACCGCAGAGGCGCAACGATTTTAAACCCCTTCGTCCCGATAGCTCAGGGAGACAAACTGCCTAATAAATATCAACTACTCCCCTACCCCACCCTTTTGGCCATCCAGTTTTTGCCATCCGGGGTGCGGCCGTAATCAAATTTAAAGCCTGTGTTTTTGGCTACTCTGCGTATGGTTGGGTAGGGTAATGATTTTGTTACCCAGTCCGATGGCTTTATGATGAGTGTTTGCCCTACTTTTAGTTGCAATAGTTTTGAGTAAACTAAGGTGTGGTGCCCCGGGCGCAATGGGTGTAAGTCTTTTGATTGTTCTTCGTTTAAAATTTCCATTTTTTTAGTTTTTATGGTTTGTTTAAGATGTAATAGAGGGTATTAAAGGCTGCTTGTAAGCTGTTTGGTTTAGTATTAGTGTGCGCTTGGTTAGTATTAATGTGCGTTTGGTTAGTTATAATGTGCGTTTAGTTAGCATGTAACATCGTTTGCATAGGTATATAATGCGTTTGCATACAATATGGCTTTGTTTGCTTATATTTATTCATCGTTTGGTTAGTAACAGGGTGCGTTTGGTTAGTTTAAAAGTGCGTTTGGTTAGGGGGTTGGCTCAAAAAAACTCCCGTGCAGCATACACGGGAGTTTTTTTTCTAAGCCTTTATGGCTATGTTATAATGGGTTCAGGTTGTTCGTTAGCATTGCCCTGCCCTTCAAACAAGGGAGCCAGCTCGCTTACCACGGTATCGGCACCGGGCGTGTTTACGCTTTGGGCCTCTTTGGCTATGGCATAAAACTTACGTACATATTGGTAGGCAAAGTGTTCGCTTGCCAAACCAAAGTCGGTAAAACGGTCGGTAATTTCTTTTACCAGCAGCAGTATCTCGGTCATGTCCTGTGTGGTATCCAAATCATTCTCGGCATTGGCAAGGCTTAAAAAATTGGGCTGCAGATTGGGATACGATGGTGCAAGTGCCTTAACACCCTTTTGCACATAGGGAAAACGTTTTTCGGCTATGCTCTGTGCGCCCTGCCTTTCGTTGGCCGTTAGCTGCACTACTTTTATGCCGTTTAGGGCATTAAGCGCATTGGTTAGGTCGGTAATAATTGCGTCTTTGATTGGTTGGGGAATAGCTATTCCCATTTCACTTGGCATTGGCATGGTTTGGAGTTTTTGAGGGTTTTGTAGCTGGGTTGTTTATTTAATTGTATTTGTGATGTGTGAGACTGTTGACTTCTGGGGGTGTTTATAAAGGAATTAAAACCTTCCTCCTATGGAAAATCCAATAAGAACATTATTTACTACTTGATTCATTTTAAACTGATTGCTATCTGCAAATTGATTATTTGCATATGCTACAGCTGTTACTTTAACACCCGATATTTCAGTGTAGAGGTAGTCCATATTAATCATCATATAAGTTTTGCTGCCTGCTAAAAACCGAAAACCTATACCCGCATCAATAATACCTGTAAATTGATAGTTGCTGTTTTGTGTAATTTTAGCTTGATCATTATTATAGGTAAACGCTGACGATACAATTTTTGGAGTATAAACTGTAGCTAAACCACCGTTGAGTTTAAATTCCAGACCAGCAGTATTTCTTTGATTAAAGGGAATAAAAAAATTAGGTCCAATTGCAAAATGAAAGACATTCCATCCGCTTGAGGTTACAGTAGAAGACCGTATATCTAAACCTTGGTCTTCATATGCTTGTTTAACTTGGTTGGCAAAAGTAAGTTCGTCAAAAAAATTATGGGTGTATTGAGCAGAGAGAGAAATACCGAAAAAATTAAAAAAATAATGCGCATAATTAAACCCAACATAAACCCCTCCACGTGCATAACCTGCATGTGCATTCTTTGGATTTGAACTAGCAAAATTTTCTACAGCCATTACACCACCAAAACCGACACCTATTCTATTTTTAAAAGTTATTAATGAGCTTGTAGGTTTTTCTTTTTCAACTTTTATTACTTTTTGTTCGTTTGTATTAGCCGAAATTGGTTTATCAAATCGCTGCTTTTCATACAACGATTTTTTTACAATGGATTCAGACAAACCAGAACTGATATGTCCTTTTGTTTTAGCAATATCTTCTTCTGATAATTTTATTTTATTTATTAAGATATAAACGATATAGTCATCGCTTATCCCAGCCTGTTTTACTTTATTGGCTTGTTCTAATTCTTGTAATGTAAATTGTCCGTCAACTGCTACTGAAATTACATTAGTTGATTGAGCAGCCAAACCAAGAACTTCAATTTTTTCATCAGTAGATAATGTTTGCGCCTGAGCGACAGAACAAAAAATCATAAAAAAAAGAAAGGCTGTTGCGCTTTGCGCAACTGCCTTTCTTTTAAAATTTAAAAAGCTATTTAGTAAAGAACTGTGTGTGTGCAAACCCGCGCTGTATAAGGCTTGCATTGGTGCTTTATCTTGCATAACAGCGTGTTTCATTTTGTGGTTGAGGTGGGGTTTGTGTGAGCAAATATAGGAAAGGTTTTAAATAACAAAGAAATTTTTACTTAGTGAGCCTTGGTGTTCTTAGTGCCTTAGTGGTAAATTTCTCTGTGGTAAAAAAACCGATATTTGCCCACCACCAGCATTCGTATATTCGTAATCCATTCGTTATTCGTTGATGATAACCTTCTTTACCCAAGACATAAAATTTACCCTCAAAAACAAAAACTACTTTCTGCTTTTCCAACGTTTAGGGTTTCTCCGTTGGTGCAAAACCGCCAGTATAATAAGTTGGTTTTTGTGTATTCTAAAAAATACGTTGTAAGGAAAATCCTCCAACCCTGCCCTTCTTATGCTTTTATGTTTTACCTGAAAATGCAGAGGATGTTTTTCAATCCTTGTAAACAACACATCAATAACCTCAATAAACAATAAACCCAGTCCGGGTTTAAGCTCTTCGTAATACTCAACTATTTCAGCTAACTCCTGCTTAACAACCGGACGAAAAACAATTGTATAGCTAACAGGTTTAGCGAGCATATTTTTTAGTTAGCTCCGCCTTTACCTGTTTCCAGGTTTGTACATCATCAGGGTTTTTAAGATAATCGTTCCAACGGCTTTCCAACAACTTTATTTCGGCAGCAGAAAGTTTGTCCGATACCGGTTTTTCTTCCTCCACATTTTTAACAAATTTCATTGACTGCATCATATCAAGAAACAACTTTGTGTTTTTTGTTGTGTCAATGGTTACGGTATATTTTGTCATGCGCAGTTGATTTAAATAATGGTAAGGCAAATTTACAAAAGTTTTAAAATAACATTCCCATATTTGCCGTGCCGCACATTCGTATATTCGTAACACATTCGTTATTCGTTGATGATAACCTTCTTTACCCAAGACATAAAATTTACCCTCAAAAACAAAACCCATGTCCGCACATGGCTAACCACCGTTGCCAAAAAAGAAGGCGCAGAAATAGCCGAGCTCAACTACATTTTTTGCAGCGATAATTACCTGCTTGCGCTGAACAAAAAACATTTGAACCATAACACACTTACGGATATTATTACGTTTGATAATACAGTAGGCAGTGGGCAGTCAGCAGTAGGCAGTCAGCAGACACTGCCTACTATAACCGGAGACATCTTCATCAGCATTGACCGCGTAAAAGAAAACGCCCAAACCTACACTGTGCCATTTGAAAAAGAACTGCACCGCGTAATGGTACACGGCCTCCTCCACCTCCTTGGATACAAAGACAAAAAACCCGCTGATAAAGCCGAGATGACGGGCAAAGAAGATTTTTATTTGAAGCGGTTTTAGAAAAACACTTACCTTTGGCGTTAGTAACGCCCGCCAAGAGTATGATTTTATCATTCGGAAACAAAGACACAAACAAGATATGGAATGGTGAACGGGTAAAGGGCTTGGCAGGCGATTTACAGGAAATTGCACGAAGAAAATTAAGGATGTTGAACAACGTACAAAACCTTACCGACCTGCAAATTCCGCCATCAAACCGACTTGAAAAATTAAAAGGAAACCTGAAAGATTTTTATTCCATCCGCATCAATTCACAATGGCGAATCATTTTTAAATGGGATGGAGGAAACGCTTCAGAAGTAGAAATAATAGATTACCACTGAAATGAAAAAACTAAAAAACATACACCCCGGTGAAATTTTGCAGGAAGAATTTCTTGTTCCTCTTGCTATATCGGCCTATAAACTTTCAAAGGATATTGGCATTCCGCAAACACGCATTTCAGAAATACTGAAAGGCAACCGCAGAATAACTGCCGATACCGCTTTAAGGCTTTCAAAATACTTTGGAACCACCGCAAAATTCTGGCTCGGCTTGCAGGATGATTACGATATTGAAGAAGAACGAAACCAGATAAAAGACCTTGATACCATCAAACAATACGTTCAAAAAGCAGCATAGATGTTTCAGGAATATGATATAATAGTAGTAGGTGCCGGCCACGCAGGCTGCGAGGCAGCCGCTGCTGCTGCTAACTTAGGCAGTAAAACACTACTCATCACCATGAACATGGCAACCATTGCACAAATGAGTTGCAACCCCGCCATGGGCGGCATTGCCAAAGGACAAATAGTGCGCGAAATAGATGCGCTTGGCGGCTACTCAGGAATAGTAAGCGATAAATCGGCCATTCAGTTTAAAATGCTGAATAAATCTAAAGGCCCCGCCATGTGGAGTCCCCGCACGCAAAACGACCGCATGATGTTTGCAGCAGAATGGCGCAACATGCTGGAGCAAACCAAAAACCTTGATTTCTG
>JAGVLY010000040.1 GCA_020054035.1 Bacteroidia bacterium | reverse complement strand
CAGCTTCTTTTCTTCTTTGCCTAATTGTATGCCGCCAAAATTTTTCTCCACTATAAAAGCAGAAAGATTTTCATCGTCTTCAATTTTTGCAAACACAATAAAAATATCAGCAAACCCTCCGTTCGTGATCCACATTTTTTGACCGTTAAGCAAATAGTGTTTCCCGTCAGGGGATATTGTTGCTTTTGTTTTTCCGGAGTTGGCATCGCTGCCTGCGGTAGGCTCGGTAAGACAATACGATGCTTTCAGTTTTGCTGTGGCAATTCCGGGAAGGTATTTTTGTTTCTGTTCTTTTGTTCCGTAAAACACGATGGGCAGAGAGCCAATAGATGTTTGCGCACCAATGGTTGTGGCAAACGAAAAGCCCAACGCAATGGCTTCACCAAATAAAAGCCCGGTGTTGAAATCAAGATCCATTCCACCGTATTCGGCATCAATGGAAAGTCCGCAAAGACCTAATTCTGCAGATTTTTCAAGCAGCCCCACAATTACATCCATGTCTTTGGAAGCATCGAGCGAAGCGGCTTTTTCAATTCCCATTCCATGAATTTCTTTCATGCAGAAATCTTTTACCATGTCGCGGATCATGAGCTGTTCTTCATTCCATTCTTCGGCAACAAAAATGTTGTTGTAATCGGTTTCTTTGATTATAAATTCTCCGCCTTTTAGTAGTTCTGCATTCATATGTTATTGGGATTTGTATTTTGATTATTGGAATTTATTTTTGTGGTCCCGCCAGGAATCGAACCTGGATCAAGGGTTTCGGAAACCCCCATACTATCCGTTGTACTACAGGACCAATTTGCGGCAAAGATATAAACAACAACGCCCGCAGGAAATTCCGCAGGCGTTGAACTAAATGCTTGGGAAAAACTACACAAACTTTAACCGGTTAGTAAGATCATCTTTGTAAGAACCGCCAATTGGTATGTGCTTTTTATCATCTTCCATTACCAGATTGGGATAATCAATAGCTGCAATTTTATCAATACGCACAATATATGACCGGTGTACACGAATAAATTCTTTATCCTGCAGGTTTTCCTGAATATCTTTCATGGTGGAGTGTATGGTATATTTTGCACCAACACAATGAATAATCACATAATCTTTCAGCGCCTCCACATACATGATGTCTTCTAATTTCACCTTTACCAAACGGGAGTTTGATTTTACAAAAATAGAATCGTTGGAATTAGTATCGCGCACTATGGATGAATACAAATCGCGCTCTTTACGCACCTGTGCTTCTTTACCATGTTTGTAAAGAGCCATTTCAATAGTGGTATGCAGATCAATTTCTTTAAACGGCTTGATGATATACCCGTAAGGCTCCGTTATTTTTGCTTTAGCCAATGTACTTTCATCTGCATAAGCGGTGAGGTAAATAACAGGAATATCAAAACGGTGGCGAATCTGGTCTGCTGCCTCAATGCCGCTTAACTCGCCTTTCAGCATAATATCCATTAACACTAAATCAGGCTTGTGTTCTTCTGCAGCAACAATGGCCTCTTCGCCCGAAGAACAAGTCAGCGGAACATTGTAACCCAATTTGCGCAGGCTGTTCTGTATGTCTTTAGCAACAATGCTTTCGTCTTCGGTTACAAGAATATTTATTTTCGACATGTACGGTTTTTGTTATTCGTTAAAAACGATGGTAAATGTAGTTCCTTTTTTTGTTTCCATTTGAATATCGCCACGTATTTGTCCGGCAAGTGTTACCACCAATTGCAAGCCCAGCGATTCGGTATCTTTCCAGTTAATGGTAGACGGGAAACCAACTCCGTCATCAGCAATTTCAATTTTCAGTTTTCCGCCTTCTAATTTTTTTAGCGATACCAAAAGTATACCTGTTTCTCTGTTTTTAAAAGCATATTTCAGCGCATTAGAGATAAGCTCGTTGATTATTAATCCGCAAGGTATAGAAGTGTCCAGATTAAGGAAAACCTCATCTAAATCAAATTGCAATTTCAGTCCTTTTTTATTTACTCCATAGGTGTGAAAGAGGTTGCTCACCAGGTTTTTCACATACTCCGAGAATTTAACGTGCGAAAGATTTTTTCCCTGATACAAACTCTCGTGAATAAAGGCCATTGACTTAATCCTGTCCTGACTTTCTTTCAACATTTCTATAGCTGCTTCATCTTTTATATAGGATGATTGCAGATTTAAAATACTGGAAATAACCTGCATATTATTTTTCACGCGGTGGTGAACTTCTTTCAACAGCACTTCTTTTTCTTTCAATGATTCCTGCAGTTCTTTTTCCTGTTGTTTACGAACTGTTATATCTTCAAATACGGCAACGTAGTAGTTGGGAGAACCGGTGGTATCACGCACTAATGAAACGGTAAGGTTGGCATAAATCTGTGAGCCGTTTTTATGCAAATAAATCTGTTCGGAAGTAAAGTTTTTTATTTCACCACTTAACAAAGCATCCCATTTTTTCAAACTCTCTCCAACCTCAGAAGGATGCGTTAATTCAAAGAATGCTTTTTTGTAAAGCTCTTCAGAAGCATAACCGAACATATCACACAAACGCTGGTTTACCAAAAGGAAACGTCCTACCCTACCTATACGCGCAATACCAATATATGCCTGGTCATAAACCGCACGATGGCGCTCTTCGCTCAAACGTAATTCCTCTTCCGCTTTTTTAGCGGCCGTAATATCACGCGAAACACCCATGGCTCCAAACACTTTTCCTTCTTCGTCTTTAAGTGTTGATGCAGATAAAAATGAAATAAATAAGGAGCCGTCTTTTCGTTTGTTTACTATTTCTTGGGCGCACACATTCTCTCTTTGCAAAAGTTCACGCACCTGGTTGTATTCTTCTTCATCAGCATATAAAACGGAAATAGGTTTTCCAATTACCTCTTCACGTGTGTAGCCAAATGTTTTTTGTGCAGCAATGTTAAACTCATTGATACGACTATCAATATCACTTGCCACAATCATATCCAGCGAACTTTCAATAATGCTCTTGTTGAATTTTTGTGTGGTGGCAAGTTTGGTCTGTGTTTTCTTGCGTTCTACAATTTCGCGTTGCAACTGAAGATTGGTTTCCTCAGCAATCTGCGCACGCATCTGCTCGCGAGCCAGCGCTTTGCGTGTTGAAATATCGTTGACAACAAGCTGTATTGATTCTTCGCCTTTGAATTTTACTAAACGACCATTGGCTTGTATGTCAGCAATTTTATTGTCGAGGTGACGTTTGATTTTTATTTCAATGAAGTCAGTTGGTTTATCATCGCGCACACTTGAAAAAAGTTTTTCGTAATCCTCTTTATACTCCGGCAAAACAAACTCTCCAAGAGGTGAACGCTTGATCTTTGCACTTGTTGTTCCAAGAATTTTTAACGCACTGGCATTGGCAAACACCACTTTGTTATTTTCAATAATTAAAATTCCGTCAGGAAGCGATTCTATGTGATTACGGTAACGTTCCTGACTTTCACGCAACTCGTTTTCATAAGTGATACGCTCTGTAATATCCGTAAACGTTGCAATTCTTATGGTTTTCCCATACCAGGGAATACTTTGTCCACGAACCTCAACTGTAAATGTAGACCCATCACGTTTCAACGCTTTAATAATAAAAGAGCGGTGATAGCCAGTTTCTAAATTATGTTGTGCTATGTCAATAAAATCCGGAGCAATAAATTTTTCAATTTCTTTTCCTGTTACTTCTTCTTTATTAATGTAACCATGTATGCGTGCAAACTGATCATTGGCATCAATTATTCCTCCGTCCTCTATCATCACAATTCCTTCCATTGTAGCTTCGGAAAGCAGGCGGAATCGTTCTTCGCTTTCTTTTATTAATCGTTCAGATTCTTTTCGCTCACTAATATCGCGCACAATTGCCTGCACCATTGTTTTGCCATCCATTTTAAAAGGATTCAGGCTTACTTCGGCATCGAACTCTATTCCGTTTTTAGTGCGATGCTTCCAGTAAAAAACTTGTGATTTTCCTTCAAATACTGCTTGTAATTTTTCTTTCCCTTTTTCAACAGTAAGCCTTCCATCAGGTTGATGTTCTGGCGAAAAGTCAAATGGTGTTTTTCCAATAATATCTTTTTCCTCGCAACCAAACATGAACCAAGTTTTTTCATTACACTCAACTATTGTTTGATTATTAAGAATAAAGATAGCATCGTTTGCTTTTGAGAAGAGGAGGCGAAATTTTTCTTCATTCTGACGAATATTTTCTTCTGTTTGTTTTCTTTCTGTTATGTCGGTTGTTACTCCTAAAACTCCTTTTACTTCACCGTCATCACCAATTATGGGGCTGTGCCAGGTTTCTACATACGCATTATTAATCCATGAAGCTGCGGTGAATGATTCGCCAGAAAGTGCTCTTTTTATAAACCCAATAACTTCGGGCAAGTCTTTGTACAATTCTAAAACCGACAACCCTACAATTTGTCCCGGCTTTAAACCTAATGATGTTAGACCTCTTCCTTCTGAAATAGTGATTATCCCGTTTTTGTCAATTCCCCAGATTATTACCGGACTTATATCAATTACGGTTCTGAATTTTTTCTCGCTTT
>JAGVLY010000051.1 GCA_020054035.1 Bacteroidia bacterium | reverse complement strand
GGACAATCTTTGATTTACTCCTAAAACGAATGGTTGAAAACGAAGCAAAACGCCTGTAATCAATGGTTCTGGATTGCGCTCTAAGTGCCTATACCAATTAAATAATTTAATTAGATAAAGCTAACTTTAATTCGTCCATAGAAATAGCGTTTTCAAGCCTGAAATTTCCCGAGCGGGTGCGGCACAGATTTTCGAGGTAAGCACCGGAGTTTAAAGCTTTACCAAAATCAAAAGCAAGTGAACGGATATAAGTGCCTTTGCTGCATACTACTCGAAAATCAACTTTGATTAGTTTTTCCTCTTTGCGGATTGCCGTAATTTCAAATTCAGAGATGGTTATTTTACGGGGTTCCAGTTTGGCTTCTTTGCCTTTGCGTGCAAGATCGTAAGCGCGGTTACCTTCTATTTTCAGGGCTGAGAAAATAGGTGGAAGTTGCTCTATTTCACCTAAAAACTGTTGGATGGCAGCATATATATTTTCATCAGTAATGTGTTCCGTAGGAAACCATTGGTCAATAGGTTTTTCCAAATCGTAGCAGGGTGTTGTAGCACCAATGGAAAACGTTCCGGTGTATTCTTTTTCGTCTGCCTGGTATTTGTCTGCGTTTTTGGTTTCTTTACCTGTGCAGATGATTAAAACACCTGTGGCAAGCGGGTCAAGTGTTCCGGCATGACCGACTTTCGGGCGACCTTGTTGTCCTTCGGCAGGGAGTTTTTTAATCATGTTACGCACTTTATGCACCACATCAAAGGAAGTCCAACCCAAAGGTTTGTTGATGAGGATAACTGCGCCCTCGCGGTAATTGACAGGCATCAAATGATTTTTAAATCGTAGCCCATTGCGAGCAAGCCAAGCAAGAAAAGGCCAAGAACAATCCTGTACCAGCCGAAAACTTTGAACCCGTATTTGGTAAGAAAGGAAATGAAAAATTTGATGGCAAGCATGGCAACTATAAACGCTACCAGATTTCCGAACAAGAGAATATCAAGGTTGTCGGTTGTGATTTCTTTGTAGCCTTTCAGCATTTTGTAGGCTGAGGCGGCAAACATAGTGGGCACTGCCAAAAAGAAAGAAAATTCAGCGGCTGTTTTGCGGTTAAGTCCTTGTGCCATTCCGCCTATGATAGTTGCGGCAGAACGTGAAACTCCGGGTATCATGGCAATGCACTGAAAAAAGCCGATGAATACTGCTTTTTTGTAATCCACTTTTTCTTCGTTTGATGACTGAAACCATTTATCAACAAACAACAGAACAATACCGCCAATCAATAAGGAAGAAGCAACTACCCAAACATTTTCCAAAAGGCTATCGATAAAATCACCGAGCAGAAAACCAATGACAGCCGCAGGAATAAAAGCTATCAGCAGCTTGTAATAAAAATCAAGCGACTGGAAAAAGCGTTTCCAGTAGAGCACCACCACCGAAAGAATGGCTCCGAACTGAATACTGACTTCAAAAATTTTGACAAACGAATTTTCGTTAATGCCCATGAATGCCGATGCAATGATCATGTGTCCTGTTGAGGAAACCGGCAGAAATTCGGTGATTCCTTCAACGATGGCGAGAATAAGTGCTTCTAAGAATGACATTGGCTGTTACCCTCTCCTTTGGAGAGGGAAGGGTGAGGCTTTAGTCCTTAGGTTTTTTCATGATTGCAAAAATCTCAATCACAAAACCGGTGATAACAACGATTGGCGCAAGTGTAATTCTGCGGAAACTGAAAATTTCTTCGCTGAAAACATTCGGGTCTTCAGAGCCACCGCCTGTCATAAGGATAAAGCCGGTTACTATAAAACCTAAACCTACTAAAAGAAGAATGTAGTTTTCTTTACCGAAGGCAAGGTCAGATTTTTTGTTTTCAAGTTCTTTAGCCATTGTTATTTGTATTTTGTCTTTAATAATATAAATCGTCTCCTTTCAGTTTCAAATATTTGCGGACTGCGAATGTAGTGGAAAGCCATGAAATAAGTGCGCCTGCTGCAACTACGCCTGTAAACAGGATTGCTGTGATCACAAATTCCTGCAAGGCAAAAAGCTCGGGTGCCGAACTTCTTACAAACAGAATTACAAACAGCAACATGATGTTTGCTATTCCCGCACCAATCAAACCTCTGATTATTCCGGTAACTACAAATGGCTTGCGGATAAACTCCTGCGTTGCTCCAACCAGTTGCATACTTTTAATAATAAAGCGTTTTGAATATACCGAAAGGCGGATGGTGTTATTAATCAGTGCAACTGCTACAATGCCCAGCAATCCGCAGAAAATCAAAATCACAAAACCCATTTTCCGCACGTTGCGGTTAATGACTTCTACCAGCGATTTCTGGTAATAGACTTCATGAACTTTAGGGTCTTGGATTAACTGGGCTTCCATTTTTGCAAGACTGTCGGGGGTGGCATAAGCAGCTTTCAGGCGAACATCAATGGAAGGTAAAAGCGGGTTATATCCTAAAAACTCAACAAAATCTTCGCCCAAATCTTCTTTCAGGCGTTTGGCGGCTTCGTCTTTGCTGATAAATTCGGTTGATTTTACATTGGGACTTGCATCCATAAATTTCTGCATTTGCAGAATGTCAACTTCCTTGGTATTGTCTTTCATGATGATTGAAAACCCGATGTTTTCTTTCACATAGATAGAAAGCGTTTGGGCATAAAGCATAATAAGTCCGAGTATTCCGATTAGGAACAGAACCAATGAAATACTGACTACTGCCGAGATATTGGAATTGCGGACTTTTCGCTGATGCGCTTTTTCTTCGTCTGTCATAATTTTTTAAGCGCGGCTAAATTAGAAAAGATTCGTCATTGCGAGGGCGCTTTTTTGCGCCAGAAGCAATCTCAGGAATGAACAACTATATTTATCGGAGAGATTGCTTCGCTACGCTCGCAATGACGGAGAACTATTTCAACACCTTACTCTGACAAACAAAATCCGATTTAGGAATATCGGTTTTTGCAATGGCATTGAAACCGCCTTCCACTTCGGTGAAGTTGCGGTAGCCGCGCGCCTGCAAAATACTTGCTGCTATCATACTGCGGTAGCCTCCGGCACAGTGCATAAAAAAGTGTTCGTCAGGATTAATGTCTTTTACCCAATCGTTGATATACGCTAGCGGCTTGCTGTATGCTTCATTGATGTGCTCGGCTGCATACTCGGTTTCTTTGCGGATGTCCACCACTTTGCTTTCGTCCGGGTTGTATTCATTTGCAAATTGTGCAGGTGTAATCCGGTTGATGGTGTCGGTTTCTTTTCCTGAATCCAGCCAGGTTTTGATGCCGCCTTTCAGATGTCCAAGTAT
>JAGVLY010000118.1 GCA_020054035.1 Bacteroidia bacterium | reverse complement strand
CATCCAAAGCGGCCCGCAAGGGTCGCTTTTTTTTATGCCGCAATTTACCAATTCCTTTCAAATAGAAAAATAATTCCCTTTTTCCCTTCTTCTTCCTTTTCTAGTTTAAAAATAGACAAGCCATCCTTTTTGCATAATTTCTTTTTAATAATACCTTTGCACCCCTCAAAAAACGAGGAGTAGTAGTAATAAATTGCTACTCAATAACTTTAAACATTGAACTTTTAAACTTTAGACTAAAGATTATGGAAAATCTGATTTACATTCTTCCCGTGTTTGGATTGGTAGCATTGGCCTACATGGCAATACTTTCAAGCTGGGTAACAAAACAAGATGCAGGCGATGCAAAAATGACCGGCATTGCAAAAAACATTGCCGATGGCGCTATGGCGTTCCTCAAAGCCGAGTACCGCATTCTGGCTATATATGTATTGCTTGCCGGAACAGCGTTGGGTATTCTTTCACAAGTTCCTAAAGTAGCTGCTCACTCAAGCGTATTAATAGTGGTAGCCTTTGTAATAGGATGTTTCTTTTCTGCGCTTGCCGGATTTCTGGGAATGCGCATAGCAACCAAAGCCAACGTGCGCACCACGCAGGCAGCTAAAACCTCATTGGCCAAAGCCCTGAAAGTTTCTTTCGGTGGCGGAACGGTAATGGGATTAGGCGTAGCAGGTCTTGCCGTATTAGGTTTAAGCTCACTCTTTATCATATTCTTCTTTCAATTCATGGGCGGTGATTTTGCAACCGGTGGCGGATACGATGGCATGACCAAAGTATTGGAAGTATTGGCAGGTTTCTCTCTGGGCGCTGAATCAATCGCTTTGTTTGCACGTGTTGGCGGAGGTATTTATACCAAAGCAGCCGATGTAGGTGCTGACTTGGTTGGTAAAGTGGAAGCAGGAATTCCTGAAGATGACCCGCGCAACCCTGCAACCATTGCCGATAACGTAGGCGATAACGTAGGTGATGTTGCCGGTATGGGTGCTGACTTGTTCGGTTCGTATGTGGCTACTGTGTTGGCATCTATGGTGCTTGGTAACTACATCATCCGAGATAATGGCGGTAACATTGCCGATAATTTCGGTGGCATCGGACCAATCTTGTTGCCTGTTGCAATTGCGGGTATCGGTATCATCGCTTCTATCATCGGAAGTTTCTTTGTAAGCGTTTCCGAAACTGCAAAAGCAGATGTGAACACTGTACAAAGCGCACTGAACCGTGGAAATAACATCTCTATGTTGCTGGCTCTTGCTGCTTCATTTGTATTGATAAAATTGATGTTGCCCGAAACCATTCTCATGAGTGCGTTCAGCCAAGGCGAGTTTAGTGTAATGACTACTTCATCTATGAATGTATTTTATGCTGTGTGTATCGGTATGGTGGTTGGTTATTTAATCTCTATGATTACTGAATACTATACAGGATTAGGCGGCAAACCTGTTCGTGATATTGTTCAGAAATCAGCAACCGGTGCAGCTACTAATATTATAGCAGGTTTGGGAACAGGAATGCTTTCAACAGCTTTCCCGGTTATCATTTTCGCAGCAGCTATCTGGGGTGCTTATGCCTTGGCAGGTTTCTACGGAGTGGGTATTGCTGCATCAGCAATGATGGCTACAACAGCTATGCAACTGGCGGTTGATGCCTTCGGTCCTATTGCCGATAACGCAGGTGGTATTGCTGAAATGAGCGAATTGCCTAAAGAAGTTCGTGAAAAAACAGACGTTCTTGACTCGGTTGGTAACACTACCGCTGCCGTTGGTAAAGGCTTCGCCATTGCTTCTGCGGCTTTAACTGCACTCGCTTTATTTGCTGCTTACGTTACGCTTACCGGAATTCACGGTATCAATATTTTTGACGCGAAAGTATTAGCTGCTTTATTTATCGGTGGTATGATACCCGTTGTGTTCTCTGCCTTGGCAATGAACTCAGTTGGTAAAGCTGCCATGGATATGGTAAACGAAGTTCGCAGACAGTTCCGCGAAATTCCGGGCATTCTGGAAGGAACAGGAACACCTGAATACGATAAATGTGTAGAGATTTCTACCAAAGCTGCATTGCGCGAAATGTTGGCTCCGGGTGCCATCACTATTGTTACTCCTATTATTATAGGTCTGGGTATGGGTGCTGAAGCCTTAGGTGCATACATGGCAGGTGTTACAGTTAGCGGTGTGTTGTGGGCTATTTTCCAGAACAACGCAGGTGGCGCATGGGACAATGCAAAAAAATCATTTGAGAAAGGTGTGGAGATTGAAGTAAACGGAAAGAAAGAAATGTTCTACAAAAAATCAGAGCCGCACAAAGCTGCCGTTGTAGGTGATACTGTAGGAGATCCTTTCAAAGATACTTCAGGTCCATCTATGAACATCCTTATTAAACTTTCATCACTGGTTGGTTTAACTATCGCACCTTTGATTGCTGTGGAGCATGTTGTAAAACACGAAGAACCGAATGCAGTAGTTTCACCTGCAACTTCATCATTGAACGAAAAAACAGAAAAGATTATCACCATCACCGATATTAACGGTGCAGGAAGCGTGAAAGAAGAAGCGAAAGCAACTTCAGTAACGGAGTAATCTATTAACAATACGCTATTAAAAACGAAAAGTCCTTTGCCTCGGCAAGGGACTTTTTTGTTTTACCTTTGGATGAAATTTTCCAACCCGATGAAAAAACTTCTTTCGCTCTGCATACTCTTCTTTGCAATTAGTATAAACACTAACGCAAAGCCTGAACCCGAAATACACCAACTGTTTGTTCGTTTTTCCCAAAACCTTTCTGCCCAGGAACTGAATGCGCTTGTTCAATCGGTAAAGGGAATAAAACCCTCAGATGCAAGAAACCGTTTTCCTTACAAAACTACGCTTGTTGAGTTAAACACGAATGCTGACTATAAAGCTGTTTCGGATGAGTTGAGCAAGCTGGATGTTGTGGCTTATGTTGCACCGGTTTATCAGACAGGAGAAAAAGAATTGATTACTACAGGCGATGAGTTTTTTGTAAAACTTAATCATGCAGGCGAACTGCAAAAGCTGCGTGAACTTGCATTAACAACCAAAACAAAAATTATTGGCGAAAATCAATTCATCAATAACGTTTATAAACTCAGAGTTGACAAAAACTCACAAGCAAATCCCTTTGAGCTTTCTAACTATTTTATGCAGCACGGAAAGTTTGCCCATGCACAACCAAACTATAATTTCTCACCAACAGTAACAACAGACGACCCTCGTTTCAACCGCCAATGGAATTTGTATAACGAAGGCACTCCGCAACAATACAACGGCACTCCCGGTGCTGATATGAACGTAACCGAAGCATGGCAGATCACCATGGGTTCAGCAGATATAAAAGTCGGCATACTTGATTCAGGTGTTGATACCTTGCACGAAGACTTGATGGCAAACTTGCTCGCAGGTTACGATGCCTGCCAAGACTCTGCACAAAACACAAAAGGCTATCCTACTCCAAATTTTGACAATGACGGTCACGGTACTTGTTGCGCAGGAATTGCCTGTGCCATTGCCGATAATGGTTTAGGCATTGCAGGCGTTGCACCCAATTGCAAAATAGTTCCCGTTCGTATTTTCTATTACATCACCATTGGTGTGGGTGGCGACCCGATTCCCTGGTCAACAAGTGAGTTCTTTGTAAACGGCATTTCATGGCAATGGCAGGTTGCAGATGTAGATGTCTCCAGCAACTCATGGGGAATAACAGATAATTTCCTCTCGCTTTTTCCCGGACAAGATTCTATCGTAAACATTGCAATCAACGAAGCAGTGAACAACGGAAGAAACGGAAAAGGTTTACCCGTACTGCATTCAAGCGGCAACGATGGACTGACAGATACCATTCCTATTTGGCCAGCCCGCACCGATATTGTTATTTCGGTAAATGCAACCAGCATGTGCGATGAATTAAAAAGTAACACCTCCTGCGACAATGAAACATGGTGGGGTGGCAACTGGGGCGATGGCTTGGATGTTTCGGCACCCGGAGTAAAAATTCCTGCAACGGATATGAACGGAACAAATGGTTTCAGCGCATCATCTAATTATTACAACACCTTTAACGGAACATCAGCAGCTTGTCCGAATGCAGCAGGTGTGATGGCATTGATACTTTCCATTCGCCCTGAACTAACACAGGCCCAGGCACGCTCTATTTTAGAATCAACCTGCGATACCGTTGGTGGTTATGATTACAGCACCGCAGGCTCTTCCGGTCCTTGGAGCGAAGAACTCGGTCACGGACGTATCAATGCAAAACGTGCAGTAGAGAAAGCGCGTGACTATGTAATTATTCCACCGTCATTAGAAATCGATGCCTATGTTTATTACAATGATGCAGAGCAGCATTCCTACCTTCACTACAATGTTGCTAATGCAGGCAGTGTTTTGATTGAATGGTTTGATATTACCGGAGCAAAAGCATTGTTGTTGGATAATGATAATCATGCAGCAGGCCAATTCAATTTACTCATTGAAGAACCGCGTCATGCTGCAGGAATTTTTGTTGCCCGTTTAAAAATCAATAGTAAAGAGCAGATGGTTAAATTCTTCATGCCGGCCCGCAAAACCGAATAGCGTTTACTGACTTTGCGGACTTTGCGCCTTTGCGAGAAATTCCTCTAATTTTGGCAACAATGAAAAATCTCTTTCTTCTTTCTGTTACACTCATCCTGCTCACATCCTGCAGTAAGAATAATAACAGCAGCAATATTCCCTACGTGCCAGTAAACATTGACATCTATCCCGCCAATCCGCAATACAACGATATTAATGTAATTGGAGGCTGGCTATACATCAATGGCGGTTCGCGCGGAATTATCATTTATCGCTATACGCAAGATGAGTTTTATGCGTTTGATCGTCACTGCACCTATCAACCAACTAACACCTGTGGAAAAGTAAAAATGGATACCGATAACATTACACTGCTTGATACCTGTTGTGGTTCAAAATTCATTGTGGTAGATGGTTCGGTAATCAATGGTCCTGCGGGTTTGCCACTAAAAAAATACCAGACGTATTATGATGGCACAACCCTTCATATCACGAATTAAGATGAAGTCTGTTATTCCATTACTTCTGTCATTTGCACTGATTTTATTTTCGTGCGGAACAAAACAAACTAATGCAACAGGCAATTACGGTAAAGCAATTGTAGCTATTGACAGTAGTAATTATGCAGTTGCACTGGAGCATTTAACAGCAGCCATTGAGGCAAAAGAAAGTGATACAACGCTGGCTTATTTGTTTTTTCTGCGCGGTGAAATGCATGAAAAAACAGGAAGCCTTGACCTTGCAGTTTTGGATTATGCTGAGGCTGCAAAGCAAAATCCAACCGATGTTGCTGCACATCTTAAAGCTGGAAACGTTTTCAACCTGCTTGGAAAATATGCTGATGCACTGAATAGTTACAACAGTGCATTGAGAATTAAGCCTGATAACATCGATGTATTACTTAAGCGTGCAGATATTTTAACTGCAACAGATAAAGATTCACTTGCCTTCGCAGACTTTGAGAAAGTGATTTCATTAGAACCTGAAAACGATTATGCTATTATGAGCCGTGCTTTAATTTATCAGCGATTTAATCAACAGGATAAATGCTGTGCAGATCTTGAAAAAGCTGCTTTATTAGGCAATGAAACAGCAGAAGAATTTTTACACAGCATGTGCGGTAAACAAAAGTAATGCATGGGAAATAGTTTCAATAATGCTCTTGATAATGCTATAACAGTTTGCTGGCGTTTGCTTGAGTTGCCATTATTTGTATTGCTCTCGGTGCTGATGTTGTTTTTTCTTGCACTCTGGCTTATTATCAGAAAGCGCTATGAGAAGAAAAATAAAAGCCCTAAGTCTGCAATTGTAATTTTGCTCATTGCCTTTTTTGTTCTCAGTGCTGCGTTGATTGCAGATGTGAAAATTGTTTCCGCATTGAATGAAGTGCGCGAGTTGCGCTCACAGATGCTCCTGAAGCAAACAACAGTCAATACAACTACATCAGAAGGGGAGGCAAGGACAGCCTATAATATTGACAGCTTGACTAATGTTTTGTCCGGGAAATTCGGAGCAGTTGAAATTGTTTCAAAGCCGGAAAGAGAAGCGGTTGATTTTATGATTTTGAAAATCAAAGAACCTTTAACACATGCCTATATCTCGGTTGTTGATTTAACCAATAAAAATCTGGAAGTTGTTATTACTCCTGTATTAACTGAGAAATGGCTGACCAGTGCTTTTGCCAAACAGAACAATTGTGTGGTTGCTGTAAACGGTGAAGCCGGCATGAACCCGCGTCAGGGCTGTGGTTTTGGTGAATGGATTGGCAATTGGATAGTAAAAGGAAAAACGATTTTACTGATGGATAATGACAAACGTCCTTTCCTTTCATTCGATAAAAATAATCATGCAAAATATTTTCGCGAAGAATTGGTTGATAAAACTCTGGCCGATGAAAAGTATAACACCATCTGGGGCCGCTTTGATATTATTCTGAAAGGTGAAAACCTTGAACGCGAACCCGGCTGGCAGCAACCACGCACCATTATGGGAATTGATAGAAGTGGCAGCAAACTTTTTCTGATGGTGGTAGATGGTCGTCAACCTGCATATAGTATGGGAATAGGATTGAAAGAAGCTGCTGATATTCTGTTGGCGTTGGGTTGTTACGAAGCCATGTCATGCGATCAGGGTGGCTCGGCTTGTATGTATCTGAAAAGTGCGGGCGGTATAGTTTCTCGTCCCAGCGATGACGGCAGAGAACGTTTTACCTATAATCATTTCGGGATAAAATTTAACGAATGAAAAATAGGTTTTTCACGTTTTCATGTTTGTTGAATTTTATTGTTTTATCATCTTGCTCTGAAAGACAAGCTGGTATTGCTCAAATTTTTATTGAGGCAGATATTTCAAAGATTAATACTGAAAAAAAAATCCCTTGTGCCGTTTCATACAGCAACGCTGAAGGTTACAGCGTATTTGAGAAGATGAAAGCAGGCATTATGTATAAAGGAAATCAAAGCCTTGCGTTTGAGAAGAAATCTTTTTCCATTGAATTGAGTGAAAAGAGAAAGCTGGAAGATATGGAGGCAGACGATGACTGGAAATTGAATGCATCTTACATCGATAAAACATTTTTGCGTAATAAAATCAGCTATGATTTATACCGTCTTTTCAGTGAAGGAAATATTGCGCCAACTGTTTCGTGGGCTGAGGTTTTTCTTAACAATAGCTATCATGGTCTGTATATTCTTACCGACCGAATGGATGCGAAGCGACTTGGATTAGATGTGAATGATACAACTGCGGTATTGTTTAAAGCTGCTCCTTTAAGTCAGCAGCCATCTGCTCTTGATTCTCTTCATAGTAGTTATGCTGATTATGTGATGACTGCAGAACGCTGGAGTTCATGGTCTGAGCAAGGAAGAAAAGAATTTGCTGATGATATTTATTTTAATCAGCGTTATCCTAAGTTTACAAAACAAAACAAGCATTTCATTATTTATGAATTAACTGACTTTTTGCACAATACTTCACCAGAAGAGTTTACAAATGAAACAGGAGGAATTGATTCGGTTTTTGACATCGAAAATATCATTGACTTTCATTTACTGTTGCTGATTACCAACAACGGAGATGGCGTGGTGAATAACAATTACCTTTATCGTCAGAATTTGCAAACGCCTTATAAGATTTGTCCTTATGATTTTGACCACAGCTTTGGGCGCGATGGAGACGGGGAACCTAATCCTGTTAACTTTATTGATTTTAAGAGAAACAAATTAATAAGCAGACTGATTGAAACAAATGCTTTTAATTATAAAGAGCGTTTGAAAGAGAAATATTTAAAATTGAAGAATGAGGAAGTTATTACGGTTGAAGCTATCACAGGAATGATTGATTTGAATGCAAAAAAAGTTAAACCTTTTGCATTGAAAGATGAGAAAAAATGGAAATTGGAAGACCATAAATATTTTCAGAATACAGATTACGATAAGGAAGTGGAGTTGATGAAGAATTGGGTGAAGCAACATTTGCCTAAAGTGGAAAAATACATTAACGAACTATGATTGTAGTTACAGGTGCAGCAGGTTTTATTGGTAGTTGTTTGATTGAGAAACTCAATAGCGAACAATACTATGATGTAGTTGCAGTTGATGATTTTTCGGATGAAGAAAAGAACAAAAACCTTGAAGGAAAAAGAATTTCTGCCCGTGTTGATCGTAAAGTATTCGCAGGTTGGCTGAAAGAAAACCATCGCTTTGTTCAGTTTGTTTTTCACCTTGGCGCACGCACCGATACTACAGAATTTGATAAAGCAGTTTTTGATGAGCTCAATCTCAATTACT
>JAGVLY010000021.1 GCA_020054035.1 Bacteroidia bacterium | reverse complement strand
GTAATGATTTTAATCGCGTGGCGGTGTTGGGCAGCATCTCGCATTTTGTGGCTACCATAACGGTTTATTACAATGGAATGAACAGTCCGTTTATGACCCCTTATTACGGACCGGGCAGTATGCCCACCACCACACAAGAGATGCGCCAGATGATGCTGGATTCCAAAACCGGCCGCACACTGGATTTCACGCAGGAAAACATGGAAAATATTTTGCAACGCGACCAACGCCTGTTTGACGAATTCAATGCCCTGAAGAAATCACAGAAAAAAGACCTACTCTTTCTTTACCTGCGCAAATACAACGAAAAACATCCGCTTTTTTTCCCTGCGGAGTGAAACCTATTTTACGATATTTGCACGCTTGAAAATCAGGTGTCGAAGGACGAAGGGCGGGTGACGGGTGCAAACCCTCGTCCCCCGCCCTTCGCCCCCCGCCCCAACAAAAAACAACAAACATGGCAGCAGACGATAAGAAAATAATTTTCTCGATGGTGAAGGTCAGCAAGACTTTTCCACCACAGAAACAAGTACTGAAAGACATTTACATCTCTTTCTATTATGGCGCAAAGATCGGTATCATCGGTCTTAACGGCTCGGGTAAATCAACCTTGCTCAAAATCATTGCAGGCGTTGAAAAATCATTTGACGGTGAAGTAGCTTTTTCACCCGGATACAAAGTTGGTTACCTGGAACAGGAACCAAAACTTGACAACACCAAAACAGGAAAAGAAATTGTGATGGAAGGCGTGAAAGAATTAGCCGACATCCTGAAAGAATACGAAGAGGTGAATAACAAATTTGCCGAGCCCATGAGCGATGAGGCGATGGACAAACTCATCACCCGTCAAGGACAACTGAATGATCTGATTGACCAGCACAACCTTTGGGAATTAGACAGCAAAATTGAACGCGCGATGGATGCACTGCGTTGTCCTGAAGGCGACCAATTAGTTGGAACTATGTCGGGCGGTGAAAGAAGAAGAATTGCGCTGTGCCGCTTGTTGTTGCAGGAACCTGAAATTCTGTTGCTCGATGAGCCAACCAACCACCTGGATGCCGAATCAATTGATTGGTTAGAGCAACATTTGAAACAATACAAAGGCACTGTTATCGCCATCACCCACGACAGGTATTTCCTTGATAACGTTGCAGGCTGGATATTAGAGCTTGACCGCGGAGAAGGTATTCCGTGGAAAGGAAATTACACCGAATGGCTCGAACAAAAAGGTAAGCGTTTAGCGCAGGAAGAAAAGACCGAAAGCAAACGCCAGAAAACATTGGCGCGTGAGTTGGAATGGGTGCGCATGGGCCCTAAAGGAAGACAGGCAAAACAAAAAGCAAGGCTTGGAGCTTATGACCGAATGCTGAATCAGGATGTAAAAGCAACAGAGGAAAAATTAGAGATTTATATCCCTAACGGTCCGCGTTTGGGTAACGAAGTTATTGAAGCGATCAATGTTTCAAAAGGATATGGTGATAAGCTGCTATACGAAAACCTGAATTTCAAATTACCGCCTGCAGGAATTGTGGGAATCATTGGTCCCAACGGTGCGGGTAAAACAACCTTGTTCCGTTTAATTATGGGTCAGGAGAAAGTTGACAAAGGACAATTTAAAGTGGGTGAAACCGTAAAGGTTGCTTACGTTGACCAAGCCCACGCAGAGATTGACCCCGAAAAAACGGTGTGGGAAACTATCTCAGGCGGAAACGAAATTATTGAAATGGGTAACCGCAGTCTTAACTCACGGGCGTATGTATCGCGTTTCAACTTCAACGGACAAGACCAGGGCAAGAAAGTAAAAGTGCTGTCGGGCGGAGAACGTAACCGTCTGCATTTGGCAATGACCTTGAAACAGGAAGCCAACGTATTGCTGCTGGATGAGCCTACCAACGATATTGACGTGAACACACTGCGTGCATTGGAAGAAGGTCTGGAAAGTTTTGCAGGTTGTGCAGTTGTTATCTCCCACGACCGTTGGTTCTTAGACAGGATTTGCACACACATACTTGCCTTTGAAGGAAACTCGGAAGTATATTATTTTGAAGGTGGTTACACTGAATACGAAGAGAACCGCAAGAAGCGCATGGGTGATGCAATACCACACAGATTGCGTTATAAAAAATTAGTGGTTTAGTTTTTAATAAAGGAGAAACAAACAACAAGCATCAAAAAACAAAACCCAAATAAATCACAATACTAAAATTCAAAAAGACAAACCGTGCAAAACTAATGCTGTATAGTTTTGAATTTGATATTTAAATTTTGACTATTTATTTGTTATTTGATTTTTGTGGTTTGTGATTTACATTAAAAATAATGCTTGACTACCTAAAAAACAATCCCTTCTTCACCGGCCTGCTGCTGATAATCGTTGTTTTCATTGGCGTGAAAATTCCGTTCCTCAGTCTGCCTTATTATTGGGACGAAGCATGGGTGTATGGCCCTGCTATCCGCACCATGGAAGCAACCAAGTTAGGCATTTTACCCGACTCACTTCCTCCTGAACTTTCGCGCGGACATCCGTTGCTGTTTCATTTCTTAGGTGCAGCATGGATGACGGCATTCGGAACATCAACTATAGTTGGTCATATCTTTCCGCTGTTTCTTTCGGTGTTGTTATTTGTTGCAGTTTACCTGTTCGGAAAAAAGATCTTTCTTAGTGACAAAGCAGGATTTACTGCTGCATTTGTATTGGCATTGCAACCGATATTTTTAGCACAAAGCGGTTTGCTGTTGCCCGAAGTTATGTTGGCGTTGTTCTCGCTGCTTACGTTTTATTTCTTCTTAGATAACAAGCGCATACTTTATGTGTTGGCGGGTATCCTAACACTGTTCACCAAAGAATCGGGATTGACAGTTATTGCCACCCTCCTGCTCTGGACTTTGCTGGAAGCTTTGTTTTCAAGTGATGGTAAAAAGTGGAAAAAGTTTTTTGTCAACTCCCTTGTTATTGCATTGCCGCTGATTCCTTTTGTTGCTTATTTCGTTTACCAGAATATGATTCAGGGTTGGTACTTTTTCCCGGAGCACATTGGTTTAATCTCAAATACTCCTGAAAAAATCTTCAATCAGTTAGAACGTTATTCTGCGTATGTTTTTATTTATCAAGGTCGCAATCTACTTACGTTTTCTGCTATTATTGCCTTGTTGGTTGTGCCTTTCAGCGGGCGCACACTGGAACAAAACGAAAGTAAAGCAGTGTTGGTTTTATTGCTTTACATTTTTGTTTACCTCATTTTCAGTTGCCTCAATTTCTATTCCGACCGTTACATGATGTCGGTAATTCCGGTTATAGCATTACTGTTTGCATTCAGCATCAACAAAGCGTTTGATTTCAACTGGGTGCCTTGGGTGGCATTGGTAGTGGTGGCAGGTTTGCAGTGGCAGGAAATAAATAAACGCACCAACTCAGACCATAACCTTGGTTATGCAGATGCTATTGAAACACACCAGAACGCAATTGCATTTTGTCAGGAAAAAGAACTGCAAAGCAAGATTTTTTACGGTTATTTTTTGATGGAGCGTTACCTTGAAAACCCTTATTCAGGCTATGTTACAGAAGAGAATATGTTTGCAGATGTAAGCGGAAACTTTACCGACAAAACGCAATACGCCATTTTCTCAAACGTAGAAGACAAAGAAAACTACGAGTTTTTCAAAACCACGAAACGCCTGAAACTGCTTCAACGCTTTGAAAAGCGGAAGGCATGGACGGAGGTTTATAAAGTGGAGAAGTAGCTTTTTCTTAGTGAACCTTTGTGTCCTTAGTGTCTTAGTGGTTTACTTTTTTTACCACTGAGACACTAAGACCACTAAGAAACACTGAGCCTAAAATTAAATTCTATTTTTGCGCAATACAAAAGATGAAACCCTCTATCCCAAAAGGCACTCGCGATTTTTCACCACAGGAGATGGTGAAACGCAATTATATTTTTGATACTATACGTTCGGTTTACCAACGCTACGGATATTTACCTATTGAAACACCGTCAATGGAAAATACCGAAACGCTGATGGGGAAATATGGTGAGGAAGGAGATAGATTAATTTTTAAAATTTTGAATTCTGGAGACTACCTAGACGATCTAGTTACTTTTGTTATGCAAGAGCGGAATTCTAATGAATTAGCCTTACAAGAACTTAGAAATTTCGGTTCTTCCAGGGTTACTCGTTCTATTTCTGAAAAAGCCCTCCGCTACGACTTAACAGTTCCCTTTGCACGTTACGTTGTGATGCACCGCAACGAAATTACTTTCCCTTTTAAGCGTTACCAGATACAACCCGTATGGCGTGCAGACCGGCCACAGAAAGGAAGATACCGTGAGTTTTACCAATGCGATGCGGATGTGATTGGAAGTAACTCTTTATTGAATGAAGTTGAGTTAATTCAGATTATTGATGAAGTATTTTCAAAACTGGGTGTTGGTGTTACTATCAAAATCAACAATAGAAAAATACTGAGCGGCATTGCAGAAGTGATTGGTGAAAAAGATAAAATTATTGACATCACCGTTGCCATTGACAAGCTTGATAAAATTGGTGTGGATGGAGTAAACAAAGAGTTGCAGGAGAAAGGTATTTCGCAAACTGCGCTGATAAAACTACAACCACTGATTTCTTTCAAAGGCAATAACAATGAGAAACTTGACTTACTGAAAAAGCTGCTTGCAGATTCGGAAACTGGTAAAAAAGGGATTGAAGAAACAGAATACATTTTTGAAAAAATATCGAATGTCGAACATCGAATATCGAATGTCGAATTGGATATAACTCTTGCCCGTGGCCTCAACTACTACACCGGAGCAATCATAGAAGTAAAAGTAAACGAACCCAAAAGCACCTTTACCGGCAGCATTTGCGGTGGCGGCAGATACGATGACCTGACAGGCATTTTTGGTTTGCCCGATGTTTCGGGCGTGGGCATTTCGTTTGGTGCAGACAGAATTTATGATGTACTGGAAGAACTGAAATTGTTTCCCGATTCTGCTTCGGCATCAACAAAAGTATTGATTGTTAATTTTGGTGAAGCAGAAGAAAATTACGCCTTGCAAATTGCGCGACAACTACGTGAGGCAGGCATCAATACCGAATTATATCCTGATGCAGCAAAACTGAAAAAACAGTTTGCGTATGCCGATGCAAAGAAAATTCCGTTTGTAATAACAGCCGGAAAGGATGAAATGGAGAAAGGAATTGTTGCTCTTAAAAACATGAGTAACGGAGAGCAATATGCGCTAACGCTGGCAGAAGCAATAGAAAAACTAAGTTAGCCACAGATTACACAAATTTTCACGGATTTATTTGTAGCTCTTGCAAATCTGTATAATCTGTGGCAAAAAATGATTAGGCTGAAAAGACTTTCTTCAAATTCTCAATCCTTGCATCTAACGCAGCATTTTCTTTTTCAAAATATTCGCGACTTTGCAAGTTGCCGCAAATGCTGAAATAGAATTTTATTTTAGGCTCTGTTCCTGAAGGGCGCACGGTTACTATGGTTCCGTTAGCACAAACAAACTGCATTACATCCGATTTCGGCAAACCTGTTTCGGTTATATTGCCGGTTGCTGTGTCTTTTATAGAGTTATTTTTATAATCTTTTACCTGCAATACTTTCGAGCCGTCTAATTCCGTTGGTGGAGTTGTTCTGAATTGTTCCATCATGCGGCTGATTTCTTCAGAGCCGTCTTTTCCTTTTTTGGTGAGTGAGAGCAAACCTTCTTTATAAAAGCCAAACTCAAGATAAACATCAATCAACAGATTGTATACGGTTTTGCCGTTATCCTTTGCCCAAGCAGTCATTTCGGCAATAAGAGCGCAGGAAAGAATGGCATCTTTGTCACGCACAAAATCACCGGCAAGATAACCGTAGCTCTCCTCTCCCCCACCTATAAATTGCTTTTTACCTTCTAAGCTTTTGATCAGTTCGGCAATGAATTTAAAACCGGTAAGCACATCATAGCATTCAACGTTATAAGTATCTGCAATCTTCTCTATCAGCGAGGTGGTAACAATTGTTTTGGCAACAAACTGTTTGCCATCTAACTTACCGAGTTCGTGCCATCTGCGCAGTAAATAATAAACTAACAACGAGCCGGTCTGGTTACCGTTGAGCAGAATAAATTTACCGTCATTGTCTCTTACGGCAATTCCAACTCGGTCTGAATCTGGGTCAGTGCCCATTACCAGATCAGCATTTTCTGCTTCTGCTTTTTTCAATGCCAATGCAAGAGCAGCCGGCTCTTCGGGATTGGGTGAATGCACGGTAGGGAAATTGCCATCGGGTTTATCCTGCTCTGCAACGGTCAATACATTAGTAAAGCCATATTCTTTAAGCAAACGCGGGGCAAGGGTAATTCCTGTTCCATGCAAGGAGGTATAAACAATTTTCAAATCACTTTGTCTTTTAATAGCATCAGATGAAAGCGAAAGCAGTTTCATTTTTTCAATATACGCTGCATCAATATCATCTTTAATGGTAAGAATTAATTTTTCTATTCCATCAAAATTCACATCTTCAATTCCTTTGATAGCCTGGACTTCTACAATTATATTTTTATCATGAGGCGCAACCAATTGTCCGCCATCATTCCAGTAAACTTTGTAGCCATTATATTCTTTAGGATTGTGCGAAGCTGTAACCACCACTCCTGTATGACAGCCATAATGTCTTATTGCAAAAGACAATTGCGGTGTAGGGCGCAGTTCTTTAAACAGGTAAACCATAAAACCGTTGGCAGAAAAAATCTCTGCGGTTTTGCTGGCAAATAATGCACTGTTGTTACGTGAGTCGTAAGCTATGGCAGCTTTCAGCAATTCACCGGGATATGTTTTTTTTAAGTAATTGCATAAGCCTTGTGTAGCCATTGCAACGGTATAAATATTCATGCGGTTGGTGCCAACACCCATAATACCGCGCAAACCACCTGTTCCGAATTCAAGGTCGCGGTAAAAACTTTCGTCTAATTCTTTTGGGTCATTATCAATCAGATATTGAACACGATTGCGTGTTTCCTCATCATATACAGGATTAAGCCACTGTTTTGCTTTTGAAAGTACCATTGTTTAAGAGTTTGAAAAGTTTAAGGGTTTAGATTGTTCTAACTTACTAAAAAGTTTAAGAGTTTAAAGGAGTTAAATGTTTAAGACCATTCGAACGTATTAAACTACAAACCCTTTAAACATTTCAAACTTTCCAAACCTGCTTCCCGTGGCAAAAGTAAAATATATCGCAGATTTTTACTGAAAACCTTATCTTCGCTGCCCTTAAAGTTTTAAAAGAAGAAAGCCATGAACTATTCTCACGAATACTTTAATTAAAAATAAAAAATTATGAGTAAAAAAATTATCCTTTGTGCCTCAATGCTGTTGATTTACTCAGCATCATTTTCACAAACCAGCGAAAGCGCTGAAGCAGAAAAGAATCTTGCGAAAGCAACAGAGAACCTGAAAGCTAAAAAATACCAGGATGCCCTTGTATCTATTGCAAAAGCAAAGGAAGAAACGGTAAAACTTTTTACAAACCAATTAGTGGTAGCAATGCCAAAAACTGTTGATAGTTGGAATCAAAATCCACCTGCTGAACGGGGCGCAGGAATTGCTATGCCAATGGGACAAGGTGAAGTAAGTGCAACACGTACCTACAGCAATCCTTCTCTTAAAAAAACTGAACCTGTTGTTACCAATGCAACTACTCCGGCAGGCGCTGCTCCTGAAGGAATGATGCCGCCACCAACAATGGCGGGAATGCCCGGAGGTTTTGGCGATCCTTCAATAACTGTTACCGTAACTAATAATACCATGTGGGCAAACGAAGTAGCAATGGCACATGCAAACGCCAGCAATGAAAATGCTACACCCGCTTATGCAATGCCCGGTATGGAAGGACAAAAAACTTCACCAATAAAAGTTGCTGAGTACCGTGCACTTGAAAGATTTGATACCAACTCAAAAAGAGGCACTGTTACAGTTATTGCCGGTGCAGGGGTTATAAAAGTAGAAGGTAATAATATTGAGAGCAAAGACATTTTGGTAAAACTTGCCAATGCAATTGACTACAAAGTGGTGAAAAGTGTTCTTGGTGAATAAGACAAGTTTTTAAGAGTTTAAAAGGTTTGTAGTTTAACACGTTCGAACGACCTAAACATTTAAACTCTTAAACCTTTTAAACTATAAACAACAAACAAATGTCTTCTATCTATTTCACCGAAGAACACGAGCTTTTCCGCCAAAGCGTTCGCCAGTTTATAGAAACTGAGGTAGTGCCGCGTGCCAATGAGTGGGAAGAAAAACAAGAGATAGATAAAGCCATCTGGAAACGGATGGGCGATTTAGGTTTTCTGGGAATCAATTTCCCGGAAGAATACGGAGGAACGAATGCTGACTTTTTCAATACTGTTGTATTATTGGAAGAAGCAGCGCGCAGTACCATGGGTGGCTTTGCAGCTGCGCATGCCGTACATCAATACATGGCAACCGCGCATTTACTAAAAGCAGGAAGTCCTGAGCTGAAGAAAAAATACTTACCAAAAGCCATAAGCGGTGAAGCCTGGGGCTCGCTGGCTATTTCAGAGCCTAACGCAGGTTCTGATGTTGGCGCTATAAAAACTACTGCCGTTAAAGAAGGCAATGAATACATCATCAATGGTTCAAAAACATTTATCACAAATGGATATTATGGCGACTTTGTAACGCTTGCCTGCAAAACCGCACCCGAACAGGGAATGAGCGGCATCAGCCTGATAATGGTTGACCAGAATATTCCGGGATTTAAAACCAACAAGCTCAAAAAAATGGGATGGCACAGCAGTGATACTGCCGAGCTATTCTTTGACAACGTACACGTTCCTGCTTCTAACCTTATCGGTGAAGAAAACAAAGGTTTCTACTACATCATGGAAAGCTTTCAGTTGGAACGATTGGTAGCGGGAATCGGTGGCGTTTCGGGCGCACAACATTGCTTAGAAATAACTTTGAAATATATTGCCGAGCGCGAAGCGTTTGGCCGCCCGATAAAAAAATTTCAGGTTTTGCGCCACAAATTAGTTGACCTTGCCACAGAGATAGAAGCTGCTCGCCAGTTGGTTTATCAGGCGGCATGGCTTTTCAGTAAAGGCGAAATGGCGGTGAAAGAATGCAGCATGATAAAACTGCTTGCCACCGAACTGGGCAAAAAAGTGGCGGACGAATGCCTTCAATGCTTTGGCGGCTATGGCTACATGGAAGAATATACCATTGCACGCATGTATCGCGATGCACGGGTGGGAACCATTGTTGGCGGCACTTCGGAAATTATGAAAGAAATTCTTGCCAAAATAATTATTGATGATGTGCAGTATAAATCTGCATATGGGAACAAGAGCCAAGATTCAAGAAACAAGATTCAAGAAACAACAAACGACAAAAAACAAATAATAAACAATTCCAATAACAATCAAAACTCAAACAACATGGAGAAAGCATCAGAAATCATTAAATCATTACCGCAACGTTTAAAAGCTGATAAAGCAGTTGGCGTAAACACAGTTTTCCACTTCGACATTGAAGGCGAAACTGGAGGACAATTCACCGCAAAATTAGAGAACGGTGTATGCACCGTTGAAGACGGTTTAATCGGTGAAGCAAAATGCGTAGTACGTGCTAAAGCTACTGATTATGAAGATGTGGAATTAGGCCGCACTAATCCTCAAATGGCGGTGATGATGGGCAAAATTAAAATCTCAAACCTTGGTGAGATGATGGGGTTTGTAAATTATTTTACCCGTTTGACGGATAAATAAATCAATAGACCCGACTGTAAATAAAAAGCCCCGCAAGATTCGCGGGGCTTTTTATTTCTTAAAATTCAGCCCTTATTTTCTCAGCCGTAGCCTGCAACTCCTCAGTCGTTAAATGCAGTTTAGGACGCGAAAAATTAATATCGCTCACATGTTTGAGCGGAATAAGATGAACGTGTGCGTGAGGTACTTCTAAACCGATAACTGCAACACCTATGCGCTGACAGGGGATTGCTTTTTCTACCGCTGCTGCCACTTTTTTAGAGAACAGCATCAGTCCGGTATAAAGTTCATCTTCCATATCAAAAATGTAATCCACTTCCTTTTTAGGAATAACCAAGGTATGCCCAACTGCAAGCGGATTTATATCAAGAAAGGCCAGATAGTCAGCCGTCTCCGCTATTTTGTGGCAAGGGATTTCTCCCGCAACTATACGTGAAAAAATGGTAGGCATTATCTTGAAATTTCCAGAATTTCAAATTCCATAATTCCTGAAGGAACTTTTATCTCTGCTTTATCACCCAAACTTTTTCCAAGCAAACCTTTTGAAATAGGAGAATCAACCGATATTTTTCCTGATTTAAGGTCGGCCTCATTTTCAGGAACAAGTGTATACGTTACAGTTGTACCTGTTTTGGTATTCTTCAATTTTACTTTGGTAAGGATCAAAACTTTTGAATTGTCTAATTTAGATTCATCAATCAGTTTGGCATGGCGAATAACATCTTCCAATTTCGAAATTCTCAATTCCAGCAAACCCTGTGCTTCTTTGGCAGCATCGTATTCAGCATTTTCAGATAAGTCCCCTTTATCACGCGCCTCGGCAATTTGCCTTGAAATAGAAGGGCGTTCAACTGAAACAAGCTGGTTCAATTCCACTTTCAACTTATCTAATCCTTCCTGTGTAAAATAATTCCCTGTAGACATTTTATTTGATTTATGGTAATGTTTAAAAAGCAAAGAATCCCGTTACCCGGGATTCTTTGAACAAATATAGAAAATATTATTTACAGTGCTATGCGAACTCCTATGCTGTGATTTCCCTGAAAAGGATTAGTTGCAACCCATGAGTAATCTACTGCAAACGACCCTTTCTTTTCTTTCCCGAAAGGAAACTCCAATGTTGCTCCAGCTGAAGGCCCTGTAAATGCTGTTGTATTAGCATCTGCACTTCCCTGACCTTTTTCATGTACGTAACCACCACGTAATGCAAGATACTGTTTAAACCCATATTCTAAGCCAACACGAAACTGGTCTTTAGAAAATGAATTAGATGTAAATGTTCCGGCAAAACTTAAACGGTGCGCCTCTGTCATGCGATAATGATAAGTAATACCAATATTGAGCAATGAAGGCATTTCAAATTTTGCCGAACGTTGCTCCAATGTTAAACTTGCTCCGGTTGAAGAAACCAAACCACGCACCGAAAATCCATCACCTGAATAACTCATAGGCGGACCAACATTACGTAATGCAATACCAAAAGCCAGATTGTCTTTTGTCAAAGGATTATCTTTTTTACCAAGACGCGTTACATATTGAATACCCGCATCAAATGCAAAACCCTGAGCAGATGCATTTGCAATGGACTCAGAAATAACTTTAACAGCTATACCACCGTGAATACTGTTTGAAAATGTTTTTGCATAAGACAAACCAATATTCATGTAGCGAGGTGTGAAGAAACTTCCTGTTCCTTCCGGCTGGTCAACTGTAGTTACTGCAATATCACCAAAACCCATTGACATAATTCCCAGACCAAGCACTCCGGCTTCACCCACTTTTTGAGTAAGACCAAATGAGTTAATACTTGTTCCACTGCCAACCAACCAACGTGTATGGGCAAATAATATTTCAGTTTTTCTGGTAAACGAAACCCCTGCAACGTTCATGTACATAGCTTCTAAACCTTGTACAGACGCAGAGTTAGCACTTCCCCATCCGGTGGTACGCGCCCAGGGATTTATAAGCAACTCGGTTGCTCCTGCCTGACCGGCACGGTCTTCGTTTCCTGCATACAGCGTTACCGAACCAACCAGCATTGCTGCTGCCAGAACTGCTCCACCAAATACTTTATTAATTTTTCTCATATCAGAATGTTATTTCGTCTTAATTAATATTTCTGTGCAATTATTAGAATGAGTCTAAGTCAACGGGGCGCAATGCTCCGAAGAATTTGATAACCTTCTCTCCTACTCCATCAACATTTATATGGATAAGGTAAACGCCACCTGCAATTGGTATTCCGGAAGTGTTTTTTAAATCCCAATCAATAGAAGTTTTTGGCTCATCTTTCTTGAATTGTCTGATAAGCGTTCCATTAACTGTATAAATTGACACTACGCACTTTTGCGGCAGGTTTGTAATTTTAACAGTTGATGCCAGTTGGTTAGCTTCATAACCTGAGTAAGCGTAATAAGGATTTGGAACCACATTTATCAAGTTCAACGCATCTTCTGCTGCCGTTAAATCATCGTTAACGGTAAACAAATCGCCTGTGTTAAATGTATACATCGGCAGGTTTCCGTTTTGCGGACTTCCTGTTTCCCAAGTAGCATTATTAAAGCCTTTTCTGTAAGGACGAGTTACACGTATTTTGTAAGTAACATCCGTTGCAAGCAGTGCTTTATTATCTACTCCAAGTGGCATATTTACCCACATTACATCTTTATAAACATTACGTTTATCAATATCGCTTGGGGTGTAGTTATTACCACTCAAACGCTGATAAATCCAAGCCCCTTCATCATAAGCCGGTGCATCATTTCCGGTATCACCATTATGACCCATGATATAGATATAGTGTCCACCACCGAAATAGGTATTTAGAAAATCTAGGGTATGTGATGTTGGATTCCATATCATATCTGTTCCGTTATCCTGAGCAAGGAACGAGTTTTCGCCAAACATGATATTTAACCGCTCACCTGTTTCTATGTTTACTGCATAACCCGGGAACCAACCCATACCCAATGTTCCTGAGCCATCAGGATTTCCATCCTGATCAACTGAAGGGCTTTGTCTCAAATCCATTTTACGGGAACCACCAATTGTAGGGATTCCGTCATCTGCAACTTCAATAACAGGACAACGTGTCCATTTGGTTTTATCTGCTGTAATAACTATATCAACACTATGCAGATTTTCAAGTTTATTAAGCACTTTGAACCTATCCCATGTAGGCGATGCAACACCTTCTTCTTGCGAAGCTAATTTATAAGGCGCCCATGTTCCTCCTAATATCTGTTCATAGAATTGTGCCGGATCTCCATAGTCAATATTTTCAGGATTTGCATCATCTGCTGTATTTCCGGAACGTATCCAATTGAAAGCACTTGCCCCATCAGCATCGGTTACTGAAGTTAACCATATTTCTCTGTTGTTAGCAAAATCTACTGAAGATTCAAGATACTCATTTCCGTTAGCCTCATCATCATCCGGTTCAAGCACTTGTTTTACGGTTAAAGACATTCCCCAATCAGGAATAAGCTGTTCGTTTTCATTGGCAATGGTTGAAGTTGCAAAAACTTCTTCTCCGCTGTCATCATTTTTCAATGACCAGTATGCATCATCCAAATTACCACCTGTAGTATCCAGCATTTTGAATGTAAAGTTTGCATTGGGAACATTTAAAGGATTGTAGATTTTAATGTCCACAGGTCCTCTGCCGTTTTGGTAAACAGGTGTTTCTGCTTTTCCATTTGCCAGAATTTCAGCAACGGTTTCAGTTGTAAAATCAGCTGCATTTCCACCGTTTCCGTTTCCTTCAATTCGTTTCAGTTTAGGTCCTGTTCCATAAGCTGAATTCAGAATTGTTCCTCCTTCTTCAGGTGAATTAATATGCGGAATTCCTGTGCTTACTTTAATAGCTCCTGTTACACTTTTACGACCTGCTTTATACGGTTTTTTCTGTCCATCCAATTGAAGAGGATCGCTCTGATCGTATTTTTTGTAGTTATTGTATGCGTATGCAATTGCGATGTAGTAATACTTTTTATGGTTTACCAAACGTCTGTCACCTGTTGCAAATTCATCATTCAAAATCTGGAAAGTATGACTGATGCCTTTATTTGCGCCATTCACTTCTTCCGTAGGAATATTAGAATTCAATTCATCAGAAAATTCAAAATTGACTAATTGAGCAATAGGGTTACCAAGTGTATCAAAATTTTCGACATCACACTGTGCTACCAAACGTGCTTTATCAGGGTCATACAAATCAGCAACACTAACAGTTGCATCTTTTACTTGAAAAATCTGATACCCTTCAAACCTGAATATATTATCATAGGTTTCGCCTGGAGGGCTTATGATAAACGGATCTAATTCTTCATATCCTTCGTTGTAATTATTAGAAGTAGGACGGTTTGAAATGGCAAGGATTAATTCTTTGTCCAATTCAATAACAGAAACATCGGGCGCATCCGGCCCATTCAAAACTTTAAAGCAATTTTGGAATAATGCCTGAGCTTTATCATCCGCTAATTTCAATTTTTCTACAGATGCCATTGGGCCTCCTGATGTAGTACGAGCCCAAACTGCTCCAACAGTAATATCGTTAACAGCTCCCGGATCCAACGTAAATGGTCCAGCAGATTGCATAAAACGTCTGTCATAAGGAACGTTACCTGAATTTTCTTCAGTCCATGAAGCCTGAACGTTACCATTAGTTCCCCAACCTAAAGGATCGGTATCAGCCGGAAACATAAACTGAGCAGGAACGCTTGAGTTACCTCCACCTGAAGGATGCCCGGTTCCGCCATAACACATAACAGTATTATCAAGCCAGATACCTTGCAGATAGTTATAGTAGTCGGTTCCAGTTAAAGGGTCGGTCTGTGCAGGATTACCTCCTCCGCCTGAGTTATTATGATAAATAAACCTTCTCATACCATAACGCTCATTATCAACAACTCCGTCACCATAACCTAAGCCGTTAAGTGCTTCATTGGGTCCTATACCGTAAGCGTTATCAATACCATCGTTGTCCTGATAGGGGCCTTCAAAAAAGTCAATACCAACAGCCGGAGGATTTGCTCCGTATTGCTGAGGGCCTCCTGAACCATCTACTGCAACTCCATTATAGCAGTATCCTAATCCGCGCATTACATCGCAGCCAACAAAGTCATCTTCTGCATACCCTAAATCCGGGTCAACCCACTGAGCAAAATAAGTATTGGTTAAAGTAAATGAACCACGGTTAATCAACTCATAATTATAAAAGGTCATGCTGTTAATCTCATCGTTGGTAGCAAATGCAAACGCCTGTGAGCGGATTTCCATACCAATTGCCTCAGCTCCTGTTTCTGTATGGATATTTCCTTTATCATTAAATACCCACCACAATGTTTCATCACCAAACAATCTGATGTCGCGTGTGGTACGGCAATCAACATCACCAATCAAATCATATTTTGGATAATCGCCTCCTGTTTCAGGATTGTAATCACCACTTCCGTCAGCATCATAAAACGGAGCTAAGTAATAATCTTGTCCAAGAGTTACGTCTCCATGCGCAGGCCAATTTAAAATAGAAGCAGGAATAGTATAGCCCGGAAATAATTCAGCCTGAAGTGCAGGGTCACTCATCAAAGAGTACCATCCAACAAACTCATCAACTTCGGCTCTTGTAATTTTATAAAACTTATCATATTTTGCACATACATCGGCATCAACAGAAGCTGCCCCGTCTGTAGTAAGCGGTCCTGGCCAGAAGTCATTACCTACCTGACGAAAACGGATAGCTGCTACTTTCAATTGGTTGTTTACGTCAACACCACCCATCCAAAGAGAGCCGGTATAAAGCGAGTGTTTACCCGATCCTTTAGGAACTTCGTAGCGCGCGTTACCAATCAAATCCCACCATTTATCAGCACCGGTGTAAATAACGGTTTTAACATTGTTCAATGATAACTCCAATCCTGTTGTAGGAGGCACACAACCTGCAGAAACAGATTGCGGAGAACTTGTTTTGCCACTGTTATCATTTACTCCATGAGTTTTGTCAGCGTAACTGTTACTGAAAAAAAACATAAACACAAAGAGTGCGGCTATGGCGATTGAATTTGCTTTTTTAATCATTGTATCTGAATTATTCGTTTAATACCTTAGAAGTTAAACATTAGTCCTAATCTTATTGTGCGCGGTCTACTGTAATTATCAGGATTGTTTATTGCAATTGCATATAAATCACGGAAACTCTGTTCATCATTTTGAGAAGCAATGTTATTTTGGAACTGAGCTGCTGCAAGATATCCGTCATCATTAGGGTTACCTGTTTTGCGATAAACATTAATGATGTTTTTAGTATTAAGAATGTTCTGAACCTGTAAATACACAGTCAGGTTAGCCGGTTTCTTTTTACCTTCTTTTTTACCGAAATTAAGCGGAATGTCTTTATCCAGACGAGCATCAATTTTAAAGTTCCAAGGTAAACGTGACCCATTTAGTGATCCGTCAACACGGGTACCTCCTCCACCGAATGATGGCAGGATAGAACGCGTGTATGGTGTTCCGGAACCTGCGCGGGCAATAATATTCAAACCTGTATTTGAAAAAATATTGACTTTGCCGATGCGCGGACCGTTATAATCTTTACCTGAACTAAAGCGATAGTCAAGTGTAACAACAATGTTGTGTCTTTGGTCAAAACTCAAAGGTTGAATGGTTCTTAAATTACCAAAACCTGAGTTCACAAGGCTAAGTCCTGTTGTTGCATTTGAACCTGTTCCGTCAGCAAACTGTAAAGTATAGCTTGCACGCATCCAGATGTTTCCTGTTCTGCGCAAGTCATAACTTAATGAAAGCCCTTTTACTGTTCCAAAGTCAAGGTTACCATACGTTGTATACGTTCTTGGATATGCTTCCAGAACACGTGTTGTCTGGATTAGATTTCTCAACTCTCTATAAAATGCTGAGAATTTAATTGCTGAGTTACTATTTAATTTTTGCTGGAAACCCAATTCGTAATCAATGGTTTTTTCGGGTTTCAAGTCAGGGTTGTTCAATACATTAGACGAACGGTTTTCAATGAACAGATAATCAGTTGGGTCAAGTCTGTTTCCTCCAACAGGGCGTTTTGTCAATACATCATAGTGAGCAAAGAACAAGGCATCTTCCGAAATAGGGAAAGAGAAAGATATACGCGGCATAATGTTGGTCTGCGGCTGGTAATCTTTAAATGCTTTTGAGCTTACAATATTGTCTGAAGGATCAACCAGGTAAGGAGCAATTCCGCTTCCTGTTCTTAAAACAGTTGGATCAGTAATTACTGCTCCCTCTGCATTATACCATGTCCTGTCGTTACGGTAACCAACAATTGCAGTTGGGCTGTTAATGTCGTTTACATACACTACATAATCATCTCCAATATTTGATGGGTGAGTAACAGCATTTCCACCAATATCAGAAACTTCACCTGCTTTTATAGTTTCAAATAATGAGAACTGATCTTTCAATACTTTTTGGTTAGCATCATAACGGTCAACACGCACACCTACGTTAAAGATAAGGTCTTTGAATGCAAATTTATCCTGAATGTATCCTGCAAGGTAAGTTGGCTGAAAAGGAGCAATTTGTCTTTTGTAATTTCCAAACTCGTCCTTTGCTGTAAAGAAATCATCAAAGCTTGGTTTGTCAGTCAGTTTTTTTCCGGTGTGGTCATAACCATAGTAAGAAACATAATTGTTACCATTGTTAAGCAACTCATCAGCACTGAAATAGTTAATGTTCAATTGGCTTGGGTCATAGCTGTCAAGGTCAATGTAATCAAGCCCGTTAGTTTGCAAACCAAGTGACTGACGCAGATTATAATCAAAGTAGCTTTGATCAGCACCATTAAATAAACGTGGGTAGTTAATAGTGTCCTGAAATACTCCATTTACAAAAACCGGTTGCGGGTTAGTAACATCAATCTCTGAAATATGAAAGTTTGTCAATTGTCTTGCCAGTGTCCATAACCCAACCGGTGAGTAACCTACAAACCTGTCTGTTCTTTGTTCATATTCAAAACCAAGCGTAAAAGCATGATTTTTTAAATCCACAGAACCCAGGGCAGTTACACGTAATGAGGTGTTATCAGTTTTTGAATATCCGTTGTACTGAGAACCTGTATTGTTCCATAATCCGTAAACGCTGGTTGGCGACTGACCATTAATCAAACCACCTTTATTTCCAATCTGGAAAAGGTTCTCATAGTTACCTTCAGCATCAGGGTTCTGAGCATAGAACTGAGTAGTATAGTTAGCTGTAGTAGGATTAATATCCGATGGAGTAAACTCAACAAGTGTATCGGCAAAACCATTTAATACACGACCGAACAAACCGGTTGTTGTATCAATACCAAAACCATAAGTAGGAATTGTGTAGGTTTTGAATTTTCCGATGTAACCATAGTTAAACAAATCGTCTTTATGATCAGGATCCTGAACAGTTTGCAAAACCTTAGTATAGTCAACCTGAATGGTATAATACGCATTGCTGATACCACCTTTTTTACCTTCTTTAGGCTCTTTTGCATTAAAACGCTGGGTAAATCTTCCAAAAGCACGAATGGTATTATTGATTACCTGTCCATTATTAACTGTATTAAATAAGGCATTGTTGTAATCATAAATTTTGCTCTCGTTAAGTGCCATTGAACCTCCAACAGTAAGGTTGGTTGTTCCTGAAGTGCTCAAATCAATTTTACCGGAAAGGTTCATGTCTTTGCGGGCAACATTCTGGCGGGCAGCAATATTTTCAAGATGGTCATCCTGATGGATGAACGCTGCATTTTGGTATGAACCACCTGTTGTTAAACCGGAAGGACGGATTGGATTTTCTTCTAAGTATTTAAGAACTTCATCTTTTGTTTTATAAATACCGATTGCCGAAGGATCAGGATCTTTTTGGTAAGTACCCTCTGCAGAAAGGAAGAAACCAAACAAAGGTTTTTTATGACCTTCGTTTTGTTTGTCTTTTACCATAATCAGCGGACCGGAAAGGTTTAAAGCTCCCAGATTGTAACCAAAATTATCAAGGTACTGTGAAGTTACTATCTCAGCACCTCCGTAAAAATTACGTGAAGGGCCTTTTGTTGTAATAGAAATTACACCACCTGTTGCATCACCAAACTGTGCAGGCAAACCGCCTGTTACAATAGTTACCTGCTCAATAGCCGACTGCGGAATTGCTGATGAACCGCGTACACGAACACCATCAATATACGTATCAGTTGATTCTCCGCGTGAACCACGGATGCTTCCAACCTCACCATCCTGAGAATAAACACCCGCAACGGTAGTAGCTACCGACTCGGCTGTTCTTCCCGGCATTTTTACAATATCTTCTGATGTAATAGTTGTTTCAGAACCGCCATCCTGCTTGATAAGCGGAACTTCGTATTCAATTACTGTAGCCGCACCAAGCTCAATACCCTGAGCCATTTTAAAATCCTGAAAAGTGATTTTACTATCGCTTACCTGCACATTATTTACCTGCGAAGTTGTGTAACCAACCAATGAAGCCTTTACGGTAAATCTTCCCGGAGAAATAGGTTTGATGGTGAAGTTACCATCAAAATCAGTAAGCGTTCCGGTAACCAGCGTTCCGTTAAGCTCAACTACTACGTTGGCGAATGGAAGGGGCTCGCCTTTATCGTCAGTAACTTTACCTTTAAGAGTTCCTGTGCCGATTTGCGCGGTTGCTGCAAAACCGAAAACAAGAAGGGTCAACGCCAGTGAAAGTAATTTTTTCTGCATGTGCCTGATGTTATTTTAATGAGGGTTTATCCTTTTTTTAGGGGGGCTAAAAGTATGTTTTTTAGATTTAAAAGCCAAAATTTGTGAATTTTTTGTTAACAAATGTTAAAGCGTCTTACACAGCCCATGCTGGACGCTTTAATATCTCACTGTAGATAATGGCTTTTTCAATATCAAAATCTTTTAAAACCGGTGTTGGTTCTTTCGTTTCTTCAAGATGAACTACCTCTTTTATTCCTTCTTTTTCTGCTATACTATGGGCTGCTGTTTGCTCACTGTAATTTAAAGAATTAAACTGCTCGTATTGTGATGCTTCAGCAGCTTCGTCATGTACCTCATCTTCTAAGGTTTTATATTTACCAAACTCGTAGTTATCAACCGGGTTCATGGCTTTACCTTCCTGGCTTTGACCTTCCTCTGTTTCGTAAACAGGTTGAATGGTGGGTTTGCGACTTTCATAAACAGGAGCCGGCTGTGGCTTTGCCTGTTCAGTTTTACCAAGCATCTCTTCCAACATTTTTCTAAGATCAGGCTCGGCATCGGGACGGGTAGTTGTCTCATCCACTCTCTTGCCTTTGTTCTTTTGCTTTTTAGCACCCGAAACAAAACTGTAAACAATATAGCCTACAATTGCTATTACATATATTACATCACCTATGCTATCCATATTATTTGTGATTTAGTGATTTAGCTATTTGCGAATTAACGCCTTTTTAACTGACCGCGAATATAGTTTTATATTATTCGGTGGTAAATTTAGAAACGAAAATTAAGCAGATGGAGAAATCTTTCGGCTATTTTATACAAGTCAAAGAAAGATGTTGTGAAGGTGTAAAGGTTTAGAAAGTGTAAAAGTTAGTGCACAAACATTCTGAACTTTTACACTTTCTAAACATTCAAAACTTATTCCCCATGATACATATTATGACTCTTGGTAGTAATCACCACTACTCCACCGGTTACATCACCATAGCGCGCAGGTATGCCGCCCGAGTAAACCATAATTTCGGCAATGGCTCCGGCAGGAACATTATGGTCGCCTATAATTTTAACATTGTCAACATAGTATTCTGTGGCTTCGGGGCGCGAACCACGGAAGTATAATTCACCACCGTCTGATTGATAAACGCCTGCCGAAAGTGACACGATATCATCAACTTTTCTTACCGGCATATCTTGTATTACATCAGCGGTAAAAATTGTTTTAGGTTCTATGCTTATCAGGTCGCGGTATTCAGTAAAAATAACATCGTCAAATACTATCCCGTTTCCTGTAGCTAATTTAGCATTCAGAACAGTGATGCTTTGCTGTGAAACACGAACGTTTTTAAACACTTTTTCTTCATAGCCGATAAAACTTACCTTCACATCATACATGCCGGGTTCAAGTGGTTTCAAAGCATAATATCCTTCTATGTCTGTAGTTGTTCCAAAAGATTTTCCGCTTAGCATCACCTGAATGGTTGCTCCTATTAAGGTTTCGCCCGAAATACTATCGGTTACAGTTCCGTTAATTTGTCCGGTGTTGTCGGCTTTGGAAGTTAGAAGTTGGAGGTTAGAAATTAGGAACAGAATTAGCAAGGACTTTTTCATGGTTTGTTTTTTTACGGTTAGGAGTCAACCTCTCTGATGCAGAAAGTGCTGAAATTCCATAAAATTAAACAGCAAATTATTTATTGAACCACATAGGCACATAGAAACATAGGTTTTTATCCCGCAATGCTGCGGGATGTGTTTTTCTATGTGCCTATGTGTCTATGTGGTAAAAAAACAGAATTGCCAAAACTTAATTAATGGTATCTGAATTTCTTTGCGACCTCTGCGGGCTGCTACTTTGCGTTCTTTGCGGTTAAAGGCTGTTGATTTTTTACAGCTACTGTATTTTTTTACCGCAAAGGGCGAAAAGAAAAGAAAACGCAAAGGGCGCAAAGGCTAACCAAACTGAGGCAACTGTAAGCTTTAATTACCCACAATAATCTTCTCCGTTTTTACCACAAACATATTTTCATCAAACACTTGCAGCACATATAAACCTTGTGGTAAATCACCTAGATATAGTTTATTGCTTTTGTTTGCTTCGGCTATTGTTTGACCAAGGGTGTTGCAAAGTTTTAAGTATGCAGGTGCGAAGCCGGTGATGGTTAGTTCGGTGATTGCGGGGTTGGGGTAGATTGATATGCTATCATTAGTTGGCTCACCAATACCGGGATTAAGTACATAAACATAATTAGAATAGCTTGCCGAACCAAATGCGTTATAACTTGTAAGCCTTCCTATATATGTTCCAGGATGAGCATAAATATGACTTGGTGTCTCTTCCGTTGATGTGGCTGTGCTATCGCCAAAATCCCATAAATAACTTTCGGAACATCTTGAGGAATTAACGAAGTCAACAGTTAGTCCATTCGAATCGTAATAAAATAATGGAATGGGTAATGAATCTGCAAATATTGTAAAGCTATGTGAAGCAGTATCACACCCCGGAATATATGCTGAAACTGTATAAACTACACTAGTTGCAGGTTGTGCAATAGAATAGGAATGTATGGTATCATTTAGTCCTTCCGTTGGACTCCACTGATAAATTGCTCCTGCATTATAAGGAACATGGATAGCAATGCTGTCATCGCAACTTAACTCAATGTACTCATTACCTGAAATATCAAAAGGCTGAATATTGAGCAGAACCGAATCTGTAAATCCTGATACTGTTTCAGTAAGCACATACAAGGTGCTTGTTGTTGCGCTTGCTATTGGATTTTTGACAGTTGGATTGTTTAAACCAATACTTGGTGTCCAATTGAAAATACCAGTGTCAGGTGCATTGCAAAATGAAAGTCTTATAGAATCTCCGCAAGGTAAATCAACAGAAGTATAACCTGATAAGCATATTTCATTGGCACCATAACTTGGTGGATTTGGTCTTGCAAGGCTGTCAATATCAAACGAAATTTGCGTAAGCCGTTTTGCTCTGCCCATTAGTAATGGATTTTGAGCATGTAAATCTGTTTCGCTTATATACTGTGGATCTACTCTCATTGTATTGTAACCCGGAACATTGTATGCATGCGGAAAAAAATTGTTAAATCCAAAAGTGTTTTCATCAAAATAACCTGCCACACTGGAAGGGAAATTATTATTCCAGATTTGCCAGCCAATGGTTTCCATAAGCACTGAGGTGTTTGCAAAATTGTTTGAAAATAGTTGACCGTCATTACAGGCTGTTAGTTCTGTAGTTCCATAAATAAAGTTATTCCAGATTTTAAGATTAAAAAGATTAAACCCATTTAGATTACCAAAAATTTTATTGCCAACACAATAACAATTATCGCTTGAAATGCCAAAGTAAATATTACCAATAATTTCATTATTCAATACTTGGGTTCCTGATGAAAAACCAATGCTAATAGTTTCAGTAGTAATTTTACAATTTTTTATAACAGCAATTCCGGGTAAACCGTTGCCCTGCGAAACAGTAAATGTGTTTGAAAATGCCAATTCACAATTTTCAAGAACACCTCCTCTGAAACGAAAATCTCCATAACCTGTTTTAAAAATTTTACAATTCCTGCAAGTAGCAATATCAGCTCGGAAATTACCCTCTAAAATAGAATTTTCAATAGTAATGTAATTTGAGCTTGCAACTGAATACCCTGTTTCATTGGTATTTATCAGACTAATGTACTTGAAAATACAATGATTTCCTCCATTAATAATACCAAATAATGGGTTATCAAATGTTATTATTACAGTTGATGAATCATGCGTTTCAGATTGAAAAGTTACTGTGTTTAATGCAGATTGTCCTGAAATATAATAAAAAGACAATTGTTCATTATATGTACCCTGTTTTATTTTAAAAACTACAGGGGCTGAAATACCTGATGAGTGAATTGCATCTAAGGCAGCTTGTATTGTTGAATAATCTGAATTGTTTCCTATTGTATAGTTTCCTGCCATCTGCGCCAACACCAGATGCTGAAACAAGTTCAGCATGACAAACGCTATCAAAACGATTTTCCGCATTCCCAAACTTACAACATTTTATCCGTTCTCTCTTTATTGCCGCCAAACCGTAAATTGCACCACCAAACAACCCGGATAGCCCAATGAAAAAGCTCACCACTACCCTATTGCTGTGCATTGCAATGGTTGCAGTGTTTGCACAAACAGGTCTTGTTAATCATGTAAACACCCTCATCGGCACCAAAGGCCTTTTTCTTTACGGTCGCACCACGCCTTTTGTAACGCCACCCTTTGGCATGACGCACTGGACGGCCTGCACCCGCAACAGCAAAATCCGTATTCCCAATTACCAATACCTTGACCACAAACTGCGCGGCTTCCGCGCCTCACACAAGCCCGCTATGTGGATGGGCGATTACGGCTACGTAACACTAAAGCCCGTAACGGGCAACATAAAAAGCACCTTGCTGGAAAAGCGCAGCCGCTTCTCGCACAGCAGCGAAACCGCAGGTCCGCACTACTATGCAGTAAAAATGAGCACCGCAAAAGCAAAAAAGATACGCATTGAAATGACCGCCACCGAGCGCTGCGGAATGATGCGTTATCATTTTCCAAAAAATGCCGAACCATCGGTATTGATAGAGGCCAGTCAATTACCCGATTTTAACGGCTACATAAAAATTGACAGTGCCAACCGCGAAATCATTGGCTGGAACAGTGACAGACATTCTTCTTCTTTGGGTCCTCCCCTGCCCAACTTTAAAGGGTATTTTGTTATTCAGTTCAGTGAAGCATTTACTTCCTGCGGAACATGGAAAGGTGATACGCTGTATGCCAATACCACCGAACAGCTTGCCAATGCCTGCGGTGCTTATGTTTCATTTGCCAAAGGAACAAAAGCAGTAGATGTAAAAATTGCTACTTCGTTCATCAGCACAGAACAGGCACGTGATAATCTGCAACGCGAAGCAGCAGGCAAAACCTTTGAACAGGTAAAGGACGAAACCGCGCAACAATGGAATACCTATTTAAGCCGCATTGAAATTCAGGGCGCAACAAAAAAGCAGCAGAAGATATTTTATTCGGCTATGTACCATACGTTGTTATTTCCGCGCCAGTTCTCGGAATACTGCAGGTATTACAGTGCCTTTGACGACACTATTCACAACGGTATCAGCTACAACGATTACTCGCTCTGGGATACCTACCGCGCGCAGCATCCCCTGCTTATTCTTACTGCGCCCGAGCATGTGGCGGGTATGATAAACGCACTCACGCAGATGTATGAACAGGGCGGCTACATGCCCAAATGGCCCAACCCTACGTACACCGGGATTATGATCGGCACCCATGCCGATGCCGTGGTGGCCGATGCCATTGTAAAAGGCGTGAAAGGAATTGATTTACAACGAGCCTACAATGCCTGCATGAAAGATGCCATGGTGCCTTCGGGAAACGACAGCATCAACCGCTGGGCCGACCGTGCACCGTTTACCTTTATTGAAGCACGTGCCGGTTTGCACTGGTACAAAAAACTGGGCTTTGTGCCCGTTGATAAAACCAATGAATCGGTTGCCAACACATTAGAAGGCGCGTTCGATGATTTTTGTGTGGCGCAGGTTGCAAAGGCTTACGACAAGCAAGATGATTACCAACTGCTGATGAAACGCAGCAAAAACTACGTGAATGTTTATAACCCAAAAACAGGAATGATGGCACCACGAAATGCAGACGGCACTTGGCACGAAGACACAAAGGCAGGCTTTACCGAAGGCAGTCCTTGGACGTATTTATTTGCCGTGCAGCACGATGTTCCGGGCTTGATTGAACTGATGGGAAGAGAGGATTTTATTAAAAAATTAGACAAGAATTTTAAAGGCTTCCGCTACATCCATCCTAATGAGCCGGGGCATCATTACACGTATTTGTATGACTACATTGGTCAGGCATGGAAAACACAACACGAGGTAAAAAAAGCACGTGCACTCAATTATCAGAACAATCCCCACGGCATGTGGGGCGATGATGACTGCGGACAAATGAGTGCATGGTATGTGTTCAGCGCACTGGGCTTTTATCCCGTAACGCCCGGCACAGATGTGTATGCCATCGGCACACCGCTGTTTCCGAAAGCAATTATTTATCCTGACCATGCAAACAGAGAAATCAAACTGGAGATAATAGCCAACAATGTATCGGCACGTAAGTATTATGTGCAGTCTGTTACCCTCAACGGGAAAAAGTTAGAAGAGCCTTTTCTGCACCATGCTGATATTGTAAATGGCGGCACCTTGTTATTTGAGATGGGAGCACGACCTAATAAGAAGTGGTAGTTTCAAATTTAAATTCATTCTTGCATATTTGTAAAAATAAATTCAACTATACAACCATCAATCACTACATCATGAGCGAAATAAAAACAAAGATAACGGCAGAAGCCACTGTAAATGCACCCGTAGAAAAAGTGTGGAAAATATGGACCACTCCTGCACACATCATGAAATGGAACAACGCATCACCTGACTGGCACACACCCATAGCAGAAAATGATCTAAAGGTTGGCGGAAAATTTCTTTCGCGCATGGAAGCTAAAGACGGCAGCTTTGGTTTTGACTTCTGGGGCATTTATGATGAAGTAAAAACCAGCGAACGCATTACCTATACCCTTGGTGACGACAGAAAAGTGGAAATCACTTTCAAAAGTCACGGCAACACCACAACCGTTACCGAAACCTTTGAAGCCGAAAACCAAAACTCTGTTGAAATGCAGCAAGCAGGCTGGCAGGCTATTTTAAATAATTTTAAAAAACACGCTGAATCCTATGGCGTGTTGGTATTTGTAAAGTATGATATAACCATAAATGCCACTGCCGAAAAAACGTATAACACAATGATTAACAAAGGAACGTATGAAGCATGGGCTGCTGCCTTTTCACCCGGTTCACATTTCTTAGGTTCGTGGGAGAAAGGCACAAAAATTCTATTTCTTGGCCCCGGTGAAAACGGAGAAATGGGTGGAATGGTAAGCCGCATAAAAGATAATATCCCGAACAAATATGTGTCCATAGAACACTACGGAATTGTTGAAAATGGTAAAGAAAGAACAACAGGTATAGATGTTGAAGCATGGGCAGGATGCAACGAAAACTATGCGTTTGAAGAAAAAGATGGCAAAACTTTACTTGCCGTTACATTGGACATAAATGCTGATTACAAAGATTATTTTAATGACACATGGCCTAAAGCACTCAGCAAATTAAAAGAATTGAGCGAGTCATAAATAATTAAGCCACGAATTCCACAAATTGACACCAAATAAATCTGTGAAAATTAGTGTAATCTGTGGCAAAATAAGCTACAATGAAAACCATTAAACCAAAATCTGTAGATGAATACATTGCAGGTTTTCCAAAACAAACTCAGGCTCTTTTAAAGCAAATGCGCGCTACCATAAAAAAAGCCGCGCCAACTGCCGAAGAAGTAATCAGCTACAACATGCCGGGCTATAAACTTTACGGCATGTTGGTGTATTTTGCAGGGTATGAAAATCATATCGGTTTCTATTCAACACCCACAGGAAATTCAGAATTTACAAAAGAACTTTCGGCTTACAAAACAGGCAAAGGCTCTGTTCAGTTTCCAATTGACAAGCCGCTGCCGGTAACGCTAATCACTAAAATTGTAAAATACCGTGTTAAGCAAAATCAGCTTAAAACCCTTTCTAAGAAAAAATAACGGAATTGCAAATTAAATGGCAAAGCAATATCAGCAACTGTTTTTTTATGAACCACATAGGCACATAAGGCACAATAGAAAAAATTATCCGCCAGAGGCGGATAAAGCCCTATGTGTCTATGTGCCTATGTGGTAAAAGAAATCGTCTGCACTCAAAATTGCCAACATCTTTTTAATTCCGAAAAATAATTCCCACTTTTCTGCTAACCATGCGTTACTTTTAAAAAATACTGCATTCTATAGTTTGTAACCGGCAATCCGGAAAAACTAAAAACAAAAACACCATGTCAGAAATCATTTTAGATGCAAATGAAAAAACACCTGCACAAAACATCACCAACAACACCGAAAAAGCAGTTATCGGAATTGCTTTAGTGGGTACACTGTTTAAACTACAGCACTGGCCGGGTGCCAGCATTCTGCTTGTAGTTGGCTTATCAACTTTAGCAATGCTGTATTTCCCTTTGGGATTTTATTTCCTTACCAACAAATCTGAAAAAACAGTGGCTGCGGCATCGGGTTTATTCCTGTCTTTTGTTCCGCTTGGTATTATGTTTAAAGTGCAACACTGGCCCGGTGCTTCTGCAATGCTGACAGCTGCCATGATTACCGTGCCGTTGGTTTACCTTGCGCTGTTTTTCATGCGCAAAAAAGCACAACCCAATTCGCTGCCATTCTATAACAGCATGTTATTACGCACCACCTTTCTAATCCTAATTCTGTTTATTCTGGCAATGGTAAGAATGCACTAAAAAAATTCAGAGTGATAAGTATCAGTGTTATTTTTTGAGTTATTACAAAATAATTATTCGTTATTTTGCACCATTACTAACACTGATACTTATAGCCATGAAAAAACTGACACTACTTCTTTCTGCACTGTTTGCCATTACAATTGCTCAAGCACAATCGGTTGTTCTATGCACTGATTACGATAAAACAACAGGAGCACCTTCAGGCATATATTCTGCTTGGGATATTGAGGCAGCCGGCAGTTATGTGTATACCATTTACTCTCAGGATAAAAAAATAAAAGATGCCCTAACCCTTAGATTAGAAAAGCAAAATGAAAGCGGGTACTATTACGTTTATGGAACCTATGCCATTAACAACGATGTAAAAAGCGGCCAAAACTGGGCAATGTTTGATTTGCTTTTTACCGAAGAAGGAGAATACAAGCTCAACATATTGGGAAAGTCAGATGAAATACTGGCTTCTACCACTGCAAATATTGCTTTAATAGCATCAGCCGAAACGGACGAAACGGACGGAGAATATACAGATACTTATTACTATGAAAATTCAGTCGTAACATTTGGTGAAAGTGTTGACGATGGTGGTATCATGAATGGTGAAAGTTCCGTATTTAGTCTCGTTAACGGCACCCGCGAAATTACAGCCATGCTTGATCAGGATGAAGCCTTGTTGCTGACCAAACTTTATGTAACAGTAATGCTTGGCGAAGAAGTAATATCCGATGATGCCTACGATATTCCAAGCACAGATTGGAACTATGTAACCGTTCCAATTACAGTGAACAAACCGGGGTCATACTATGTTGATTTTTACACACAGGATGATGTGTTCATCAACAGCGGCCCATTTGAGGTGGAATAAAACAAGGCTTGTTATTACAGCTTTGTTTTAACAATTGTTTGCCAGAGTTTATCTGCGGTTGCATCCCAGGTAAACTGTTTGCTCTGCTCCTGCCCTTCCCTGATTAATTGTGCTCTCAGTTGATTATCGGTTGTTAGTTTTTTCATAGCTGATGCAATCTCATTTACTTCAAATGGATTAACCAATAATGCGGCCTTGCCTGCAACTTCAGGTAATGAAGTGGTATCGGCACAAATTACAGGAACATTGCAACGCATGGCTTCCACAACCGGAATTCCGAAGCCTTCAAAATACGATACATAAACCAACGCCTCAGAAGAAGCCAAAACATTTACCAGATATTCTTCCGAAAGTCTGCCTGTAAAAATAACATCGTCCTTATAATGCATACCTGAATAGGCTTCTTCCATTTCCGAAGTCCACCATTTCTTTTGCCCTGAAATAAGCAACTTGTAATTACTATCCTCCTTTTTATATTCATCAAAAGCACGAAAAAGGTTTTGTAAATTCTTACGTTGGTGCTGCGCACCTACGTAAACAAAATACGGACAAGCCTTACTGAACTTCATTTTCGTTTCCTCTTTTACTTCAGCCGAAACAGGTTTAAAATTTTCGTTGCAGCCGTTGTAAACCACATCAATTTTATCGGCAGCAATACCGTATTGCTGTGCAATATCATTTTTAGAAAACTCAGAAACAGTGGCTATCCGCACAGCCTTCTTTGCATACTTTGGAAAGTAATGGCGGTAATATTTGCTGTATAAATAAGGCAAGTCCTGCGGATAATGCTCAAAATTCAGATCGTGTATAACGGGAATCTGCGGCACATCCGTTGAAAGTGAAAGATAGCCATCGGGCGAAAGGAATAAATCAGCCTTGTACTTTTTCAATGCAGCAGCAACAGAAAACTCAAACCACCAGTACCACAAAAAAGGGTGGCGTGATGGAGGAAATAATGCAACCGGTGTAATATTGTCCGAGAAAATAAATTCTTCGTGCCAGGGGCGGTCAAAGAAAAAGATGAACTGATGTTCGGGATGATTTGGGGTAATGCGCTTCAGCGTTTCAAAACTAAAACGCCCGATACCTTCGAGTTTGTTGTGAAGAAGTAATCTTGTATTTACTGCTATGTTCAATTTACATTTCAATATTATCGTCATGCTGAACTTGTTTCAGCATCTTAAAACAAATACCCTGAAACAAGTTCAGGGTGACGTTATCCTATCTCCAGCCAGTAAGAGCCTCCGTGTTTTTCAATTCTGCTGTCTAACGTCTGCCACACAGGATTAAGTTTTGCAGCCAACTCAGCATTCTCCGAAACATAAAAACAAGGCAACAGTGTTTTGTAACGTTGCGGATTAGCCGCAATCATTGCGCCTAACACATATTGCTCGTTATAAAAACGCTCGGTCATAAACTGCGGATAATCATACGGCAGATAAATATCGTGAACATGCACAATAACACCCGGTTTCAGTTGCGGAAGTATTTCAAGAAACACAACCGTTACATCTGAATTGGGAAGACAACGGTGTGAATTATCAATAAAAAGGATGTCGCCCTTTTCAAGAGTTGAGAAAACCGAAAGATCTGTTTTCTCCAACGGCTGACGGATGACCTCATCGGCAAGCTGGTCAATTTCTGCACGGGGCATCGGGTCAACAGAAGTAATTTTTGTTTGCGGACTATGTTTCTTCTTAGCGCTGAACGCCACTTTGGTAGAGTTGCCGCTGCCCACTTCCATATAGCGCTTGGGCTTGTACTCAGCAATAATGGAATACAGGCTGATGATATCCAAACCCGGAAAAAATGAATTATTCCAGTACGGTGTCTGCGGATTTTCCTGCTCGTATTTCCATGCAGCAAAATCAGCTGCATAGTGTTTAAACCTCTCTAACAATGAAGCATAGCGCTCATTTCCCGAAACAACAGCTTCGTTTAAAACAGGAATAGGATGTTGTTTGCTGTAACGGGGAACCGCATCAACAGGGTAATTCAGATGAATGGTTTGAAATCTCGGGCTGAGAAAACGATAGAAATCTTTTAGTTTAGTTGCCATATAATTGAAAGGCAAACATAAGAATTTAATTTACGCTACTTTTGGCAATCACCTGAAAACACCATGCCCAAAATACTTGGCATATCTGCTTTTTACCACGACTCTGCCGCTGCCATCCTTGATGACGGCAACATCATAGCTGCCGCTCAGGAAGAGCGTTTCACCCGTAAAAAGCACACGCCTGATTTTCCGGTTAATGCCATCAAATTCTGTCTGGAGCAAAGCGAACTTTCTATTGACGAACTCGATGCCATTGTCTTTTACGACAAGCCCCTGCTGAAATTTGAACGCCTGCTGGAAACCTACTATGCCTTTGCACCAAAGGGATTGTTTTCTTTTCTCACAGCTATTCCCGTTTGGGCAAAAGAGAAACTGTTTCTCAAAAAAATGATTTACGATGAGTTGAAAAAAGTAGGCGAATACGATAAGAAAAAAGTAAAACTTCTTTTTCCCGAACACCATCTTTCTCATGCTGCGAGTGCGTTTTTTTCTTCGCCTTTTGAGGATGCTGCAGTGCTTACCATTGATGGTGTTGGCGAATGGACAACCGCTTCCATCGCACACGGAAAAGGGAATGATATTAAGTTTTTAAAAGAACTGAAATTTCCGCATTCCGTGGGTTTGTTATATTCTGCATTCACGTATTATCTTGGATTCACCGTTAATTCAGGAGAGTATAAATTAATGGGACTGGCACCTTACGGCAATCCCGATGCAGAACAGACAAAGCATTATGTAAAGCTGATAAAAGAACATCTGGTGGATATAAAAGAAGATGGCTCCATTCACCTGAACCAGAACTATTTCAACTATACCACAGGATTGCGAATGGTGCATGATAAAAAGTTTAATGCACTTTTCGGAATGAAAAAACGCGATGCAGAAGGCGAATTAGAACAGCAACATTGCAACCTTGCATTTGCTATCCAGGAAGTAACAGAAGAGATTGTTATAAAAATGGCTGCCGAAGCCAAACGCTTAACCGGCTCTAACTATTTGTGTATGGCAGGCGGTGTTGCGCTGAACTGTGTTGCCAACGGAAAGCTATTGCGCACAAAATTATTTGACGATATTTTTATTCAGCCGGCTGCAGGAGATGCAGGCGGGGCTCTGGGTGCGGCACAGGCTGCACATTATATGTATTTCGGAGCAGAGCGAAAAATCAACGGCAAAACAGATAACATGCTTGGCTCTTATCTTGGACCTGAATACTCAGACAAGGAAATTGAATTGATGGCGCGCAAACACAAAGCACCATTTCAGAAAATGACCTTTGCTGAACTGGCAGAAAAAACAGCAGCGTTGTTAGCTGAAGGAAACGTAGTAGGCTGGTTTCAGGGACGCATGGAATTTGGTCCGCGTGCCTTAGGAAACCGCAGTATATTGGGTGATGCCCGAAATTCAGAGATGCAGAAAAAACTAAATCTTAAGATAAAATACCGTGAAGGTTTTCGTCCTTTTGCGCCTTCGGTATTGGCTGAAGATTGCAACGAATATTTTGAACTGGAAGGCATTTCACCTTACATGCTGATGATAGCACCTGTAAACAAAGAGCGCAGGAAAGAACTTCCTGCCAACTATAATGATTTGCCCTTATGGGAACGTCTGTATTATCTTCGCAGTGATATACCATCGGTAACGCATCTTGATTTTTCAGCACGGATACAAACGGTGCATAAAGAAACCAATGCACGTTACTGGGAACTGATCAATGCTTTTAAACAAAAAACAGGATACGGATTAGTGGTAAATACCAGTTTCAATGTACGGGGCGAACCAGTGGTCTGCACACCCGAAGATGCTTACCGCTGCTTTATGCGAACTGAAATGGATCATCTGGTTATTGGTGACTACCTCTTTACTAAAACAGAGCAACCGCAGTGGACTGAAAAAGACAAATGGAAAGAAGAATTTAAACTTGATTAATAAAACATGGATTTCTTAAAAGATTTATGGCTGTTCCTGAAGGAACGTAAAAAATGGTGGCTCGCACCAATCATAATTGTACTGGTGTTACTCGGAATGTTGATTGTATTTGGCGGTGGCACTGCTGTGGCTCCGTTTGTTTATACGTTGTTTTAAGCCTCACCCCGCCCTCTCCAAAGGAGAGTGTTACAATTATGATAAAAGAAAAAAATACAGAAACCATGTTCACGATTGCGGTGGGCTTTGTTTTTGTGTCACTGATTTCAGAGAAAGAATGGCCGCTATATATTTCACTTGTTACAGGATTGGCAGGATTACTCTCTGATTTCATTTCTTCAAAAATTGCATGGGCATGGTTTAAACTGGGCAACATCATGAACATGATTTTTCCAAAAATTATTCTCACGATTGTATTTTATGTTTTTCTTTTACCCATTGCGCTTCTATCACGCATAGGCAGCAAAGACCCTATGAAACTGAAGAAGGGATACACCTCTTATTATTCCGACCGAACCACTGAATTTAAGAAAGAAGATTTTGAAAAGACATGGTAATATTGTCACCCTGAGCGTTCCCGATAACTATCTGGACGAAGGGCAATTTCGGAAATAATCTACTTCTAAATTTTATTACTTATTTTCATAATTCTGTAACACGCCCGAATGTTGAACAGAATAATTTTACCGCGTAAATCAGGTAAACAGTTTACGATGAAATTGAGGCTTGCTCTTATGGTATGGCTAAGTATGGTTCAGGTTGTTGCCAGCAAGGCTCAATCTGATAATGCGTTGCTTCTTCAGTTCAATCCTGTGTTTGGCAGCAACGCTTTGGCTACAGACCAAACCTATATAAGTAATAACGACAGCCTGCAGATAAGCACCCTGCGCTTTTACATTTCGGGGATTGAATTCTTGATGAATGAAGAACGTGTATGGAAAGAGGAAAACAGTTTTCACCTGATAGATGCTACGCTTGCCGGTTCATTAAATATAGCGTTGAATAAACCACAGGAACTCAACTACAACCGACTTAAATTCAATATCGGTATTGACAGCACCACCAATATTGCGGGTGTTATGGGGGGCGACTTAGACCCAACCAAAGGAATGTACTGGACCTGGCAAAGCGGCTACATCAACTTTAAACTGGAGGGCAACAGTAAACGCTGCAACACCCGCAATCATGAGTTTACTTTTCATCTGGGAGGCTACCAATATCCTTATAACACGCTGCAAACGCTTATACTCCCTATCGGAAATGCAGGCCGGATAGACATTATTATAGATGCAGCGAAACTGATTGCTGAGACAGAGTTGAGTAAGCAAAACCATATCATGTCGCCCGGAGAGGAAGCAATGGCGCTTTCCGGAAAATTAAAAAACGCTTTTAGTATCTCTGTAAAATGAAGAAGCTGTTGCTGTTTTGCTCACTTGCTATTGTATTGTTTGCTTTTAAAGCAACACATGAACAGCTTTTTAAAACACCCGAGAACTGGCCTCAACCGGTTTATGATTTCTCTAAAAATCCACTTACGGAAGAGAAGGTTGCATTGGGCAGAGCTTTGTTTTATGACCCGCTGCTCTCTGCCGACAATAAAATATCCTGTGCCAGCTGCCACTCGCAATACAATGCCTTTACCCATGCCGACCATGCTTTAAGTCACGGTATTGGCGACAGCATAGGCACACGCAACTCACCCTCACTGATGAACCTTGCCTGGCACAAAACTTTTATGTGGGATGGAGCCATCCATCATCTGGATATGCAGGCGTTGGCACCCATTACCCACCCCGATGAAATGGGCAGCAGCATGGAAAACGTTGTAGCCGAATTACAGCAAAGCGAAGTGTATCTTGGCCTTTTTTATACTGCATTTAATGACAGTGTTATAACCGGTGAACATACGCTGAAAGCGATTGCTCAGTTTATGCTTACACTGGTAAGTGCCAACTCAAAATACGACAGTGTTATGCGTAGGCAAACTGTTTTTACTGCTCAGGAAAATAACGGGTATCAGTTGTTTAAGCAGAACTGCGCTTCCTGTCATACCGAGCCGTTGTTTACCAACCTTGCTTTTGAAAACAACGGGCTGCCCGTTGATACCACACTTAACGATTACGGAAGAATAAAAACAACACAACTTGCCGCTGACTCGCTCCGGTTTAAAGTGCCTACGCTGCGCAATATTGAATTCTCATACCCTTATATGCACGATGGACGTTTTAAAAAACTGGGTGATGTATTAAAGCACTACACATCGGGCATTCATCAAAGCCCTACACTTGCCGGACAATTGCAACAACCTGTTGTTTTATCATCCAACGAGCGGGTGGATATGATTGCATTTCTGCTAACGCTTAGTGATAAAGAATTTCTATTTAATCCTGCTTTCTCTTATCCAAAAAATCAGTTTAAACCTTCAGCCAACAACTAATGTCTATATCCCTAACTTTAAAAACAAACCCAAACCCTATCATGAAATCCAATTTACTAATTACCGCTTTTATGCTGTGCGGCATTTTTGCTGATGCACAAACCAATCCTGCTATCACCTCGTGGTTGCAGAACACCACCATTATGGGCCGCCATTATACTTCCGGAAATTTCACCCCGGTGCAGGATAATGTATTGGCCAATGTACAAACGGTGCAATACTCAGCCAGCTTTGCCTATGCTACTACCAACGGAATACCAACCTATATCACCGGTCCGTTTTTAGATGGCAATCCATCATTAGCCACCGACCAGAATGCTATCTTTAAAATTCCGTTGAGCCCGGTGCAAAATACCGGAACTCCAACTGCTACCACCGGTGGAAATATTGGTGTATTTATTAACGGTGTTGCCATGTTCGACTACCGCGATGGTGTTGCCTGGAACCCCAATACCAGCGCACTGTGTGGCGGCCCCGGAAATACTGCCTGTCCCGGAGGACCTACTGCCACCATGGACTGGAACCGCGATGCCATACCGGCAGAGATGGGTGGATTTGATTGCTCAAAAGCACACCCCGCCATGGGCAATTATCACCATCACCAAAATCCAAGTGCATTTAGCCTCGACCTTGTTGAAGTATCGGATGTGTGTGACCTCTATCCTGCCGATGGATTATACACCATCATCAGCTCGCAGCACTCGCCACTGATTGGTTTTGCATACGATGGCTTTCCTGTTTACGGTGCTTACGGGTATTTAAATGCTGACGGCACAGGCGGAATAGCACGAATAAAATCAAGCTATCAATTAAGGAATATAACAACACGCACGCACCATGCAGACGGAACAGATGTTACAGATGGCCCTGCAGTAAGCGTAACCTATCCTTTAGGCTATTTCAGAGAAGACTATGAATACATTGCCACCTCGCCTTTAACACCCGATTACTTAGACGAGCACAACGGCCGCTTTTGTGTTACACCCGAATATCCTGCGGGCATCTATTGTTACTTTGCCACTGTTGATGCCAACTGGAACTCTGCCTATCCCTACCTGATAGGGCCTACTTTTTACGGCACATGGGCCAACCGCAAAGTAAGTTCTATAACTGAATCGGTAACAACTTACACACCCTCAACAACAGGAATTGCTGATAACACTGCAACTGACCTTGCCGTTAGCATCTATCCAAACCCTGCCGGTGATTTTGCTGCAGTGCAATTCAGCGGACTGGTGAAAGAAAACGTAACGCTGGAGTTATATGATATTACCGGACGATTTATTCAAAAAACGGTAATGAACCAGGGTAGCACTATTGTGTATTTTGACACACGCACGCTGTATACCGGAGAATATATTGTCAGAATTTACACCTCATCTGAAGTTATAAGCAAAAAAATAAGTGTAGTTAAATAAGCTACACTTTGAAGCATAAAAAAGCCCCCATGCCAAAGGCATGGGGGCTTTTTTATAACAGTAAAGAAGAATATTATTGACGTGTTAAGGTCATATCAATATTAACAGGTGTTCCTGAACCAAAGTCTGCAGCCATAGAACCAGTTAAAGTTGTAGCCTGGATGGCTACATTGGTTATGGTTATGGTATCATTACTGAATATAGAAAGTGTAGTACCTGAAAAGGTGTAATTATCAGTTGTTTGCTGTGCGCTTGCGCTGTCGCATTTCACAGCCCCTTCATCGTTGATTACCGTTCCATTATCCTGAAAGATAATAAAGTCGTCCTGAGCACAAGATTGCGCGAACATCAATGAATAAGCATCGGTGGTCGGTCCACTTCCGGGATCATAAGCAGGATTAAATACTGCGCCAGTAACTTTCCAGGTGCCAATAATTCCGACTTCTTCATCATTGTTATTGCAAGAAGTAATTAAAATCATGCCTCCTGCAACCAGAAGCAATGCCATTGAAAATAATTTTAGTTTTTTCATGTTTGTTTTGGGGTTTAAATTTCGCGTAAATGTAAAAAGAGTTTGATAAAAACAATAAAAGCCTGTTTGCCTCCATTTCAAGTAAGAATATACCGTTCTAACCCAACTTCATGTTAATAGCAGCACTAGTGTAATAGCTGGTTGTTATAAGCGTACTATTACCAAAATCTAAATCATGAAACGCAATAAACTACTTGTAACACTATTTTCAATTTCCATCTTATTTACTGCCTGCAAAAGGATGATAACGGCACTACCAGCGGTGAGAACTGGAAAAGCATAGCCACCGTTAACGGTGGACTTCCCTGCAGAATTGAGTTTCCGACAGAAAACATAGGCTATATGTGCGGTTCAGATAATGGCTTTATGGCAAAAACAATCAATGGAGGTGTTACATGGACTGCCTTGTCCTCTCCTGATGGCCCGAGCAGCATATCATCTATGTATGCGCTATGTTTCCTGAATAAAGATACCGGCTATGTAGGTGTTAACGGCAATGTAGGAAGAATATACAAAACAATTAACGGAGGTGATACATGGACTGTATCCTGCCCTGCCTCTATTGGAGGTGAGTCCCTATTATTTGTAAACGATATTTATTTCACAACAGCACTAAACGGGATTGCAACTACCCGTTTTGGGCGCATTGTGCATACAGCAGATGGCGGCAATACCTAGGAATTTGCAGCCATTGATCATTATTTCAACCTGGTTCTTTACTACGGTATCAGCTTTGTTGATGACAATGTTGGTTATGTGGTAGGTGATTTTTCAACCGTTCTAAAAACTACAGATGGCGGAGCAACATGGGTAACAATTAATAACTATAATCTTAACACCACCCAAACGGTATTAGATGGCGGTGGTCAGTTTTATGATGTTCATGCTGTTGATGCCAATACTATTATTATCAGCTCCAGCACTGCCGGAATATTTCGATCGGGCGATGGAGGAGCTACATGGGCTCAGGTTCACACTTCTCAATGTACTCGTTTGGGGTTTGACAGCCCTTCACACGGTTTTGCTGCCGGAACAAATGGCAATACGCCCTTTGTACATTTATTTGAAACAACGGACGCAGGACTTACCTGGAATAACATAGTGGTTGGAGATATGAGCATCATCTTCCGTGACTTTGTAATGGTAAAGTCGGGTCTAGGCTACAGCATTTGCGATCACCAGGTTTTCAAGTATGAGAATTAGCAAAGGCAGGCTGCTGATTAAAAAAAGCCTCTTCGTAAACAGAAACAGTTAATTTATTTTCTCACAGATCCTCTTCACCAGCTCAGGCCCTTCATAAATAAAACCGGTGTAAAGTTGCACGAGCGTTGCACCTGCATTCAGTTTTTCTAGTGCATCATCGGGTGAGTGAATACCTCCTACTCCAATGATAGGAAACGCTTTTCCTGATTTTTCGGAAAGGTATTTTATTACTTCGGTGCTGCGTTCGCGCACGGGTAAACCGCTGAGGCCGCCTGCACCAATAGATTTGAGATTTGAGATTTGAGATTTGAGATTTTCTCGACTGATGGTGGTGTTGGTGGCAATTACTCCTGCAATCTTTGTGTCGCGCACAATGTCAATAATATCGTCTAACTGTGAGTTTGTTAAGTCGGGCGCAATCTTCAACAGAATGGGTTTTGGTTTTGCTTTAGCATTATTCAGCTTCTGTAATTCAGAGAGCAAACGGGTAAGGGGCTCTTTCTCCTGCAAATCGCGGAGGCCGGGTGTGTTGGGCGAGCTAACGTTCACCACAAAATAATGCACATGGTCAAACAAGGCATTGAAGCAATACACGTAATCATTCAGGGCTTCTTCGTTGGGTGTTACCTTATTCTTGCCGATGTTTCCGCCAATAATAACAGTGTTCTTGTTTTTTTTCAACCGCTCTACCGCTGCATCTACGCCCTCGTTATTAAAACCCATGCGGTTAATCAACCCACTGTCTTCGGGCAGGCGAAACAAACGGGGCTTATCATTACCCGGTTGTGGCTTGGGTGTTAGTGTTCCTATTTCAATAAATCCAAAGCCGAAGGCCGAAAGCTCATCATACAGCTTTGCATCTTTATCAAAACCGGCAGCCAGACCCACAGGATTAGGAAATTTTATTCCGAACAACTCGCGCTCCAGCTTATTTCCTTTGGGCTTATGCAAAGCAGCAACAATGCTTTGCACAAAAGGAAAGGCAAAGGCAATTTTTATAAAACGAAAGGTAAAATGGTGAATACCCTCAGGCGAGAAGAGAAAAAGAAAAGGACGAATAAGTAGTCTATACATTTTCTTTCAACCTCTGCACTAACGTTAAACCTTGAACTTATTTATTCATTCCGCTGTTAACCCAGCATTCAATCATCTTTATTTTATCGTCACTCAGCTTGGGATTGTATTGGGGCATGGCTACACAGCCTTTTTCCTGTTTAACTGCACACACTAATTTACCGTTTCTTGCCTGCTCAAATAATACTTCATCAATAGTAAAATCAAGTCCTCCGCGTTTTTTTACAGGACCATGACAGCCGTTGCAGCTTTCGTTCAGAATTGGTTGTATGTTTACATTATAGGTATAAGCCGTTCCGCTGCAATCTGTTTTGGGTGCTTCAGTAGTTACAGAAGTTTCTTTTGTTGTTTTGCAGGCGGTGATAGAAATAACTAAGGCCGCAGCAACGAGGTAAATATTTTTGTTCATAGTTTTAGTGTTTGCCGTAAAAGTAAAAACATAAAGTGAAGATTGAAACGTTTTAAGTATAAGTAACAAAT
>JAGVLY010000111.1 GCA_020054035.1 Bacteroidia bacterium | reverse complement strand
CAACGAAAGTGATTGCAAACTGCTGATTGAAAAATCAATTGAAAAATTTGGCGGCATTGATATTCTGATTAACAACGCAGGAATTTCCATGCGGGCACTTTTTAAAGATTTAAATCTCGATGTTATTAAAAAGGTAATGGATATTAACTTTTGGGGAACGGTATATTGCACCAAGTATGCCCTACCCTATTTGCTGAAAACAAAAGGCTCGGTGGTGGGTATTTCGTCTATTGCGGGATATAATGGATTGCCGGGGCGCACAGGATATTCGGCTTCTAAATTCGCAATGCAAGGTTTTTTAGATGCTTTACGGATTGAGAATTTGAAAACAGGTTTGCATGTATTAGTGGCTTGTCCGGGCTACACAGCTTCTAATGTACGCAATGCTGCATTGGTGGCAGATGGCAGCACGCAAGGCGAAAGTCCGCGCGATGAGGAAAAAATGATGAGTGCTGAAGAAGTGGCTGAGGAGATTGTAAAAGCTGTTGAAAAACGCAAACGAAGTATCGTACTTACAGGACAAGGAAAATTAGCGGTGTGGATGAATAAATTTTTTCCTGCGCTGACGGATAAATTAGTGTTTAATGCAGTAGCAAAAGAAGGAGATATTCCTTTAAAATGATTTTTACCACTAAGAGCACAAGCTCACTTAGAAAACACTTAGTGAACTTGTGCTCTTAGTGGTAAATTCTTAAATTATTATTCATGTTGATTTTCTTAATCGGATATATGGGCAGCGGAAAAAGCACTGCCGGAAAAAAGCTGGCAAAGCTGCTGAAATATGGCTTTGCTGATTTGGACGACCATATTGAAAAGCGCAGCGGCAGGCGCATTGCCGATATTTTTGCCATTGAAGGTGAAGAAGAGTTTCGCAGGCTAGAACGGGTTTATCTGGAAAAACTGTGCAACTTAGAAGACCATGTTATTGCCACTGGTGGTGGCACTCCGTGTTTCGGAAAAAATATAGAACTGATGAAAACTTCAGGTAAAGTTGTTTACATAAAATTATCTGCTGCTGCATTGGCAAAACGACTTTCGCAATCAGATAATAAACGCCCGCTGTTGAAAAATACGGGCAACAAAAGTCTTGAGAAATTCATTGAAGAACATCTCGCACAGCGTGAGAAGTTTTATTCGCAGGCTGATATTACAGTTAACGGAGTTAGTTTAGATGTGAAAGAACTGGCTCAGCAACTTAGCCCTACTCAATAAATACACCTTCATTTTTTCCGCCAAATACAACGCTAACATGTTCCTGCAAGGTGGTGGAGAGTTCCATGCCTACATAATCAACCTTTACCGGAAAACGTTTGTGGTCGCGATCAACTAACACTGCAATACGTAATGCTTTCAGGTTTACTTGCAGAATATGACGAATCGCATACATCAGGGTTTTGCCTGAGTTTAAAACATCATCAACCACTACTACAACCTTATTTTCAGTTTCTTTTTCTGAAATTGAAATTTCAATTTTATTTTCAGCAGGCTTTTCTTTATTGATGGTTACAGTTACCAGTTTCACCTTCAGTGGCGAAATTTTTTCTATTGCCTGCGCCAAACGCTCAGCCATTTTCTGACCGTTTCCTGCAATTGCCGCAACTATAATTTCTTTTTCGGTGTGATTGTTTTCGTAAACCTGATAAGCAATGCGGTCTATTTTTTGCGCTATCTGAAGTTTGGTTAATACTTGTGTTGTTGTAGTTGTCATTGGTTTAATATTTCAATTTTTAATGAGATTGCTTCGGGTAAGAACCCCTCGCAATGACGATTCTATTTTTTCTTTTGTTTCCTTCTGAAAAGTTTCTCAAAAAAATTATCAGGTCTTTTGTCGTTATATTTTTTAGCTTTCTTAGCTGTTTGTTTCATGCGCTTACGAGTCTCTTTAGTCTGAATTTTTTTTTGGCGCTTAACTGCTTTTTCGTATTCCTTCATACCGGTTTCCTTACGCTCTTCGGTTCTCTTCTTGGTTGCTTTTGCAGACTTGCTTCCTTTGGGAACTTCCATCTCCTTTTGCTCCTGCGCAAAAGCAACAAGCGAAAAAAACATAAGCAAATAGGGTATAATTTTCTTAAACATTATTTGCGGATAATTTTTGCTTTCGCCTCTAAAATAAGTTGTGATCCGTCTTCGGTTATCAACTCGCTTCCGGGTTTAATTATTATTTTCGATTTTGCTCCTGCCACTAATTTAGAACCTGATCTTAAAACCAATTTACTTTTGTTATCCAACACTAATTGTGATTTTGGTTCGAGGTAAAAATACGATTCTTTCACGCAGGTAAAAACAGTGGGGTCGGTAAACATCCACTCACCGTTTTTATCTTTTTCAGTGGCCTTATGAAACTGCGGACTTTGTCCTCTGTCGAGCAGCATTTTATTTCCTGTTTGCAGAACTAATGAAGGCTTTGAAACATCAAAATCATTTGGACTTAACACAATGTTACCACACCAGCGCACATCATTATTTATATCATAATTACCCCAACGTATTTGCACTGTAATTGTACCTGCTTCTTTGTTTTCATCTATAATTTCAACCGACAAACCGTTGAGCCAGATGGTACGATTTTCATACTTGTCGGGCTTACCGTCAACCAGGTTAAAGGTGCTGAATTCCTGATTAGTTGTGTAGGTATAAACCGGCACAGGTGCAGGATTAGTTCCGATGGCTAATTTCCTGTTTCCTGTTTCGGAGGAGAAAGCATCCATCCAGTCACCGCTTGTATTGTAATTGTGAATCACCGTATCGCCCTGCACCTCGCTTAATCCAGCTTGCAACTTATCACCAGAGTACAAAGCACCATCATGATTTGAATCAATGTATCTATATAAATCTGAAAATCCTGTGAATGGATTTGGAAGACTTCTCTTCTTATTTACCGGCAGGTTTGAGTTGTTCCAATTACAGTCAATCCACTGTGCCTGTTGAATTCTGTCCCAGTCATAATAAAAATCAAAATTGCCTTCAGCGCTTAGCGGAAAGAACGGACTTGCCAAACCGTTGGGATGTTCGTAAGCACCTGAATAAATTTCCTTTCCACCCTCGCGTTGATCTTTACCAACCTGTATATAGGCATAGATTCCTGGTGTTCCGCGTGGAAAAACTCCATCATCTGTATTTACGCACGAACCGCTCAGGTATTCATCAAACCTCGTTTTCATTTGGCGGTTTTCTATCCACAGGTATTGGTTCTTAACATCACCGTTTTTCTGCCAATCAATATGAGGCAGTTTAATACGCAGTGCATCTCCGGTTTCAACAAAATCACGCAGAACAAATGTTGCTCCCTGCGAAAACGTTTCTATGGAAATATTTTCTGTTTGAATTTCTTTCCCGTTCAAATCATAAGCAGAAGTGACATAATTTTTGTCTGCTCTTTTCCAGTGCATCATCCAGCGATCCCAACCACTTACAGCCTGCATGGTTGCAGGATGCTGACCTGTTAATCCATACGAATTTGCCGTAGCAAGAAAAGTATGTGCGCCTCTTCCACCTGCCGAGTGCCAGTTATTGCCACCAAAAATTCCGTGCAAATGTTCGGCAATGGTTATGGTGTAAGCACCCGAACCTGTGTTGTTGCAATTAAAGGATGCCATGTTGTTGATACCCTGCATATTTTTAAATGCAACTCCTTTTGAAGCATTTACGCCATAACCTGAGTTTCCACCGGTGCTGGCCGATGTAAGAAAGCGGTTGTTTTTCCAGATGATGTAGAGTAAGTCAATTTTCCCGTCAGGGGATTTTATTTTAGGCAACCCGTTTTCGGTGGGTGTCCATAAATCAAAATCGTTAAGCGCATAACCATTTTGTGTGCGTAATGTTCCATCTTCTGACTTCAGTGTGTCAAGCATTCTCAACACCGTGTTCACGCCATTATCTCCTATACGCATTTTGCTGCACGGAACCGTTATCACTTCAGGGAAATAATCTCCCAGCAAAACATATTTGCCAAAAGAAGCAGAATGATAATAGTCGGTAATAAAGCCTTTGGGCTGTTGGCCGGGGTTTAATGCTGCATCAAAAAAAGTGTTCGCATCCAAGGGCAGATGCGTCTTTCCCTGACTGTCTTTTGGCCATGAACCATTCAAATTATCAGGAAGATTATTCGGACAAGGCCCTTGCGAGAAATCAAGTTCAGCAAAAACAACAAACACACGCAAGGTATCGGAAGCAGGAATGCTTACGCCATTGCGGATAGCATATTGACCAAAAGCATAATCAGAAAAAAGAAAAAAGAGCAGCAGAAAAAAACGATGCATGAAATTATGCAGAAAGTATTTTAACCATTTCCATCAATGATTTATCGGGCTTTGCATGGTATTTTACGGCTTTTGAAAAAGGAGTAAAGT
>JAGVLY010000041.1 GCA_020054035.1 Bacteroidia bacterium | reverse complement strand
GCAATTCTCGTTGGTCAGTTTACATCAGATCTATATAATGAACCAGAAAATCAAAGGTACTATTATTTGTTTTGTTTGCCATTGCAGGTGCTGCAATTAAGTGGCTCGCTGAAATTATAACATTGGAAACCTTTCTTGAGAGAAACCATTTTTTATAAATGTACAAAAATAGTCTTTCCCTTTCTTTGCAGGTGAAATAACACCTGCAAAGGCATCTTCACGTTTTTTTAGCAACTTCGCAAGGGACTAAAAACTTTTACTAACATTTATAGTCGAAAATTTTTGTAATCGCTTTGCCAAATCTTCAATATCATCCTTTCTTGCAATTTGTTCTAACCAATTTTGGGGGATTGTTTCCCATCCATAAAGAAGGCCTGCGAGGCCACCAGTTACAGCACCAGTTGTATCTGTGTCTGCTCCTAAATTCACCGCCTTTAGAGTTGCTTCGCTATAACTGTCTGTAGTCAGCAAACACCAGATACTTGCTTCCAATGTATGCAAAACGTACCCGCTACTATAAATTTTGTCTTCTGGCAGTTCGTGAATGTTGGCTTTTAATAGGCGATCAAACAGGTTTATTTCTTTAGGGTTTATTTCCAACGAATAAAGAAATTCAGATATTTCTTTTTGTAACTTCTTATAAGTGTCAGATTTATTAACTCCATTAATTAAATTTCGGGCAAATTCAAGATAATAAAAACATGCTATTACAGAACGGATATGCCCATGAGTAATAGATGAAACCTGTTTTGTAATTTTATATCGGGCTTCAACAGGTTGGTCTTTAATATAAATGAGCAAAGGTAAAATTCTCATTAATGAGCCGTTGCCGTTCTCGGAAACATCCATGCCTCCGGCTAAATCTGGTCGGCAACCATTTTTAAGTCTTTTTATCGCATCACTAGTTGCAATCCCAACATCAAATACGTAGCCTCTAGGAGTCCAGAAATTCTGAAATAGCCATTTAATAAAGTTGTCAGCTATTGTTTGCAGGTTAAATTCCTGTGTCAAGGCCTCTGCAAGGCAGAAAGCCAATGAGCTGTCATCTGAAAATGTACCTGCCGGTAGATTATAAGTGCCAAAGCCAACCATGTCAGTGACAGGCTTTTTTGCAATTGTTTCCCTGCTAAGAAATTCCACAGGCACGCCTAATGCATCACCAACTGCAATTCCAAATAAAATGTCTTTATAAAGGTTTTTTTCTGTCATTGGAGAGGGGCAGGCTAATTCACATTAACCGCAGTAAGGAAATAAACATTAGAAGTTCTTTGTATAGAAACCATTTTTCATAAATTTACAAAAATTGTCTTCCCTATTCTTTGCAGGTGAAATAACACCTGCAAAGGCGAAAAGGCGACCTCACTTATATAGGGAACACCAACAAGGGCTGAACATTGAAAGTTTTTCTGATAGAAACCATTTCATAAATGTACAAAAGTTGTCTGTCCTATTCTTTGCAGGTGAAATAACACCTGCAAAGGCGAAAAAAGGCACCTTCACGTTTTTTTTAGCAACACCGGCAAGGGCGGAATTCAGATTAGTAGCGGTGAAAAAATAAACATTGAAAGTTTTTCTGATAGAAACCATTTCATAAATGTACAAAAGTTGTCTGTCCTATTCTTTTGCAGGTGATAACACCTGCAAAGGCACCTTCACGTTTTTTTTAGCAACACCGGCAAGGGCGGAAAAACTGTCAAACGAAGCACTACACCCGCCATTACATTACACCAACCGCGGTCGTAGAGCTGGGCTTTTGTCATTTATATAGTTCTTTCAAAAAGTCAAAGCAAAGTTTGTCTTCCTTTTCTCGTATTTCGTCCGCTTTCTTGCTTGTGTATTCCCATTTATCCAAGTAGTCCTTATAGATGATTTTTTTGATTACTTTGTCTTTATAGTAATCTTTCATAAAATCTTCGTCTCCGTATGTGAAATAGTCGGATATTTCTTCAGGTATGTTAAAGTCGTCCGTGCTAATATTAATATCATTTTTACGAATTTTAGTAACTTCAATTTGCAAATTATAGTCTCTCAAAAATGTTTCAACCGTTTTGCCTGCAAAATCATTTTTGTCTGAATATTCTACTTCCCAATATCTAATCGTTGGAGATGAAAATGGTGATGTTGAAATGCAATTGTGTCTTTCAAAATATTTGTCGCCATTTATTTTGGCTTTATATCCATAGTTGAAACTAATTTGTTCTATCGGTCCCCGTAATGGTGTCAGTTTGAATCCTAGATTTACTTCTTTGAGTTCTCCGATGTAGTCATAGTAGTCTTTGTTAATTGTGGCTAATTCAACTTTTACATATTTGTCTAACGAATTCTCTTCTAAATATTTTTTCCAATAGTTTAAAGTTGAGTCTGCTTTCGTTGAATAAATACCAAAATCCTTTTCCCATTCTTTCTCCCATTTTTCATACAATGGTTTCCAATAGGTGGTGTCTTGAGAGAACTTTACATGCTTGAAAAGTCCTCTATATGTAACATCATTGAATTTTGCTTTATTGATGTCGTTCATTTCGTCAACTCTTTTTCTAAGATTTTCGTAAAAACTAGTAAACAAAGTATCGCTTTTTATTGCTCTTGACAATTCGTCTGTGCTAAGTTTTTCCGAAACAGGTTTGTCAGAAATGTTGCTACAACTACTTAAAATAATAGCAAGTCCCAAAATGAGTATTGACAGTCTTTTCATCGTTGTGTTTATTTCTTACGTTTGAAAACAAAATTGATTTCTGCTGTTCTTACATTTGGTTGAAGCCCCGAAACATATTGATCATTTCCAAAGTTTGGGTGAACAGTTTCGGTTGTTTCGTAAATGTCAACCAACTCCCAACCCTCTTTGCCGAATAAGTTTAAGTCCTCGTCAGTAACTTCAAATTTTTTTTGGTCAAATTTTGAAGATTCTTTTTCTGTCCCTTTTAAGGTAACTACTTTGTATTCCCAATTTGATGTGCAAGAAGAAACACCAAGTCCTAACATTACGATTAAAAATAATTTTTTCATTTTTTATTCTTGTTTTTGTTTTATCTTCTCTTACGGCTTTGTAGATGTCTTGCCCGTTGTATTATTCTTTGAGAACTGTCGTTCTTAGCCTTGCCTACAACTTACAGCTTGGCGCTATATTTACAAATGCTTGTAATCAATTACATGTAATTACAAACATGAACTAAAATTTTATTTTCAAAAATAAGCGATCTCTTCCTCAGTACCTTTACCAAGCACCGAAAAGTTAAAAAAGAAAATATTAGAATAGTGGGGCAGAAAAATACTAGCTAAACTCCTTCTCCATCAACTCCCTCAACCGCTGTGGAGTGAGCGTATGCATCAGCTTCCCTTCTTTTGCAATTGAAATTTCACCGGTCTGTTCAGAAACCACAATGGCAATGGCATCGGTACTTTCGGTAATACCAACAGCAGCACGGTGGCGCATTCCCAGGTGGGCAGGGAAGTCGGAGTTTTCGGTAACCGGCAATACGCAGCGGGCACCGGTAATCACGTTGTTGGAGATTATCACGGCACCATCGTGCAGGGGGGAATTTTTGTAAAAGATGCTTTCTATGATACGTACAGAAACCTTTGCATCAATCACATCGCCCGTATTGGCGTAGAATTTTAAATCGTTGTTTTTGGTAAGGATAATGATGGCGCCCGTTTTGCTTTCGCTCATGTTTTTACAAGCTTTCACAATGGCGTTAATATCCAGGGTCTGCTCTTTGTTTACCTGCCATTTAAAGTCAAACAAACCCTTACTAAGCTTGCGTGGGGTAAAGATATCACTAGTGCCAATAAAGAGCAGGAAACGCCTTAATTCCTGCTGGAACACAATGAGCAGCGCAATAAAGCCCACATCAATAAATTTACCCAGGATGCTGCCGAAAAGGCTCATGTTGAGCGCCTTTACCACCAGCCACAACAGGAAAAACAAGATAATACCAATGAAAATGTTAACGGCAACAGTACCTTTTACAAGGTAATACAGCTGATAAATAAGGAGGGCCACCAGTACTATATCCACCACGTCAATCCAGCGAACGCTAATGAAGAAGTGTATAAAGAGGTGAAGCATATACTACGAATAACGAATTAAACGAATAATGAATCTGTGTGTATCTATATTTAAAAATTTTTAATCTCCCCACAGTCTTCGACAAGCTCAGACTGACAACGCACATCACAAACTCCGAACTCCGAACTACCGACTACTAACTAATAAATCCTTCTTCACAGAAGCTACCATTGCTATAAAATCATCAAACAGGTAACGTGCATCGTATGGGCCGGGACAAGCTTCAGGATGGTATTGCACGCAGAATACTTTTCTGTCAGTATAACGCAAACCCTCAATGGTATTGTCGTTCAGGTTAATGTGTGTTACTTCAATGTTTTTTATTTTGGCCACATCCTCTGCTTTCACGCCAAAACCGTGGTTTTGCGAGGTAATCTCGCTTTTGCCTGTAATCAGGTTTTTCACGGGGTGGTTGATACCACGGTGCCCTTTGTGCATTTTAAATGTAGAGATGCCGGATGCCTCTGCAATCAGCTGGTGCCCCAGGCAAATACCGAATGTTGGAACACCGGAATTGATAATCTTTTTAACGGTTGCTACTTCATCCTTCATCACCGAAGGGTCGCCAGGACCATTGGAAATCATGAATCCATCCGGGTTCCATTTCATCATTTCTTCAAAAGAGGTTTTCATCGGGAACACCTGCAGGTAGCAGCCACGCTCAACTAAAGAGCGCAATATGTTTTTCTTTACACCGTAATCGGTTACAGCAATTTTATATTCAGCAGCCGGGTCGCCTAAGAAATAAGGCGTTTTAGTGCTTACTTTGGAAGAAAGCTCCAGTCCTGCCATGGAAGGCACTTTTGAAAGTTTTTCTTTCAGCACATCCACATCCAGCGTTTCAGATGAAATGATGCAGTTCATGGCTCCTTTATCACGTATGTAACGCACAATGGCACGTGTATCCACATCAGAAATAGCCACAATATTGTCATCCTGGAAATAGCTTTTCAATGAGCCATCCGAGCGCTTGCGGGAATGCTGCTCATTGAACTGCTTGCACACAAGCCCCGCAATTTTTATTGATTCCGATTCCACTTCATCTTTGTTCACCCCGTAATTACCGATGTGTACATTGGTAGCCACAATGATCTGCCCGAAATAAGAAGGGTCGGTAAATATCTCCTGGTAACCGGTCATCCCCGTATTGAAACATATTTCACCTGCCGTAGTCCCAATCTTTCCGGCAGCTTTTCCATAAAATACTTTTCCATCCTCAAGCAGCAATATTGCCGGTGTTTTTGCAGTGTATTTCATCATTTATTCTGTCTTTATTATTTTCAATATTTTCACCAGTGCGCTGTCATTTCGAGCTGGTCGGGAAACGAGCGCTGGCAATACTCTCACAATTCTTTACGCATACATTCTCTTGGCCATAACGGCCAAACGTAAAGTTACTAAATCTCCCGCGAAAGAATTGTAAATTTTGTAAAATTTTAACAATTCTTTCAACACCGGTTCATCGCCTGAACCCCTTATCAATACTGCAATTTATTCTCCTACAACTATTTTTCCACCACCCACAATCGCATCTTTCTCAGTGATTTCGAAGAAATAAATTCCTTTGGATAAATCTCCCCTGTACAGCTGTATCCGTGTCCCGTAAACGGACTTAATACGGCTTTGCACTTTTCCAAGGACATCATAAACAACAAGCTCTGCATTGTGCAGCTCACGCCCGCTGTAAAAGCTTGTCTCCGTCACAAAAGGATTCGGAAAAACAATAATCCCGGAAGTTTCTGTTATTCCATCATTATTCATTCCGCTTGATACACTCACATCCACAAAAAGGCTTATTGCATCCTGCACGCAACTTCCCGAAGTTGTTTCTATAACACTGATATAACCACTACCTGAACCAAAATTTACTGTGATGCTGTTTGTTCCTTGCCCGCTAACAATAGTGGCATCGGCAGGCACTGTCCAAGCATAGGTGGAGCCTCCAGTTGAAGGAACAGTGTACACTATATTACTTGCCGAAGGTACAACCAGCATTGGTCCTGAAATAGGGTAGGGGGCAATAAGAATCTCAAAAAAGTCGGCAGCCCAGAAAGTGGAATGGAAATTTTTTTCCAGCGCATAAGTTCCGGTAGCACCACCCTGCTGCGGGCAAGCTCCGGTATCCAGTGAAATGGCATGTCCCATGCCCGTAATTTTATAATAAACAACCACATCGTTTCCTATGCTGTCTTCATAAACTGCTTTTTCCACGGTAGAATTGCCGTCAAAAGAATTGATGGTCATATCAGCTGTTTGATCTGCACCATTAACATCAGTCCACTGTTTTATCAGTTCAGTGGCATTGGCAACATTCACCGTAAAATCGGATGTGCCATGAAAGATGGCTACGTCAGGAAATGCACCCAGGTAACTTGGGTTTTCATTTCGTACAAGTGCTCCCCACTGTGTTGGTGTCTTAATTACACCTCCATTCATGGCCGTAAATGCATTAAAGCTGCTTGTGGCTGCCTTGTATGGTATACCGGCCATAATAGCGCCCTTGCTGAAAATTTCGGGGTAGGTGGCCAACATTACAGACGACATTCCTGCGCCAGCCGATAAACCGGTTACGCAAATGGCTGCTGCGTCAATGGAATGATTGGCAATCATATAATCCACCATCTGTTTGATAGAAAGAGCTTCACCCTGGTTCTTGCTTTGGTCAGTACCATCAAACCAGTTGAAACACTTGCTGCTGTTGTTCAGGCTTACCTGCTCCGGGTATATCACATAGAATTTATGAAGGTCGGCAAGCTTATTCCAGCCTGTTTGCTGGGCGTAAATAGTGGCAGACTGTGTACAGCCATGCATGGCAACAACCAGGGGCGCTGGGCCTGTTAAACCTGCAGGTATGTATGTATACATGTTCAGGTTACCCGGATTAGTCCCGAAGCTGGTTACCTGGGTAATGTTTTGTGCGTAAGAAAAAATACTAAAGAGGAATAATGCTATAACGCTCAAACGTAATTGTAAATTCATTTTCGTGGTGTTTGTATTGGTCAAAAAAAAAGGATAAAGTAAACTACTTTATCCTTTTTTTAATTATTTTATAATATAATTATTCACCTTTAGCAGTTTCTTCAGCTGAATCATTTGTTTCTGGTTTCTCAGCTTTTGCAGTAGCATCAGCTTTTTTCTTACCACCACGTCTTGAAGTTTTTGCTTTTTTAGCCGGAGTTTTAGCCGCAAGCATATTTTCGTTGAAATCAACCAATTCAATGAAACACATATCAGCATTATCACCTAAACGTGTTCCGGTTTTCAGGATACGTGTATATCCACCCGGACGGTCAGCAATCTTAGTTGCTACATCTTTGAAAAGGGTTGTTACCGCTTCTTTGTTCCCCAAATAAGCAAACACTGTACGTCTTGAATGTGTAGAATCAGTTTTTGATTTTGTCAAAAGTGGCTCTACATACAGGCGCAATGCTTTAGCTTTAGCTACAGTAGTAGTAATGCGTTTATGAAGGATAAGCGAGCTGGCCATGTTAGCCAACATTGCTTTACGGTGAGCAGATGTTCTACCTAAATTGTTTATTTTATCTCCGTGTCTCATTGTTGTTTAGTATTGAGATTTGAGATTTGAGATTTGAGAAACCGAGCCCAATGTCTCACATCTCATATCTCCTATCTCATGTCTAATTATTCTTTATCTAATTTATATTTTGCTAAGTTCATTCCAAAGGTTAAGCCTTTGCTTGCTACTAAGTCTTCCAGCTCAGTCAGTGATTTTTTACCGAAATTGCGGAATTTCAATAAATCATGTTTCGCGAAAGATACAAGGTCTGCAAGTGTATCTACATCAGCTGCTTTTAGGCAGTTCAATGCACGTACAGAAAGGTCCATATCAACCAGTTTGGTTTTCAACAGCTGACGCATGTGCAATGATGTTTCATCAAACTCTTCAGTAGCCATTTTCTCTTCTGTATCCAAAGTGATACGCTCGTCAGAAAACAACATGAAGTGGTGGATAAGGATTTTAGCAGCTTCTTTTAACGCTTCTTTCGGGTGGATAGAACCGTCAGTAACAATGTTCATGATCAGCTTCTCGTAGTCAGTTTTTTGCTCCACACGGAAGTTCTCGATGCTGTATTGTACGTTTTTGATAGGAGTGTAGATAGAGTCGATTGGAATCAGACCCAGGCTTGCATTTACAGGTTTGTTCTCTTCAGCAGGAACATAACCGCGGCCTTTGTCAATTGTAATTTCCAATTTCAATTTAACATTTGGCTCCATGTTGCAGATAACCAAATCAGAGTTCAACACCTGGAAACCAGAAGTGAATTTTCCGATATCGCCTGCGGTCAATTGATTTTTACCGGTAACAGTTACAGTTACTTTTTCAAAATCAGTTGTCTCGATTTGCTTTTTAAAACGAACCTGCTTCAGGTTAAGGATGATTTCAGTAACATCTTCAGTAACACCTTTGATAGTAGAAAATTCATGCTCTACACCTTCCATTTTCACAGTAGTGATTGCATGACCTTCAAGCGATGATAACAAAATTCTTCTTAAAGCATTTCCTACGGTGATACCATAGCCCGGCTCCAAAGGACGGAATTCAAATTGTCCTTCAGTTTCGCTGGAGTTAATCATTATAACTTTATCAGGTTTTTGAAAAGCTAAAATTGCCATGTTCTTTATATTTAGTTATTTTATATTTAATTATTTGTTATTAAGTTAATAGTTATTTGTTATTAAGGTTTAAGATGATATGAGACTGGCTCATTTAACTATTAACCCAATAACCGATAACTAATAACCTTATTTCGAGTACAACTCGACAATCAGTTGTTCTTTGATGTTTTCAGGTATCTGAACTCTTTCTGGAGCTGAGATAAATTTACCTGACATCGTAGTTTTGTCAAAATCCATCCATGGGAAGTTTCTGTTAGAGCTGCCAACTGCACTGGTAATTACTTCCAGTACTTTAGAACGCTCACGTACAGCAACTGTATCGCCTGGTTTCAGGATGTATGATGGTACGTTTACCACTTCGCCATTAACGGTGATGTGACGGTGGCCAACCAATTGGCGCGCGCCACTACGTGTAGGAGCAATTCCCATACGGTAAACTACGTTATCCAAACGGGATTCGATCAACTGTAACAATACCTCACCGGTAACACCTTTAGCTCTCTGAGCCATAGTGTATATTTTAGCGAACTGACGCTCCAATATACCGTAAGTATATTTCGCTTTTTGTTTTTCGCTCAACTGAACTGCGTACTCTGATTGTTTAGCACGTTTTTTTGATAAACCGTGCATTCCCGGAGGGTAGTTCTTTTTTTCTAATACTTTATCAGGACCAAAAATAGGCTCTTTAAATTTTCTTGCAATTTTCGACTTAGGGCCAACGTATCTTGCCATTTTGTTTTTTTATTACCTCTCCCCTTTATCCCCTCTCCTCAGGAGAGGGGGAGTGAGTGAGTTGTTGTTATGGTATTTTAATTTTTATCTATTCTTTATTTACTCCCTCTCCTGGGGGAGAGGGCAGGGGAGAGGTGTTTACACCCTTCTGCGTTTTGGAGGACGGCAACCGTTGTGAGGGATTGGCGTAATATCCATAATTTCAGAAACTTCTATGCCGTTACCTGCAAGCGTACGGATAGCTGATTCACGACCAGCTCCCGGGCCTTTTACAAGTACTTTTACTTTTCTTAAACCTGCAGCATGTGCAACCTTAGCACAATCCTGAGCAGCTAACTGAGCTGCATATGGTGTGTTCTTTTTAGAACCACGGAATCCCATTTTACCAGCGCTCGACCAGGAAATAACCTGACCTGCAGTGTTGGTCAATGAAATAATGATGTTGTTAAAAGTAGCATTGATGTGAGCTTCGCCTACAGCCTCAACTTTTACAACTCGCTTTTTTGCTACTGCTTTTGCAGCAGTTGTTGTTTGATTTTGTTTTGCCATTTTTTTTGTTTGGTCATTTAGTGATGTTAAGCAGGGGATGAACGTTTACATTTTGTTTAACCCCTTCACTAAACCGGTTATTTATTATTTAGTTACTTTTTTCTTGTTTGCAACAGTCTTACGTTTACCTTTTCTGGTACGTGCGTTGTTTTTGGTGGTTTGACCACGAACAGGCAAGCCAACACGGTGACGGATTCCTCTGTATGAACCAATATCCATTAAACGTTTAATGTTCAACTGTACTTCAGAACGTAAAGCTCCTTCCAGTTTATACTTATCGTTTAGAATGTTACGGATGGTAGTTAACTGAGCATCATCCCAGTCCTGTACTTTAGTGTTAAAGTCAATACCAGCTTCAGTTAATACTTTTCTAGCAGTACTACGACCGATCCCGAAAATATAAGTTAAACCGATTTCTCCTCTTTTGTTGTTTGGTAAATCAATACCTGCAATTCTTGCCATGTTTTAATTTATTTATTGATTTGGTGATTTAGTGAATTGGTGGATTATTATTTAATTCTCCAACCCTCTAATTCTCTATTTCTCTATTTTTAATTACCCTTGTCTTTGTTTGAACTTAGGGTTTTTTTTGTTGATTACATACAAAACACCGTTTCTGCGAACGATTTTGCAGTCAACACTTCTTTTCTTGATGGATGTTCTTACTTTCATTTTATTCTTGGATTTAAATTTAAGATTTGAGACCATCAGATAGAAACCACTGTCTCATATCTCAAATCCCATATCTCACATCTGTTATTTATATCTATATGTTATTCTTCCTTTTGTTAAATCGTATGGCGACATTTCAATTTTTACTTTATCGCCTGTTAGAATTTTAATGTAGTGCATGCGCATTTTCCCTGAAATGTGCGCTGTGATTACATGTCCGTTTTCTAATTCAACGCGAAACATTGCATTTGACAATGCTTCTAAAATAATTCCGTCCTGCTCAATTGAGGCTTGTTTCGCCATATTTAATTTAAAACTTTAGTACCCGGTTTGTAATAAAGTTTGCAAATTTACTAATTTTTAACCAATTACCGGTATATTATTTTTATTTAATGCTTTTTCTATGTATTCAAAGCTCGATAAAATGTCGGCTTTGTTCTTTCCAATTGCCACTGTGTGCTCAAAGTGGGCCGAAGGCAGGTTGTCGGCAGTACGTATGGTCCAGCCATCTTTTTCCTGGATAATCGCTTTTTTGCCCATATTTATCATGGGTTCAATCGCAATTACTAAACCTTCCTGCAATTTCAACCCTGTACCTTTTTTTCCGTAATTAGGAACTTCCGGTGCTTCATGAAGGCTCTGGCCTATCCCATGACCTACCAGCTCTCTTACCACTGAATAGCCGTTTCTTTCTGCATGTGCCTGAACTGCCTCGCCAATATCACCCAGTCTGTTACCAACAATGGCTGATTCAATGGCTTTATAAAGGCTTTCCTTCGTAACTTTCAACAGGTTTAAGGTTTCTGCATTTACTTCACCAATGGCAAATGTATAGGCCGAATCACCAAAAAACTTGTTTTTTACCACTCCACAGTCCACCGAAACAATATCACCGTCTTTTAATTCGTATTTTCCGGGGATTCCATGCACTACCTGCGAGTTTGGTGAAACACACAGGGTACCTGAAAAACCGTTGTAACCTTTAAAAGCAGGGATTCCTTTATTGTCCCGTATAAACTCCTCCGCAACTTTATCAAGTGCTAAAGTGCTGATGCCTGGTTTAATGATCTTAGCTACTTCAGCTAAAGTTTTTCCAACAAGTAAAGAACTTTCACGGATTAATTCAATCTCCTCTTTCGTCTTATAAAATAATCCTTTTGACACGATAATTTATTTGGTGATTTAGTGAATTGGAGATTTAGTGAATTTTGTATTTAATAATTCTGTTTCTGTTAATTCTCTAACTCTCTAAATCTTTGGTTCTCCAATTAATTTATGCTGCCGACATGCTCATGGACGAACGTCCCCTGATTCTGCCGGTTTTCATTAAACCATCGTAATGGCGCATCAATAAATGGCTTTCGATCTGCTGTAATGTATCCAGAACAACACCTACAAGAATAAGCAGGGAAGTGCCACCATAAAATTGCGCAAACTCCTGGCTGATGTTTAATTTAACGGCAAATGCCGGTAAAATAGCTACTATAGCAAGGAAAATAGACCCTGGTAATGTAATTCTGGACATGATAAGGTCAATGAACTCAGCTGTTTTCTTACCTGGCTTAATGCCTGGAACAAAACCTCCGTTACGTTTCATGTCCTCTGCTAACTGATTAGGGTTTACAGTGATTGCTGTGTAAAAGTAGGTGAATATGATAATAAGCAGCGCAAATACAACATTATACCACAAACCATAATGGTTAGAGAAGGTGCTTACAAAACCCGTCATTGAATCAGATTGTGAAAACCCTGCAACTGTTAGGGGGATGAACATGATTGCCTGAGCAAAAATGATAGGCATAACCCCTGCAGCATTCACTTTTAAAGGGATGTACTGACGAACCCCACCGTATTGCTTATTACCAACAATCTTTTTAGCATACTGAACAGGGATTTTTCTTGTTCCCTGAACAAGCATGATGCTACCCATGATAACTACCAGTAACAATACAAGCTCTATCAAAAGCATAATTAAACCACCGCCTTCAGCGCCTAAGCGGGAACCGAATTCAGAAACAAATGCAAATGGCAAACGTGCTATAATTCCAATCATAATGATAACAGAGATACCATTTCCAATACCTTTATCAGTGATTTTCTCTCCCAGCCACATTACAAACATGGTCCCGGTAACCAAAATAAGTACCGACTGGAAATACCAGAAAGTGGTTGGTTCAGCAACAACACCTGCTTTATTTGTGATTTGTGTCGCAATATAGCCTGGTGCCTGCAGCATGGTGATTAAAATGGTCAATGTACGGGTCATCTGGTTGATTTTTTTACGCCCGCTTTCGCCCGACATCTGTAATTTACGGAAATAAGGTACGGCCATACCCAATAACTGGATCACAATGGAAGCAGAAATGTAAGGCATGATACCCAAGCCAAAAACAGAAGCACGGGAGAATGCACCACCCGCAAAAATGTTAATCAAACCTACAATTCCTTCGTTTGCCGTTTTACTAGCTTCCGAAAGAGCTGCTGAGTTAACACCTGGTAATATAATATAAGAACCAAGACGGTATATTAAAATGAATAAAAGGGTGTTGATAATACGCACCCTTAAATCATCGATTCGCCAAATGTTCTTTAAAGTATTTATAAAGTTTTTCATATAAAAATTTTATATAAAATCCAGAAAAGGCCATTGCCTTTCTGGATTCGAACTAACCTTTAACTAAGCTTCAACCGTTACAGCAGATCCGCCCTGAGCTTCGATCGCTGATTTTGCAGTAGCTGAAAAAGCATGTACTTTAACTTCCACTTTTGATTTAAGTTCACCACGTCCAAGGATTTTTACCTTGTCGTTTTTGTGAGCCAAACCTTTAGAAACAAGGAAAGTAATATCAATAGTGCTAACTTTATTAGCCTCTATCAGCGACTGGATAACGTCAAGGTTGATTCCACGGAACTCAACACGGTTTACGTTTTTGAAACCAAATTTAGGCAAACGTCTTTGTAGTGGCATCTGACCACCTTCAAAACCTCTCTTTGCAGAGTATCCTGAACGTGACTGAGCACCTTTGTGACCTTTTGTAGACGTTCCGCCTTTACCTGATCCCTGGCCTCTGCCGATACGTTTTTTAGCGTTTTTTACCGAACCTTCTGCTGGTGTTAATTTACTTAAGTTCATTTTCTTATAATTTGATAATCAGGCGGTTAGCTTGATTTTTATTAATTAAATATTTTCTACAGTTACCAGGTGAGCAACTTTTGCAATCATTCCGTTGATTTGAGGATTAGCCTCTTTTTCAACAACTTGTTGCATTTTGGTCAACCCCAGAGCTTGTAAAGTTCTTTTCTGACGCTCTGTACGGTTAATACCGCTTTTTGTCTGTTTAATTCTGATCTTAGCCATCTTTTTAATTAGATTTGAGATTTGAGACCTGAGATATGAGATTTGAGAGCGTGTCTCACATCTCATATCTCACTTCTCACATCTATTTTTATCCGTTGAATACTTTTTCCATTGAAATACCACGTTGCTGAGCAACAGTAGCAGCATCACGCATTTTCATCAAAGCATCCATAGTAGCTTTTACCACGTTGTGAGGGTTTGATGAACCTTTTGATTTTGCCAATACGTCAGTAACACCAACACTTTCCAATACAGCACGCATCGCACCACCTGCAATAACACCTGTACCATGAGCTGCAGGCTTTAAGAACACAAGAGCACCACCAAATTTACCATATTGCTCGTGAGCAACAGTGCCTTTAACGATAGCTACTTTTATCAAATTCTTTTTAGCATCGTCAATACCTTTAGTAATAGCGTCAGTAACCTCTTTCGCTTTGCCTAAGCCGTAACCAACAATACCTTTTTCATTTCCAACTACCACGATAGCTGAAAAGGTAAAGTTTCTACCACCTTTTGTAACTTTGGTCACACGTTGAATGCTAACCAGCTTATCTTTTAATTCGATGTCGCTTGATTTTACTCTTTTAATGTTGCTGTTTGACATTTCTTATAATTATTGATTTGGTGATTTGGTGATTTGGAGAGTTGTCGCTCCAATTTTCCAATTCTCTATTTCTCTATTTCTTTAATTTAAAACTTTAGTCCTGCTTCACGGGCAGCTTCTGCCAATGATTTGATACGGCCATGGTACAGGTAACCGTTTCTGTCGAAACGAACTGTTGTAATACCAGCCTGGGTTGCTTTTTCAGCAACTGCTTTTCCTACAAGTTTCGCCTGCTCGATCTTAGAAACTTTTGCCTCTGCTATGCCTTTGTCTGCTGAAGACACAGCTACAAGGGTTTTGCCTGCATTGTCATCGATCAACTGAACGTAGATGCCTTTATTGCTTCTGAAAACAGATAATCTTGGGCTTGTAGCCTCACCAAAAACAACTTTACGGATACGTTGTTTGATTCTGTTTCTTCTGAATTCTTTTTTAACTGCCATTTTGTTTATAGTTTGTAGTTGGTAGCTGGTAGTTCGGAGAGTTTCTACGAACTACTAACTACCGACTTAATTCTTATTATTTACCAGCTGATTTACCAGCTTTTCTTCTTAGTTCTTCACCTGTAAACTTAATACCTTTTCCTTTGTATGGTTCAGGCTTACGCAATGAACGGATTTTTGCTGCAACTGCTCCAAGTAATTGTTTATCAGCACATTCTAAGATGATGCTTGGGTTTTTACCTTTTTCGTTGGTTGTGCTTACTTTGATTTCAGTCGGCAACTCAAAAGTAACGTTGTGAGAGAAACCTAAAGTTAACTCTAACAGCTGGCCTTTGTTTGCGGCACGGTAACCCACACCTACAAGCTCTTGCTCTGTTTTGTAGCCTTCGCTAACACCTTTCACCATAGAAGCGATTAAAGCACGGTACAAGCCATGCAATGCTCTGTGACGTTTCTGGTCTGTAGCACGGTTAACAATAATTTTACCATCTTCATTTTTAATGGTAATTGCCGGGTCAACTTTTTGAGTTAAAGTGCCTTTTGCACCTTTAACAGTTACCACGTTTTTATCTGAAACATTAATATCTACTCCTTTTGGAAGTGCGATTGGTAGTTTACCTATTCTTGACATTGTTCTTTCCTCCCTAAAAGATTAATATACATAACATAATACCTCACCACCTACTTTTTGAGTTCTTGCTTCTTTATCGGTCATAATACCTTTAGAAGTAGAAATGATGGCAATACCCAGTCCGTTCAATACACGTGGCAATTTTTGAGCGCCAGTATATTTCCTTAAACCAGGAGTACTGATTCTTGTTAGCTCTTTAATAGCTGGTTGTTTGTTTACCGGATGGTATTTCAAAGCTATTTTGATAGAGCCTTGAGCGGTAGTATTTTCAAATTTGTAGCTAAGGATGTAGCCTTTTTCGAAGAGAATTTTGGTAATTTCCTTTTTCAGGTTGGAAGAAGGGATTTCTACGATTCTGTGGTTCGCTTTAATAGCGTTTCTTACCCTTGTCAGGTAATCTGCAATTGTATCTGTCATTTTATTTGGTTTTATATTTTATCCCGCACGCAGGATAATTATACATTAATACTCTTATTCAGTAGGGAAGTGGTATATATTACCAGCTTGCCTTAGTCACTCCCGGAATTGTACCGTCAAGTGCCATTTCACGGAACGTGTTACGTGAAAGACCAAACTGGCGCATATATCCTCTCGGACGACCAGTTAATTTGCAACGGTTACGTTGACGTACAGGAGATGATGCTCTTGGAAGTTTTTGTAATCCAACATGATCACCTGCAGCTTTCAGAGCAGCTCTTCTTTCAGCATATAGATCAGCAAGGTGTTTACGCTTTACTTCTCTTGCTTTCATTGATTCTTTTGCCATTGTATTAGATTTGAGATTTGAGATTTGAGACTTGAGATTGAGTGTTTTTGTCTCACATCTCATATCCCATATCTCAGGTCTTGTTTTTTATTTCTTTTGGTTTTTAAATGGTAATCCGAATTCGCTTAATAAAGCCAAAGCTTCATCATCATTCTGGGTGCTGGTTACAAATGTAATGTCCATGCCCATGATTTTGCTTACTTTATCGATATCAATCTCAGGGAAGATGATCTGCTCGGTAACACCCAGTGTGTAGTTACCATTTCCATCAAATCCTTTGTCATTGATTCCTCTGAAGTCACGGATACGTGGTAAAGCAACTGCGATCAAACGATCCAGGAACTCATACATTGTATCGCCACGCAATGTCACTCTCACTCCGATTGGAACCCCTTTACGAAGTTTAAAGTTAGAGATGTCTTTTTTAGAAACTGTAGCTACCGCTTTTTGTCCGCTGATAGTGGTCATTTCTTTAATAGCACCTTCTATTAATTTTTTGTCAGATACAGCATCACCAATTCCCTGGTTAAGGCAAATTTTAGTGATTTTAGGTACCTGCATTGAGCTGGAATAACCAAATTTCTTTTGTAAAGCTGGTATTACATCTGCTTTATACTTGTCTTTTAATCTCGGTGAGTAAGCCATTTTTATATTAATTTAGAGATTTAGTGATTTAGAGATTGGGTGATTTATTTCTCCAATTCTCTATTTCTCCAATTCATCAATTCTTATTTTATTAATTCTCCTGTTTTTTTAGAGTAACGTACCAATTTGTCTGTTTTCTCATCCAATTTACGGCCGGTACGGGTAACTTTACCAGTTTTTGGCTCAATCAGCATAAGATTGGAGATGTGAATGGAAGCTTCCTGCTTTACAATTCCGCCTTGCGGGCTTTTTGTGCTTGGTTTTGTGTGTTTTGATACGGTGTTCACACCTTCAACAATAGCACGGTTTTTCACTTTGTCAACAGAAAGAACTTTACCTTCCTGGTTTTTTGAATCACCTGCAATAACTTTTACAGAATCTCCTTTTTTGATATGTAATTTGGTACTCATTTTTTCTCTTTTTTAAAAGTAGTATCTACTTATGTTTATTCACTTACAATACTTCCGGAGCAAGTGAAATGATTTTCATATATTGTTTATCACGTAATTCACGGGCAACAGGTCCGAAGATACGTGTTCCTCTCAACTCGTCCGCAGCGTTTAACAATACCACAGCATTGTCATCAAAACGGATATACGATCCATCGGCACGTTGAATTTCTTTACTTGTTCTAACTACCACTGCTTTAGAAACAGCGCCTTTTTTAATGTTGCCTGAAGGAAGTGCATGTTTTACTGTAACAACCACTTTGTCCCCAATGGATGCATATCTTTTTTTGGTTCCGCCAAGCACGCGGATAACCAATACTTCTTTTGCACCACTGTTGTCTGCAACTGCTAATCTTGATTCCTGTTGTACCATTTTATATGATTATTTCAAACGTAATTTGCCGTCCCAAAATTTTTGGGATTGCAAATGTACAATTTTTTTCTTTAACTATTTTACTTTTTCAAGAATTTCCACCAATCTCCAGCATTTATTTTTGCTGATAGGACGAGTTTCCATGATTTTTACAGTATCACCGATGCTGCACTCGTTTTTTTCATCGTGTGCCACAAACTTTGTAGTTTTGTTAAGGAACTTCCCGTATTTAGGGTGTTTTACCTTACGTTCAACGGCTACTACAATTGACTTATCCATTTTATTGCTGGTTACTAAGCCAATCTTTTCTTTTCTTAAATTTCTTGATTCCATTTTTTGAAATTATTTTTTTGCTTCTGCTATTTCTCTGCTACGCAGTTCTGTTTTTAATCTCGCTACTACTTTTCTGCTGAAAGTGATTTTCAACGGGTTCTCGATAGGAGATACAGCATGGTTCAGCTTTAATTTAGCCAAATTGCTTTTTTCTTCTTTGATTCTTTCACGAAGGTCGTTCGTAGAAAGTTGTTTGATATCTGCTGAGTTCATTTTATTAAGTTTCTCTCTTTTATAACTTTATCGTTAAGCTGTTACAGCTTCTGCTGCATAGTCTCTTCTTACAACAAATTTTGTTGATACAGGTAATTTCTGAGCAGCCAGACGCAATGCCTCTTTTGCCACTTCAACAGGAACACCTTCTGCTTCGAAGATAACGCGTCCTGGTTTTACTACTGCTACCCAATATTCCGGAGCTCCTTTACCTTTACCCATACGTACTTCAGCTGGTTTAGAGGTGATTGGCTTATCAGGAAAAACACGAATCCAGATTTGACCTTCACGTTTCATGAAACGTGTTACGGCAACCCTTGCAGCTTCTAACTGACGTGCTGTTACCCAGCATCCTTCAGTAGCTTTTAGGCCGAATGAACCAAATGAAAGCTGATCGCCACGCTTTGCGTTGCCTTTCATTTTCATTTTGTGCATCTTTCTGTATTTAGTTCTTTTTGGTTGTAACATTGTATTAAAATATTTAAAAAATTAGTCTTTCTGTTTATGCCTGTTCAGCTTAAATTATTTTGAATCTCTTCTTCTGTTGTCGTTACCACCTTTTCTTGGTCCGCCACCAGCACGTTTTTCAAATTTCGGGTTTCCGGATGGAGCACCGCCTTTTTTGTTGTCTTTTGAACCTCCTGGTGCTGTTGCGCCAATGTTTGGAGATAAATCACGTTTTCCGTAAACTTCGCCTTTGCAAATCCATACTTTTACACCGATGCGGCCGTAAGTTGTATGTGCTTCACCCAAAGCATAGTCAATATCAGCACGCAAAGTGTGCAATGGTGTACGTCCTTCTTTGTATCCTTCCACACGTGCCATCTCAGCACCTGCCAAACGACCGGAACATTTTACTTTGATACCCTCTGCTCCCATACGCATTGTAGATGCTACAGCCATTTTCACAGCTCTACGGAAAGAGATACGGCCTTCGATCTGACGGGCGATGCTGTCAGCAACCAAACGTGCGTCTAACTCCGGGCGTTTAATTTCGAAGATATTGATTTGAATATCTTTTTTAGTGATTTTCTTTAACTCTTCTTTGATTTTGTCAACTTCCTGACCACCTTTACCAATAATAATTCCTGGGCGGGATGTATTGATGGTAACAGTAATGATTTTCACTGTTCTTTCAATCACAATTTTTGAAATGCTGGCTTTTGCCAAACGTGCTTTCAAATAATTTCTGATTTTGTGATCTTCAACTAATTTGTCAGAAAAATTTTTTCCACCGTACCAGTTTGAATCCCATCCTTTAATGATACCTAAACGTAGGCCTATTGGATTTGCTTTTTGTCCCATTTTTATTTTGTTGGAGGCTGGAAGTAAGAATTAGAGCTTGCTTCCGTACTCAGTTGTTGTTATTTGGTTTCTTCTTGTTTAACTGTTTCTTTTTTGCTGTCAACCACAATTGTTACGTGGTTAGAGCGTTTTCTGATCCTGTTGGCACGGCCCTGAGGAGCTGTTCTCAAACGTTTCATCTGAAGTGCGCTGTCAACAAAAATTTCTTTTACAATCAGGTTGCTGTCTTCAGGGCGCTGACCTGTTTTTGCTTCGAAGTTAGAAATTGCTGAAGTCAACAATTTTTCCAGTCTTCCGGAAGCTTCTTTTGGATTGAATTTTAAAATATTCAATGCCGTATATACTTCTTTACCTCTGATAAGGTCTGCCAGTAATCTCATTTTACGAGGAGATGTAGGGCAATTTCTTAATACAGCAAAATATCTGCTTTTGTTTGCCTCTTTGCGAGCATCTGCTGCGTTTTGTTTTCTAACACCCATTTTATTTTTGATTTTGGATTTGGGATTAAGGATTTGAGATTCTCATATCTCAAATCTAATATCTCATATCTATAATATTATTTACTTGCTTTATCTCTGTTGCCAGAGTGTCCTCTGAACGTTCTGGTTGGTGCGAACTCACCGAATTTATGACCTACCATGTTTTCTGTAACATAAACAGGGATAAATTTGTTACCATTGTGAACCGCTACTGTCAATCCTACGAAATCCGGAGAAATCATAGATCTGCGTGACCAGGTTTTAATTACTGTTTTTTTACCTGAAGCCTGAACATCGAGTAATTTTTTCTCGAGTTTCCAGTCGATAAAAGGACCTTTTTTTAATGAACGTGCCATTTCTGTTGTTTTTTAGTTGTGAAATCCATCTCCGTCCTAAAGGTGTGGGTGGACCATTAAACCAGTTTATATATTAATTATTTTTTTCTGCTTTCGATGATGTAACGGTTAGAAGCTTTTTTCGGATAACGGGTTTTGAATCCTTTAGCTGGTAAACCTTTGCGTGAACGTGGGTGACCTCCTGAAGCTCTTCCTTCACCACCACCCATTGGATGGTCAACCGGGTTCATTGCTACCGGACGGGTTCTTGGTCTGCGGCCTTTCCAACGTGTACGACCAGCTTTACCACTGATTTCCAGGTTGTAGTCAGCATTAGATACTGCACCGATAGTAGCCATACAGGTAGTAAGGATCATACGTGTTTCGCCAGAAGGCATTTTAACAACCGCATATTTACCGTCTCTGGCGCTTAACTGAGCAGCTGCACCAGCACTACGTACCATAATAGCACCCTGACCAGGGCGTAATTCAATATTGTGGATAGTTGTTCCAAGAGGAATGTCGGCAAGGTATAATGCGTTTCCTACTTCCGGAGTAGCATTTTTGCCTGAGTTCAATTTTTGACCCACCTGTAAACCTGCAGGAGCAATGATATAACGTTTTTCACCATCTGCATATACTAACAGAGCGATACGTGCGCTGCGGTTTGGATCGTACTCGATTGTTTTAACTGTTGCAGGGATACCTTCTTTATCTCTTTTGAAATCGATAATACGGTATTGTTGTTTGTGACCACCACCGATGTAGCGCATGGTCATTTTACCTGTGTTATCACGTCCACCGGATTTTTTCACCGGAAGCAATAAGCTTTTTTCAGGAGTTGAGGTAGTAATGTCAGCGTTGTCGCTTACTAATTTAAAACGTTGCCCAGGGGTAAGCGGGCGTAATTTTTTTAATGCCATTTCAGTTTATTTTATTATCACTCCGACTGCTCGGAGTATATTTGTCCAATATGTCTTATTCTTCTATTAAATGCCTGCGTAGAAGTCAATTGTTTCGCCTGCTTTCAGGGTAACAACTGCTCTCTTGTGCCTGTTTACTCTGCCAATCGCCAGGCCTTGTGTGGTATTGCGTGTTTTCACTTTACCTACATAGTTCTGAGTATTTACAGCTTCAACAGTAACACTGTACATCTTCTCAACAGCAGCTTTAATCTGAACTTTGTTAGCAGTTTTATCTACTACAAAGCCGTAGCGATTCAATTTATCGCCCTGCGCTGTCATTTTTTCAGTAATTACTGGTTTTATAATGATGCTCATTTTGCTTCGTTTTTTACTTTTTTACAATTAAATTAAGCCAATAAATTTTCGATTTCTTTTATTGAGCTTTCTACAAATAATACATTATTTGCATTTAAAATGTCGTATGTGTTTAATTCCGAAGCTGTTACAACTTTTGAATTGCTCAAATTTCGGGACGACAAATATACGTTTTTATTTGATTCACCCAACACTAACAATGTTTTTTTATTGGAAAGTGTTAAATTATTGATCAAATCTGCATATTTTTTTGTTTTTGGAGTCTCAAAAGAGAAATCTTCCAATACAGTAATGCTGTTTTCTTTTGCTTTATAAGTTAAAGCAGAGATACGGGCAAGGCGTTTCAGCTTTTTGTTCAATTTGAACGAGTAGTCTCTCGGACGAGGGCCAAAAGCTCTACCTCCACCGATACGGGTTGGAGATTTATCGCTGCCGGCACGTGCACCACCTGTACCTTTTTGTTTTTTCAACTTTTTAGTTGATCCGGAAACCTCATTTCTTTCTTTTGATTTGTGAGTTCCCTGACGCTTATTTGCTAAATGTTGTTTCACATCTAAATAAATAGCGTGGTCGTTCGGGTCGATTCCAAAGATAGAATCATTCAGGTTTACTTTCTTTGAAGTAGCCTTACCACTTATATTTACTACTGATACTTCCATTTTCTCTTATGATTTGAGATTTGAGATTTGAGATAGGAGATTGTCTAACATCTCCTATCTCATGTCTCAGATCTATTTTTTTATTTTTCGATTGTAACGTATGAACCTTTTGCTCCTGCAACAGAACCTTTTATTACTAAAAGATTTTTTTCTGCAATCACTTTTACTACTTCAAGGTTTTGAACTTTAACACGGTTTCCACCCATTCTGCCAGCCATTCTCATACCTGGCAATACACGTGATGGCCATGAAGAAGCACCATTTGATCCCGGAGCCCTTTCCCTATCGTGCTGACCGTGGGATTTGTTGGCGTGACCTACCCCGCTGAATCCATGACGTTTTACAACACCTTGGAAACCTTTACCTTTTGAAGTACCTGCGATGTCAACAAAGTCACCCTCAGCAAACAATTCAACTGTAACTGCTTCTCCAAGATTTTTCTCATCAGTAAAATCTTTAAATTCAACAATTTTACGTTTAGGAGTGGTTTTAGCTTTTGCAAAATGACCTTTCATTGCAGAAGAAGTGTGTTTTTCTTTCTTCTCATCGAATGCCAATTGTACTGAAGCATATCCGTCTTTCTCCAAGGTTTTTACTTGCGTAACAACGCAAGGACCAGCTTCGATAATTGTGCATGGTATGTATTTACCATTGGCACCGAAGATACTGGTCATTCCAATTTTTTTACCTATTATTCCAGACATTTTTTGATTATATTGATTAAACTTGTTATTTAATTAATCTTTTTAACTCGCTGATTAGGAAGCTTTTATTTCAACCTCTACTCCGCTTGGCAACTCTAATTTCATTAACGCATCTACTGTTTTTGAAGTTGAGTTGTAGATGTCCAACAAACGTTTGTAAGAACACAATTGGAACTGCTCACGCGCTTTTTTGTTAACGTGTGGTGAACGTAACACGGTGTAGATTTTTTTGTGGGTTGGAAGAGGAATCGGTCCGCTTACAACAGCACCTGTCATTTTCACTGTTTTAACAATCTTCTCTGCAGACTTGTCAACTAGGTTGAAATCATAAGATTTCAATTTGATTCTGATTTTTTGGCTCATAGTTTTATGTAAAGAACGATTAAATATTATACTTTTTCTGCTTTTCCTTTTGATTTTGCAATTACTTCATCTGAAGTGCTGCGTGGTGCTTCAGCGTAATGTGAAAACTCCATAGTAGAAGTAGCACGTCCTGAAGTGATTGTACGTAAGGTAGTTACGTAACCAAACATTTCTGACAAAGGAACTTTTGCTTTAATTACCTGAGAACCAGCTCTTGTATCCATTCCTTCAATCATGCCTCTGCGTTTGTTCAAGTCACCTACTACATCACCCATGTTTTGCTCAGGGGTAAGTACTTCAACTTTCATAATAGGCTCTAAAAGAACAGGTTTTGCTTTTGGTAATGCTTCACGGAAAGCTGTACGTGCACAAATCTCGAAAGATAAAGCATCTGAATCGACATTGTGGTATGAACCGTCAATCAAACGAACTTTTAATGTATCTACAGGGTAACCAGCCAATACACCGTTTGCCATTGCAGCTTTAAATCCTTTTTCAACTGCAGGGATAAACTCACGAGGAATGTTACCACCTGAAATTTCATTTACGAATTGTAAGCCGCCCGCTTTTGTTGTCATATCGAAATCTGCATCTACAGGAGATATAATTACCTGGATATCAGCAAATTTACCACGACCACCAGTTTGCTTTTTGTAAACTTCACGGTGTTGAACTTCAGCATTGATAGCTTCTTTATAAGAAACCTGAGGAGGTCCCTGGTTACATTCTACTTTAAATTCACGTTTCAAACGGTCAAGGATAATCTCCAGGTGAAGCTCACCCATACCACTGATGATTGTTTGTCCGCTGTCCTGGTCAGTTTTAACACGGAAAGTAGGATCTTCTTCAGCTAATTTCGCTAAAGCGTTTCCTAAACGGTCCAAGTCACCCTGAGTTTTAGGCTCAATAGCAACACCGATAACCGGCTCAGGGAAATTCATTGATTCAAGAACGATTGGTGCGTTTTCAGCACACAACGTATCTCCAGTTTTAATGTCTTTAAATCCAACAGCTGCACCAATATCTCCTGCTTCGATAAAATCGATAGCATTTTGTTTGTTCGCGTGCATCTGGAAGATACGGGAAATACGCTCTTTGTTACCGCTACGGGTATTCAGTACGTAAGAACCTGAATCCAAGCGACCTGCGTAAGCACGGAAGAAGCAAAGACGACCAACAAACGGGTCAGTAGCAATTTTAAATGCTAACGCGGTAAATGGCTCTTTTGCATCTGGTTTACGGGTGATTTCTTCACCTGTATCAGGATGTGTACCTTTAATATTTTCTTTGTCCAATGGGCTTGGCATCAATTCCATTACCAAATCCAACATAGTTTGAACACCTTTGTTTTTGAAAGATGAACCACAAACCATCGGAACTACTTTGTTAGCAATACAAGCCTGACGAAGTGCATCAAGGATTTCGCGCTCTGTAAGAGACTCCGGATCCTCAAAGAATTTCTCCATCAGTTTGTCATCAAATTCAGCAATAGCTTCAAGAAGTTTCCCTCTCCACTCTTTTGCTTCGTCCAACAAATCAGCAGGAATAGGAACTTCTTTGTAAGTCATTCCCTGATCGTGCTCATTCCACTCAATTCCACGGAAGTTGATCAAGTCAACCACACCACGGAATGTTTCTTCAGCACCAATAGGTATCTGCAATGGAAGTGGGTTACCACCCAATACTTCTTTTACCTGTGCTACAACGTTTAAGAAGTCAGCACCGGAACGGTCCATTTTATTAACGAAACCGATACGGGTTACGTTGTAGTTATTCGCTAAACGCCAGTTAGTTTCTGATTGAGGCTCAACACCGTCAACTGCAGAAAATAAGAAAACCAAACCATCAAGGATACGTAGTGAACGGTTTACCTCAACTGTAAAGTCAACGTGTCCCGGTGTATCAATGATGTTTACTTTGTATTGATTGCCCCTGTATTTCCAGAAACAAGTTGTTGCGGCAGATGTAATGGTGATACCACGCTCTTGCTCCTGTACCATCCAGTCCATTGTTGCAGCTCCATCATGCACCTCACCGATTTTATGGTTAACACCGGTATAGTAAAGGATACGCTCTGTTGTAGTGGTTTTTCCTGCATCAATGTGAGCAGCAATCCCAATGTTTCTTGTATATCTTAAATCTGCCATTTTATTATTTGTTCTTTTTTACTATTTGTGAGATCCCGGTTACACCGGGATATAATAACATAAACCAGCCTTTGAGCTGGTAACATTATTAAAATCTGAAATGAGAGAATGCTTTGTTAGCCTCTGCCATTTTATGAACGTCTTCTTTCTTTTTGAAAGCAGCGCCTTCTTCTTTAGAAGCAGCGATGATTTCTCCAGCCAATTTAGCGCTCATTGATTTTTCATTTCTCTTACGAGCATAAAGGATCATCCATTTGATAGCCATCGATGTTTTTCTTTCCGGGCGGATTTCGCTTGGAATCTGGAAAGTAGCGCCACCAACCCTGCGGCTGCGAACCTCAACGTTTGGAGTAACATTGCTCAATGCTTTTTTGAACACTTCTAAACCATCCTGCTCAGTTCTTTTTTGAACAACTTCCATTGCATCATAAAAAACATCATACGAAGTGCTTTTTTTGCCATCGTACATCAGGTTGTTTACGAAACGTGTAACGAGCAAGTCGTTGAATTTTGGGTCTGGTAAAAGAATTCTCTTTTTTGCTTTACTCTTTCTCATTTTATATAAGAATTACAGAATTTTATGAATCGGTTTGTTTTGTTTGTTTATTGTATAGCCTTTTTACTATTTCTTTTTAGCTGGTGCTGCTGGTGCTGCTCCTTTTGCTCCTGGTTTAGGTTTTTTAGTTCCGTATTTAGAACGTCTTTGGTTACGACCGTTTACTCCGGAAGTATCCAACGCTCCACGAACGATGTGGTAACGAACACCTGGTAAATCTTTTACCCTTCCGCCACGGATTAACACGATGGAGTGTTCCTGTAGGTTATGTCCTTCTCCCGGGATGTATGCGTTCACCTCTTTTTTGTTGGTTAAACGAACCCTGGCCACCTTTCTCATTGCTGAGTTTGGTTTTTTAGGAGTTGTTGTGTAAACACGGATACAAACTCCACGTTTTTGAGGACATGAATCCAATGCTGCAGACTTACTTTTGTTGGCCGCTTTTTCTCTTCCTTTACGAACTAATTGCGATATAGTAGGCATTTTTCTGGTGTTAAATTTTTATCAATTTTTTATACAAATAAACAAACCCCGCTTTTTTCGGGAGGGCAAAGATAGGAATTTTTTGTTATAAACAACAGTGCTGTTAAAAAAAATATTTATTTATGAGTAATTTTAGTGGAAAAGAGAGGAAAAGGGGAGGAGAAGTCCAATTGTAAAGCTTTCTGTAGAGGTACAGAAAAGGAAAATCACAGGAAAAATGTCATAAAAAAGAAGAATTGTTGAGTGAATTTGTGGCTTTTTTCTGGGAAAATTGTAAAAAGAGGAAGTGTTATACTTGTTAAAAGTGGTTATAGTTGTGTCAAAATAACGATTCTTGCGTATGATTGCACTTAAAGCTTGCCCCAAGTCCTCGACAGGCTCAGGCTGACAGCGTGCAGCGAATGAAATTATTTGTACTCGTAAATAATAATTACACCATCGGCTCCATTACCACCTGCAGCTCCGGTATTTCCGGTATTTGTACTGAGATTGAGGCCACCGCTTCCGCCACCACCGAAATTACCTCCATTGGTACCAGCCACACGTGCTGCAATACCGGAGGCAACCGAGTTTCCTCCTCCACCATACATAGATGCGCCTCCTGCCCCTGAAAAGCCCATTGTTATTCCTGCGCAAAAGCCGGCACTACCACCTTGTCCGTTGCCTCCGGCATCGCCACCCGTGCCGGCAGCACCACCATTGCCTCCAGCTGCAACCGCAGGGCCATTTTGTTCAATACTGGTTCCCATACCTCCTGAACCGCCATAAGCTGTGATGCTTGAGCTAAATACTGAGTTGCCACCGTTGCCTCCATCGCTGCCTGCACTGTTTCCAGCTGCTCCTCCGGTACCTGCACTATAAGTTTTGTCCGCAGGCAATGTAGCATAAAATTTTTGAACGTAGCCACCGCCACCGCCACCGCCACCAACTGCTGCTTTATCCGATTGGTTTCCACTGGCAGCGCCACCGCCACCGCCACCGCCACCGATGCAAATAACAAATATAGAAGTGACATCTGTGCCAGGAGTATATGTGCCTGAGCCAGTTAAAACCTGAACATTTACAAGCACACCGGCATTTTTAGTAGCCAGGGTTCCCAGACCTAAATTGGTACGTGTAGAAGTGCCATTATTTAAAGTAATAACACCTGAATTGGAAATTGTGGCATCTCCGCTCATCTGCACTTCTGCCGGCATATTGCTGTTGTTACCAACAATAATATAGGAATCTGTAAGTGTTGCTATCGGGCCGGTAGCACCTGTTGTACCAACTGCACCATAAATACCTACAGAACCCGTTGCTCCGGTATTGCCAGTACTTCCTGTAGATCCAGTAGCTCCTGTACCACCTGTTGTACCGATACTGCCTGTGGTTCCTGTATCACCCGTATTTCCTGTAGAGCCTGTTGCCCCTGTGGAACCCGTCCTACCTGTTCCTCCTGTTCCTCCTGTACTTCCAGTATCTCCGGTAGCACCGGTAAAGCCTGTATTCCCCGTCCTGCCTGTAGTGCCTGTTCTGCCGGTACTTCCTGTATGTCCAGTTGCACCAGTGTCTCCGGTGGCACCGGTCATTCCGCTGTTGCCTGTTCTGCCTGTTGTACCTGTATTTCCGGTGGAACCGGTACCACCCGTATCGCCTGTGGCACCAGTTGTGCCGCTGTTACCGGTTCGTCCAGTTGTTCCT
>JAGVLY010000032.1 GCA_020054035.1 Bacteroidia bacterium | reverse complement strand
CTGAACCTTCAACAAAACTCCGTGTAATCTCTACCGATTCAGAAAACTGGTTATAACGAATATTTTGTGTGTTCAAAAAATCAAACCAAACTGCTTCAAGCTCATCTACAAGTTCAGGTTTAACAGAATTTGCAGATTGGGGACTCCAATTTTGTTTCTGCAAAACTGACCGTAATCTTAACATATCAATAGTTAAAATCGGTTCTTTTTCGGGGTTAAGTAAAATCTCAAAATCAACATCAATATAAACTGCATCCTTCTCTTCACCATTCCAATGCTTTTCAAGAAATGGTGATGAAGTAGCAAAACCTGATGCTATAATTCCCTTAGGCTCAGTTCCTAATTTTATCAGAAAAATTCTGTCTCCTGGTCTGATAGACTTTAGATTCCCGCAACTCCAACGCTGAGAACATTTACCTGTCTTATTTACTTGGTCAATATCATTTTCCAGCGATTCCCAATTCCACCTTTTGGGATTCCAATAGAGCAAATAAGTATTTTGTAATGAAATTGGTTTAACATTATCAACTAATCCACATTCTTCCAATGCTTGCTTTAATTCAGGTTTAAGTTGATAAATAAAGAAAGCATCCTTATAATAACCAGTAAAAAAGAAATCCCAAAAAACTTTTTTGCCATTCTCTCTTTCACGTTGTTCAATATTGTATTGTTTTACAATACGCATTCCAAGCCCAACAATCCGTCCAACTACAGCACCCTTATCTGTCCATCCAATAATTCTTGCAAGGTCAGTGGCTGATGCTTGTTGTTTATTAAGAGAGTATATTGTTTGAAAAATGAGTAAATCATCTTTACCTATAAGACTTTTGTTCTGAAGAATTTCCACAAAAGTTTCTTTACTGATATTTGGTGATATATCTGCCAATTGATTTTCTAAATAAGACTACTTCTTCTCCGCTTTATCTTCATTCTCAAAATCCAGTCGCTCAATATTATTCATATTGCGCAGTATCCATGCCTGTCTGCCGCTGATGTAGCCCGTAGGTTTTGAGGCCGACCATTTACGCGGATTGGGTAAGCAGGCGGCAATAAGAGCAGATTGGTCTCTGGTGAGTTTGGCAGCACTTCTTTTAAAATGATATTGCGCAGCAGCCTCGGCACCATACACACCGTCACCCATTTCCACCACATTGAGGTAAACTTCAAGTATGCGTTGCTTGCTCCAGAAAATTTCAATCAGCCCGGTGAAATAAACTTCAAACCCTTTACGAACCCAGGTGCGTGAAGGCCACAGAAAAACATTTTTTGCCGTTTGCTGGCTAATGGTGCTGGCACCTTTCATCTTTTTGCGCTTACTTTTTTTCTCGTTGCTTTTCAATGCTTTTTCAATCGCAGTGAAATCAAAACCGTAGTGATCAAGAAATAACTGGTCTTCGGCAGCTACAACCGCTAAAGGTAAAGCAGGAGAAATCTCATCGTACGAAACCCAATCCTTTTTCAGCTTCATGTCTTTGCCATCCTGCTTCTGTTCCACGCAACGGATAATCATAAGCGGTGTAACAGGCACGGGAACAAAACGGTAAATAATAGTAAGCCCTATGGAGATAATAAAAAACCAAAGAATGGTTTTCAGAATAAACTTGAGGACTTTGAGGAGGAAGAACATTAGCTGTGATGGAACGCTGATTTATTATGATGGTTAAGATTTGTTAAGATTTTTAAATCAGCTTTTATCATAAAAATCATAATAAATCAGCGTTCTATTCCTACTGTTTCATAATGTTGCCAATCGCATTGTCGTAAGTGTTTTTCAATTCAGCTACTGAACCAAAATTCTCTTCGTCAACAACCAGATTATTTTCTGCGGTCACTTCTCCCAACAAGGTAAACTCTGCTCCTGATGCAGAAAGCAGCTCCACTAATTTTTCCTGGTTCTCAGGTTTTACCGAAATCACTACCCTGCTCTGCGCTTCGCCAAAGAGGAAAGCATCTTTACGGAAATCGCTGTCGGTAGCAACGTTGAAACCTAAGTTATTCGGCATTGCAGATTCTAACAGCGTGATGAATAATCCTCCGTCAGAGCAATCGTGTGCGCTCTCCAACACCTTGTTTACAATAAGCGATTTAATAACCTGCTGCAGCGCATACTCTGTATCCAAATCAAAATAAGGAGCGGGAGAATTTTTAACTCCTACAAAAGAATACAGGTATTCGGAAGAAGAAATATCGTTCTTACTTTCACCGATTAAGTAAATCAAATCACCTGCATTTTTAAAGTTCAACGAGGTGCGGGTGTTTTTATCTTCCAGCAATCCCAGCATACCAATAGTTGGCGTGGGGAAAACAGGTTCTGTTTTATTATTGATGGTGCTTTGGTTGTAGAAGCTAACGTTTCCGCCCGTTACTGCCGTATCAAATTTGCGGCAGGCAGCGCCCATTCCTTTTATAGCACCGGCAAACTGCCAATAAACTTCAGGGCTGTAGGGGTTACCAAAGTTCAAACAGTTGGTGATGGCAAGAGGCTCGCCACCGCTGCAAACAATATTACGTGCAGCTTCTGAAACTGCGATTGCAGTTCCAATCTCAGGGTCAGCATTGATGTATCGTGAATTGCAATCAACTGTTAATGCAATTGATTCTTCGGTGTCTTTAATGTTTACAATTGCAGCATCCGAGGGCGCATTGGTGCTCATGTTCACCGTTCCTACCATTGAATCATATTGTTCATACACCCATTTTTTTGAAGCGATGTTAGGATGACCCGCTAAATGTTTTGCTACTGCTTTTAAATCTTTGGGTTCTGCAACCTGATCAATGTTAAATTTTTTAGACTCTGCATAATAAGCAGGCTCTTTGGTTTCGCGTTGATAAACAGGAGCACCACCGCCCAGAACCAGATCCCATGCAGGAACATCAGCAACCAGTTCACCTTGCATATAATATTTCAAGCGTTTTTCGGTAGTTACTTCACCGATCTGAACGCAATTCAGATCCCATTTTTCAAACACGGCATTCACTTCTTCTTCGCGTCCTTTCTGCACAACGATCAACATACGCTCCTGTGATTCGCTCAACAGAATTTCAAACGGCACCATGTGTTTCTGGCGCATCGGAACTTTGTCTAACCAGATCGTCATTCCGTGTTCGCCTTTAGCCGACATCTCAGAAGTAGAGCAGGTAATTCCAGCGGCACCCATGTCCTGCATGCCCACCACTGCACCTGTTTTAATCACTTCTAATGTTGCTTCCAGTAGCAATTTTTCCTGAAAAGGATCGCCCACCTGCACAGCAGGAATTTTTTCATTGGATGCTTCTGTAATATCTTCCGAAGCAAAAGTAGCCCCGTGAATTCCGTCTTTACCTGTGGAAGAACCAACAATGAAAACAGGATTTCCCGCACCGTAAGAAGTGGCTGAAATAGTTTCACCCACTTTCACAATTCCTGCTGACATAGCATTCACCAATGGATTTTGATTGTAGCAATCATCAAAGAAAACTTCACCGCCAACTGTAGGAATACCAAACGCATTTCCGTAATCACCAATTCCTTTTACCACACCTTTCATCAGCCATTTGGTGCGCTCAGTAGTCGGGTTTCCGAAACGCAATGAATTCAGTTGCGCAATCGGGCGGGCACCCATTGTAAAAATATCTCTGTTAATTCCGCCTACACCTGTTGCAGCCCCTTGATAGGGCTCCAAAGCCGAAGGGTGATTATGTGATTCAATTTTAAAAGCACAAGCCAGTCCGTGTCCTATATCAACCAGACCTGCATTTTCTTCTCCTGCTTCCACTAATGTACGTTTTCCTTTTCGTGGCAAGGTTTTCAGTAAGGTGATGGAGTTTTTATAAGAGCAATGCTCGCTCCACATCACTGAAAAAATACTCAACTCCGTAAAGTTGGGTGTGCGACCTAAAATGGTTTTTATTTTATCGAATTCCTCGGGAAGAAGGCCTAGTTTTTTAGCAGTTTCTACAGTAGGTAAAGCGGTTTCGGTGGAAGTTTGGCTCATTGTCAATTTATTATTAAGCGGCAAAAGTAATCATATATCTTTGCTTTTTATATGTCGGTTTTGGTGGAAATTTTATTAGTCACTGCTTATGCCTCGTTGTTCATTTTCCTCATTGCGAAAATGAAGTTCTTCGAGTGCGAAGGAATAAGCCGCAGAGCTATACAAGGAGTGTTTATTCTTAAAATCTTCTTCGGCATTTTGCTCTACCTAGTTTACACCTTTTATTATACCGACCGCAGCACTGCGGACATCTACAAATATTTTGACGACAGCAAGGTGCTGTTTGATGCTCTGTTCACCAAACCGAAGGATTACTTTCAGATGCTTTTCGGTATCGGAAACGATACGCCCTATTTTGATATCTATTATAACCAGATGAACCATTGGTATCGCGAATACGACAGTAATTTATATAACGATAGTCACACCATTATTCGCTTCAATGCCGTTATTCGATTGTTCTCAATGGGTGTTTATAATGTGCATACCGTTTTCATGTGTTTCCTTTCGTTACTTGGGTTAACGGCTATTTATAAAACGTTTATTACAGTAATGAAGGAGAAAAGTCTGTTGCTGTTTGGTGCGGTGTTTTTAATTCCTTCCGCTTTATTCTGGGGTTCGGGAGTATTAAAGGAAGGCTTACTTTTTTTCGGCTTGGGTTTTCTTGTTTACTACAGCCCCACTCTATCTCTCCCCAAAGGGGAGAGGATTTCTATCGTGAGAAGCACGTTTTGGATTTTGTTTTCCATTGCGATACTGGCATTGACTAAATTCTACGTAGCTATTGCTGTAATTCCTGCGCTGGCTGCCAACTTCTGGATTGAGAAAACAGGAAATAGAAATGTACTGCTGAAATACATTGCTTCTTACCTGCTCATATTTTCAATAGGACTTTTTGCAACCAACTCCCTTCAGGTTCTGGTTCAAAAGCAGAAAGATTTTATAAACCTTGCCAATGGAGGAACTTACCTGCAACGCATCACGGTAGAAAAAACAGATACCGTTTACATTGCTTCGGGCTTGCATGAGCAAATGGATATTAACCGTAAATCCAAAGAAGTAGAGATTACCGGAAAGATTGACTACTGCAGAGTTTGGACAACCGGAAGGCTTGGAGAAGAAACTGAATTTGTCGGAGCAAAAAACTTCAAAGAAACAGAATACCGCCTCTTGCTTGATTACGGTAAAACAGGCAGCACTATTGAAATAAAAAAATTAGAACCAAATATTCTGAGTTTCTTAAAAGCCACACCAAAAGCACTTTACAACACCTACTTCCGTCCTTTCTTTCTCGAATCATTCTCGCCTTTTATTCTGATGGCAGGATTTGAAAATCTATTCATCATTTTACTAACTATTATTGCAATCACCTTTGCTGACAAAAAAGTATTTAAAGAAAAACTGTTCTGGCTGTGTGTATTCTTCACCTTAGTAATTTTTGCATTGACAGGTTTGATAACACCTGTAATTGGTGCTATTGTACGTTATAAAATTGCTGCGCTGCCGTTGTTGTTAATTGCTCTATTTATGTTGATTGATAAAGATAAACTGATTACTAAACTGCCATTCTTTAAACGATTTTCAGAATGAACTTAAACTCCAGACGCGACCTCGTTTTCATCACCCTTGCGGGCTTCTTTATCACTAACGCTATCGTTGCTGAATTGATTGGCGGCAAGCTATTTCAGGTGGGACCTTTTGTACAAAGCATTGGTATTATGTTGTGGCCTGTGGTTTTTCTTACCACCGATTTAGTGAATGAATATTATGGTCCGCAAGGCGTACGCAGATTGACTTTACTAACCGTTTCATTGATTGGTTATACTTTCATTTTATTGGCAATTGCTATGTTGGTAACCGCTACACCATTTTCTCCTGTTTCAGGTGAGGCATTTCAAACTGTTTTCGGACAGTCACTTTGGATAATTATTGGAAGTATAACAGCCTTCCTTACTTCACAATTAGTGGATGTTTCAGTTTTCTGGGCACTCAGAAATAAAACAGGAAAGAAAATGATTTGGTTGCGTGCAACAGGCTCAACGGTAGTTTCACAACTGCTTGATACGTTTATCGTGCAGGGAATTGCTTTTGTAATTCCTGGAGTTTGGACTGTTGATGAATACTTGAAGAATGCTTCAGCAGGTTATGTTTTTAAGTTGGGAGTTGCCGTTGCCATTACACCTCTAATTTATCTGCTACACTGGTGGATCGACCGTTACATCGGTGAAAAAGAAAGCCAGGATATTATAAAACATACAGCCGAAGAGGCGCTGCATCACAAAGTGAATGAGTAGTCAATCCGTCATTGCGAGCGTAGCGAAGCAATCTCATTAAATATTGAAAGATTGCTTCGGGTGAAAAACCCTCGCAATGACGTATCTAAATACTATTTTTGGCGCGCTGCTCATGCAAAAGAAATTTCTTTCCAATCTTATTCTCCTTGTTTTCCTTAACCTGCTGGTAAAGCCGTTCTGGATTTTCGTGGAAATAAATGTGCAGAATGCAACAGGCACCGAGCAATACGGAATGTATTTCGCACTGCTTAATCTTTCACTCATCATCAACTTTCTGCTTGACCTTGGCATTACCAATTATAATAACAGAAACATAGCGCAGAATCATCATCTGCTGCAAAAGCATTTGTCGGGAATTATTTTGCTGCGCTTTTTTTTAGCTGCTATTTATTTTATCATAGTAATGGCAATCGGTCTGATATTAGGATATTCGAAATTCCAGCTTTTCATATTGATGCTATTAGGATTTAACCAGTTTCTAATTGCCTTTACGCAATACCTGCGCAGTAATATTTCGGGCTTGCATCTTTTTAAAACCGATAGCCTTTTATCCGTTACAGACAGGCTTCTTATGATTGTTTTCGTCTGTGCTTTACTGTGGGGAAATTTTACGGATGAGAAATTCCAGATAGAATGGTTTGTTTATGCACAGACTGCAGCATACCTTATTACCACTTTCATTGCTTTAGCAGTTGTACTTCAGAAATCCGGCAAACTGGAACTCAACTGGAATACTTCATTTTTCAAAGCTATTCTAAAACAAAGTTTTCCTTATGCCCTGCTTATTCTTCTCATGTTTATTTATACCCGCAGCGATGCAATTTTACTGGAACGCATGCTGGAAGAGGGTGAAAAAGAAAGCGGAATTTATGCACAGGCTTTTCGTTTACTGGATGTGGTAAACATGTTTGGTTTTCTATTCGCAGGACTGTTGTTGCCCCTATTTTCAAAAATGCTTAAGAACAATGAATCGGTAAAAGAGCTTACCGGATTGTCCTTTCGCCTGATTATAGCTCCTGCAATTGCCATTGTTTTTACCTGCCTGTTTTTCAATTTCGATATTATGCAATTGCTTTATAAAGAGCACACCGAAGTTTCAGCAAAACTGCTTCCTGTTTTAATGGCATCCATCATTCCTATTTGTTCAGGTTTTGTATTTGGAACATTATTAACAGCACATGGAAAACTGGATGAACTGAACCGCATTGCTATGATGGCAGTGGGAATAAATATTATTCTCAACTTGCAACTAATTCCTGATTACAAAACGCAAGGAGCAGCAACAGCTGCATTGATAACTCAATTATTCAATGCCGTTTTCCAGATTATTATTGTCGGCAAAATGTTTAACTGGAATGCAAATTGGCGATTTATTTCAAGCCTTGCGCTGTTCACCATTTTGACCTTTACAAGCGGTTGGTTTCTATCTAACCTTGAAAATAGATTACTTGGAATTGTAGCAATGACAGGTATTTCCATCATCCTTGCCTTTGCAACACGGCTTATCAGCATAAAAGGTATTTTTGCAATCCTTAAAGAAAAAGACGCATAAATGACATTTACCGGAACAGAAAACTACATCGCTTCACGCGAATTACAAATAGCAGTTAATGCTGCAGTATTACTCGAAAAACCTTTATTGGTAAAGGGTGAGCCCGGCACAGGAAAAACCTTGCTTGCACATGAGATTGCCGATGCCATGAAAAAGAAGATCATCACCTGGCACATAAAATCTACTACCAAAGCACAACAAGGATTGTATGAATACGATGCGGTTTCGCGTTTGCGCGATTCGCAATTGGGTTCTGAAAAAGTACATGACATTGCCAACTACATCAAGAAAGGAAAACTATGGGAAGCCTTTGATGCCGATGAACAGGTGGTGTTGCTGATTGATGAAATTGACAAAGCCGACATTGAATTCCCTAATGACTTATTGCTGGAATTAGACAAGATGGAGTTCTATTGTTACGAATTGCAGAAAACAATAAAAGCAAAAATACGTCCCATTGTTATCATCACTTCCAACAACGAAAAGGAATTACCGGATGCATTTTTACGCAGATGTTTGTTTCACTATATCCGCTTCCCTGATCGCAGTTTGATGCAACAGATCATTGATGTACACTATCCCGGACTACAGGAAGAATTAGTGGATAATGCAATGAATATTTTTTACCGTTTACGTGAACTGAAAGGAATTAAAAAACGCCCGGGCACCAGCGAACTTCTTGACTGGATTAAGCTACTGACAATGGAAACCTTGCAGGAAGGAGAGTTAAAAAGCGTTGACCTAAAAACAAAATATCCTCCCCATATCAGTGCCTTATTAAAAAATGAGCACGACTGGGAAACTCTTTACAATCCTAACAGAAGGTATTAGCCCAGAATTTCTTTTTTAGCAGCAGCCATCTTGTCTGAAATCTGGAACGTGATAATGTGCCAGAACATCACAAAGTCAGAACCCAAGCTGTAAAGAGGATACTGAAAAGTAGCGGGTTTGTTTTTCTCAAAAAAGAAATGCCCGAACCATGCAAAGCCGTAACCTGCAAGAGGAATAGCTACAAAATATCTCCAATTCAACGTAATAAGAAAGGTTATAAACAAACCAATCACTATTCCAGTTCCGATGAAGTGCAGAGTGCGGGATGTTACATCCTGATGCTCGGTAAGGTAGTAAGGATAGAACGCCCAAAATGTTTTGTATTTTTTCTCAGTTGACATGGTTTAAATAGTTAAGTGATTAATCTCTTCTGACTTTTGTTTTTGTTAATCCTTCGAGTATGGAAGTTGTAATTGACAAAATTATACTAAAAAGCAACGCCCACCAGAAGCCACTCACAAAGAAACCATCAATCAGTTTACTGGCAAGCAAAATTATTCCTGCATTGATTACAAGTAAAAACAATCCAAGTGTGAAGATGGTAAACGGTATGGTCAGTAAAACCAAGACAGGCTTTAAGAATGTGTTGAGGAAAGCCAACACAATTGCTATTAACAGTGCATTGGTGAAATTAGTAACATCAATACCGGATAACAACCAGTCGGTAAAAAAAACTGCCAGTCCCGAGATGAGTAATTTTAATAATATCTGTGCGAGTGAACTTTTTTGCATAACGACACAAATGTAAAAACATTTTTAATCAGCATCTTTGCGCGCGAAATGAAAAAAGCATACTTACAAATGCACATAGCCATTTTCCTGTGGGGCTTCACCGGAATATTAGGCAGGCTAATAGAATTGCAGGAAGGCTTACTGGTATGGTATCGCATGCTGATTACCATAGTCGCGCTGTTTGCGTTGATTAAGTACAACGGTGAATTCAAAAAAATATCGTGGAAAGAGTTTAAAAGCATTGGCTTTGTAGGTGCTCTGATTGCCATTCACTGGGTGACATTTTACGGTGCCATTAAATATTCCAACATATCCATTGCGTTAAGTTGTTTTTCATCAACAGCATTGTTCACTGCCTTTATTGAACCCTTTATGAATAAACGCAGAATAAGCAAAGCCGAAATATTTTTCGGACTAGTAACAATCGCAGGTATTTACCTTATTTTTCATTTTCAGAAATTATATGCCACAGGGATTATTCTTGCGCTAATTAGTTCTGCCCTTTGCTCTGTGTTTACAATTAAGAACAAAGACTTGGTTGGCACACACGCACCCGGCAATCTATTATTTTATGAACTCCTTAGCGGTATTGCTCTTCTTACAGTTCTGCTGCCGTTTTATTTATGGGCATTTCCTACTGACAGGTATTTTCCCGATGCAAGCGATTGGTTGTATCTGGCTATTTTAAGTCTTGCCTGTACCGTTTTCGCGCTGCGTATTTCATACAAAGCATTACAAAAAGTTACCCCCTTCACCATGAACCTGTCGGTCAACCTTGAACCTGTTTACGGAATCATTCTGGCCTTTCTTGTTTTTCATGAAGAGAAGGATCTGAACGGAGGCTTTTATGCAGGAACTTCACTGATTATTTTTTCGGTGGTGGTACACTCGCTGTATAGATTTAGAAATGTTAGGAAAGAACGAAAATTAAAAGCTGAAGAAACACCAATCATTTTACCTTAGCAGAAAAACAAAATGGCACTTCTTAACGAACAACAAATTACAGAAAGCATTAAAACCTTTCTTCCTGAATGGGAACACAACAACAACTTAATCAGCAAGGAATTTAAGTTCCGAAACTTTGTTGAGGCTTTTGCTTTTATGACTGCTGTTGCTCTTGAAGCAGAGAAAATGGATCATCATCCCGACTGGAGCAATGTTTACAACCGTGTTGCAGTAAAGCTAAATACACACAGTGAAGGTGGTGTTACTGAAAAAGATATTGAGTTAGCCAAACGGATGGAAAGAATTTATGGCAGATAGATTGCCTTAAAGATAACAACAACCGCTTCATTCAGTTTCTCTACCGCCAGCGGAATATTCCAATTCTTTGTATTTCTTCGCTCTACATAATTTGAAACAGCACGCAACTGTACTGCTGGGATTTTAAACTGATTGCAGACATAGAAAAACGCTGCACCCTCCATGCTTTCCACATCCGGATTATAAAGCGCAACAACTTTCGAGATGCTTTTATTATTTCCGTGAACAGTGTTTACAGTTATACCCTTTACTTTTTTAAAGCCTTTTAAAGCAGGAGTAGAAAACTTCTTCGCAGGCTTTAGAAACACATCCTTCTTATCCGCAAATTTCAAATCCGATAGTTTCAGGAAACTATCACCATCTTCTGCGCCTAATTCAGAAAAAATATCTTCTGTAATAGTTACCACCTCTCCTATTTTCAAACTTCGGTTAAAGCTTCCGCAAATGCCAAGGTTGATAGCAGCATCGTACTTTTTTGCTGAAAATGCTTTGGTAAGACTGAACGTTGTTGCGACCATTCCAACGCCTGTAATTAAAACATCGGGCTTAAACTTTAAACCTTTCAGTTTGTTAAGCAAGGGTTCAATTTCACGCTTTGTTGCAGCTACAATCAGAATGTTCATCGCGCAAAAGTAGGATAAACCTGAAATTTGAGGGTATTTCTATCTTTGGGCACTTATTATAAAACATGGTCTATATAACACGAAGAGAACATTTTAATTCGGCACACAAACTAAACGTGCCCGAATGGAGCGAAGAAAAAAATCTGGAAGTATTCGGAAAGTGTGCTAATCCTAACTGGCACGGACATAATTATGAATTAGAAGTAACGGTAAAAGGTGAACCCGATCCTGTTACCGGTTTTGTTATTAACCTGAAAAACCTGAGCAGTATTCTTCGCACAAAAATCACCGACAAATTGGATCACCGGAACATGAACCTTGATGTGGATTTCATGCGCGGGGTGCAGCCTTCCACCGAAAATGTGGCAATAAAAATCTGGGAACAGATTTACAGCGATATAACAGCACTGGGTGCTGAACTGCATTGCGTTAAAGTAAAAGAAACAGAAAATAATTCAGTAGAATATTATGGCTAACCACGATGAAGATTTGGATTTCGGCTACAAAAAAATAGACCGTTACAATTCAAAAACAACAAAAAAACTTTCAAAAAATTACTTAAGCGTCCTGGAAGGAATTGGTGAAAACACCGAACGCGAAGGTTTACTAAAAACGCCTGAGCGTGTGGCAAAAGCGATGCAATATCTTACCCACGGTTATGAGTTAGACCCTGCAGAAATTCTCCGTTCGGCCATGTTCAAAGAAGACCACAACCACATGGTGATTGTAAAAGACATTGAAATGTATTCGCTGTGCGAACACCATTTGCTTCCTTTTTTCGGCAAGGTTCATCTTGCATACATACCCAACGGACACATTGTTGGTTTAAGCAAACTTCCGCGCATTGTTGATGCTTTTGCAAGACGCTTGCAGGTGCAGGAACGTTTGACCGACCAAATCCGAGACTGCCTTCAAAAAACGCTGAACCCACTTGGAGTGGCTGTAGTTATTGAGGCTTCGCACCTGTGCATGCAAATGCGCGGTGTTCAAAAACAGAATTCTGTTACCACCACTTCAGCGTTTACGGGTGAATTTTTAAATGAAACTACGCGGGCAGAATTTATTAGTCTAATCTCAGCAAAACTTCACTAGATGAAAGCATACATTTTTCCCGGACAAGGCTCACAGTTTGTGGGCATGGCAAAAGATATTTACGAGCGTTCTGAAGAAGCAAAACAACTATTTGAAAGAGCCAATGAACTACTCGACTTCCGCATTACAGATATTATGTTTTCAGGAACGGATGAAGAACTGAAGCAAACCAACGTAACCCAACCTGCAATTTTCCTGCACTCTGTTATTCTGGCAAAAACATTAGGCGAAACGTTTCAGCCGCAAATGGTGGCGGGGCATTCGTTGGGTGAATTTTCTGCGCTGACTGCAATTGGTGTATTAAGTTTTGAAGATGGCTTAACCTTAGTTTCAAAACGGGCACAAGCGATGCAAAAAGCATGTGAAGTGAAGCCAAGTACCATGGCAGCTATTCTTGGACTGGAAGATGAAGTGGTAGAAAGAATTTGTGTAGAAATTACAGAAGAAGTAGTAGTTCCTGCCAACTATAACTCGCCCGGTCAACTGGTTATTTCCGGCTCTTTAAAAGGAATCGAAATTGCCTGCGAAAAATTGAAAGCAGCAGGAGCAAAACGTGCATTGGTGCTGAATGTGGGCGGTGCATTTCACTCGCCACTGATGCAACCTGCAAAAGACGAATTGCAACAAGCGATTGAAACTACCATGTTCAATACGCCTCCATGCCCGGTTTACCAAAACGTGAGTGCAACACCTATATTGAATGCGCTTCACATCAAAGCAAATCTTATTCTTCAATTAACCGCTCCTGTCAGATGGACACAAACCATGAAACAAATGTTAGCAGATGGAGCTACATCATTTACAGAAGTTGGCCCGGGTGCTGTGCTGCAGGGATTAGTTAAAAAGGTGAACAGAGAAGTTACTACTGCATCTGCATAAATTCAACTACTCCGTAAATAAAAAGGCTCTTTTGTAAGAGCCTTTTTATTTAGAATATTTTGAATTTCAATGATTACCAAAATTAAGGTTCAAACCTACAGTAAGAAAATTAATATCGTAACCAGCCTCAGCAAAAACACCTAAGTCTGGTTTGAAATAATAGCAGGCTCCCACAAAACCGCCAAAGTGAGGATAAACTCTGCTGTAATCATCAGTGTTATATGGGTCATCCCCATCATTATAAATATTAAATCTTACACCGGCAGAGGCTCCTGCATAGGTATCTAACTTCTCTACGCCCCAATTGTGATGCCATGCGCTGCGGGCCGCAATAATAAAGTTGTGCCATGAATATGAATAATTGTATCCATTTCCAAGAATAATATACCTGTTACGATAGCTTTGAAACGTATAGCCAAATGTGCCACCCAAGGTAACAACTCCGGGTCCGGCCTTCCACAAGCCCACTTCATAATTAACTTTTACCCCGGGCGAAAAGCCTGAGAAACCATAATAACGGTTGGCCATTCCAAGCCCGAAACCAAGAACACTTGTTCCTTTAACCACTGGTCCGTCTGCCAATACTGAAGAAGAAGCCAAAAGGCTTAATATGATTGCTATAAAGCTGATTTTTGAAATTGTAGTTTTCATGATTTTTTGTTTGTTTCGGGGTCAAAATTATTAAAAACCATATCGGCAAAAAGCATAAGTTATCAACGGTGCGGTTTGAATAATTATCTAATTTTGAGCGATGCACGTAAATGATTATTTAACCAAAGAAGAGATAAAACAGCTTTTAAAAAAGTCTGACCTAAAAGCCGCATTAGAATTTTTGCATACCTGGTTGTGGATTGCTTTTGCTTTTGCACTGGCAGGCTTTTTTCCAAATCCGTTTACCATTATTGTTGCGATGTTTATTCTGGGTGGCAAACAATTAGCCTGCGCCATATTGATGCACGATTGCTCGCACCGCAGCATGTTTAATTCTAATAAAGCAAATGATTTCTGGGGAAACTGGCTGGGTGGCTACCCTATTTTGCATGATACTATTCGTTACCGTCCGTATCATTTAACACATCATGTAAAGACTGGAACAACAGAAGACCCTGATCTTTCACTTACCAAAGGATACCCTGCTTCGGTGGCAAGTTTTATAAGAAAAGTACTGCGCGATTTGTTGGGTGCAAGCGGAATAAAAGGACACATAGCTGTATTAGCCATGCACTTTGGCATTCTTAAATACGAGTTAGGAGGACACATTGAAAAGATAAGTCAGAAAGGAAGAAGCATTGGCGATATCATTACCACTTCGGCTAAAAACCTTGCAGGACCAATTGCTGCTAATCTTATTCTGTTCGCAATTCTCTGGTTTGCCGGAGCTCCTTGGTTGTACCTATTATGGATAGGTTCGCTGCTTACTACTTATAATTTTTCGTTGCGCATACGTTCTATTGCAGAGCACAGTGTTGTTCCCGACCAATTAGATGACATGAGAAATACGCGCACCACTTACGCCAACTTCTTTGAGAAAATACTGTTTGCACCCCATCATGTAAACTACCATGCAGAACATCATTTACTGATGACCGTGCCGAGTTATAACCTGCCCGCCATGCACCAACTCATTAAAGAACGTGGCTATTTCAGAGATGGTGGCTTGCTGGAAAACAATTATGTGAGCATAATTAAACTGGCAATTAAAAAGAGTCCATAGCCGACAGTCCATAGTCCACAGTAAACTGCTATTTTTTTTCTTTCTTTGCGCCTTCGCGCCTTTGCGAGACACACTTTCTCCATTGAACTATAATCCGGACGATACCATCATTGCCCTCTCCACTCCTCCCGGAAGCGGAGCCATTGCGGTTTTGCGCTTGTCGGGGAGCAAGGCATTTGAGTTTACCAATAAGGTATTCCGTTCTGCTTCGGCTAAAGATTTTTCTTCTTTCAAAAGTCACACGCTACACTTCGGAAGTATCTATGAAGGCGATGAATTGCTGGATGAAGTTGTTATCAGTCTTTTTAAAAATCCTAATTCGTTTACGGGCGAGGATGTGGTGGAAATTTCATGCCACGGCTCTGCATATATTCAGCAACGGTTGTTTCAATTGTTTATAAAACAGGGTGCGCGTGTTGCCAAGCCCGGTGAATATACCATGCGTGCATTTATGAACGGTCGCATGGATCTATCGCAGGCAGAAGCAGTGGCTGACTTAGTTGCTTCTTCATCGGAAGCATCGCACCGCATTGCGTTGCAGCAAATGCGTGGTGGTTTTTCGGGCGAGATAAAAGAGTTGCGCGAACAACTGATTCATTTTGCTTCTATGATTGAACTGGAACTGGATTTCAGTGAAGAAGATGTGCAGTTTGCAAATCGTGAAGAACTAAAAACGCTTGTCTCCAATCTCATATCTCACATCTCACATCTGTCCAACTCTTTTGCGTTAGGCAATGTTATTAAAAATGGAATTCCTGTTGCAATTGCAGGCGAACCCAACGCAGGAAAATCAACACTGCTGAATGTTCTGTTGAATGAAGAACGCGCCATTGTTTCGGATATTCCCGGAACAACACGCGATACAATTGAAGATGAAATTACGCTTGACGGAATTCGTTTCCGTTTTATTGATACTGCGGGAATTCGCGAGACAAGCGATAAGATAGAATCACTCGGAATAGATCGCACCTTTGAGAAAATAAATACCTCAGCCATTGTTATTCTGCTGTTTGATGCAACACTATCTGATGCAGCAAAATTAGATGCTGCCATTAAAGCCGTAAAAGAAAAAACCGGTGAAAGCACAAAAGTTTTAGTGGTGGCCAACAAAAGTGATTTAGGGAATGAAACAGAACTCCGCGCAAAATTCCAAAACCGCGAAGACCTGATTTTTATTTCGGCAAAACAGAAACAGAATATTGAAGGACTGAAAGCTAAACTGCTTGAATTTGCGAACGCAAGTCTGCTGCACAGCAACCAGACCATTGTTACCAACGTGCGCCACTTCGAGGCGCTGAACAATGCCAATGTTGCCTTATCAAATGTTTATTCAGGTTTAGAGAAAAAGATAACAGGCGATTTACTTGCCGTTGAAATCCGCAGAGCTCTGTACCACCTTTCAGAAATACTTGGTCAGGTTACAACGGCAGACCTTTTGGGCTCTATCTTCAGTCGGTTTTGTATCGGAAAATAGGCTGTCATTTTTCTAACAAGACCCACTCAACTTAGCGACAACAAAAAACTTAGCGTATCTAATCCGTCTGCATAATCCCATAGTTCAGGCTTCTGGCTCTCACCAAATGAAACACCTGAATTAAACTCTTCAGGTTTTGCTGAAACAATGCACTGTATCTCATTCTTCCTGATTTCTAATTCATCCTTTACAGCACTCATATCTTTGTAAAAGCTATAATTCAAACGGGAAACAGGAGTAGATAAAGCTTCATCTTCTTTCAGCAAAAGAAAACCATTGTCGAAATGCAGTTGCTTTCCAACCAACAATATCGCCTTATTGTAATCGTAGTTATTGGCGTATTTAGAATGAAAGACTATTTTCTTTCTGTTCTCAATTGCATTAAAGAAATCATCAAAATTGTAGCCTTCGGGCACATATAGCTTTGAAACATTACGGCAACCCAAACCAAAATACAGAAATATATCATCGCCAAGCAGGGCAAGCTGTTCAGGTGTTTCGGTGCCTGTTAATACAGCAACAGAATTCCTGTTCTTACGAATGATGTTGGGGTATTTACCAAAGTAATACTCAAAATAGCGCGAGGTGTTATTGCTGCCGGTAGCAATTATAGCATCAATATTTTCCAACTTTCCTTCTTCAAATACTATTCTGTCATTAAAGCGTGGCTCAATAGCTAACAACTTTGTAGCTACAGCTTTTAACAACCTGTTATCCTGCGAGGATAGTTTAGCCACACATATATTTCCTGAAACAAGCACGCACAAAAAATCATGGAAGCCTACCATGGGAATATTTCCCGCCATGATTACCCCTACCCTTTTCGGATTTGTATTCTTTGTAAAGGAGTAACCAGAGAGCCATTTTTCCAGCTTATCCTTTTCCAGCATGTGTGCAATTCCGGCAACCGCTCTGCGCACATTTTCTTCCACAAACCAGCCATTAAAATGGGCTGAACCTAAGATCAGATTTTCAAAATTGGCTGTTTCCTCCTCGGATGAGTTATTGGTTTCGCTGAATTGAGTGAGGAACGTTCCTAATGCGGTAAATGCGTTTATATATTCGTGTTGTGTCAAGCGGTATGGTTTATTAATCACCGGAAGTAACTCCGGATGAATTTATTCGTTAGAGGCGCAAAGTTTTATTTGTAAAAAAATCATGTAGATTTGCAGGCGGTAAAACTAAGAACAATAAACACTCAAAATAAAAACATAAAACATGGCTATTAAAATTACCGATGAATGTATCAACTGCGGGGCTTGCGAACCCGAGTGTCCGAACAATGCTATTTACGAAGGTGGTCAGGAATGGAGATTTGCTGACGGAACATCCGTAAAAGGAAGTTTCACCAGCTTCAGCGGAGTTACTGCTGATGCTGATACAGCTCAACCTCCTGTGCAAATGGATATTTATTACATCGTTACCGATAAATGCACCGAGTGCGTTGGTTTCCATGATGAGCCGCAGTGCGCTGCGGTTTGTCCGGTTGACTGCTGTGTGCCTGATACCGATAACCCACACACATCGGAACAGAATTTGGCTAAAAAAGCTTCTATGCACGCTTAATTTATATGACTGATTTATTAAAAAGCGCTCCCGTATTAAGGAGCGCTTTTTTATTTTCCTTACTTTTCTTTTGCAGTCTCGTGCAGGCTCAGAATACAGAACAACTGTATAAGGCCACAAGCGATACATTGCTTGCCCGCTTCAAACACATCGGGGAGAATACTTCCTTTTCGGATAAAGTAAATGCAGACAATGAAGTCATCCTTTCTACGCTTGAAAACTTCCTGAAACAAAAAGAGGCTTTTGAATTCCGCTTTGACTTAGGTAAAAACCTTTCCGACATGGTTTCGGAAGACAAGAAGATTCGGGTAATATCATGGGCTTTGCCACCGGATGCCGGAGTTTACCGCTGTTATGGCTTTGTGTTATACAAAAACAAGAAAACCAAAACCACTTCTGTTTTTAAACTGAAGGAAGCGGAAGAAAAAACAGAAAACATAGAACGCAAAAGTGTTAAGCACACTAACTGGCAGAGTTGCGTTTACTATAACCTTATCCAGAAAAAGAGCAAAGGTAAAATGTATTACACTCTGCTGGGCTGGAACGGTAATGACGGCATCACCACCAAGAAGCTTATCGATGTACTCAGCTTTTCATCAAAAGGAGAGCCTGTATTTGGTGCTGCTATTTTTCAGATGAAAAAGCAAAAATGGTCGCGTATTATTTTTGAATACAATCCGCAGGCCATCATGCAACTGAACTACGATGAACAGAAGAAGATGATTGTATTTGACCACCTTGCTCCCAACGACCCTGTGAACACCGGACGTTTTCAATATTACGGCCCCGACTTCAGTGTAGACGGATTGAAATGGAAGAAGGGGATGTGGCAGTTAGAAGAAGACCTTGACGCAAAAAATAAAGACTGATGTTCGTCATGCTGAACTTGTTTCAGCATCTTTCAAATCAGACCCTGAAACAAGTTCAGGGTGACGCAATACACAAAATAATTATTTTACTTTTGGCACGGAGTTTGGCAACAGGCTCCGAAAAACAAAAAACTCTAAACCACTAATTCAATGAAAAAAGCAGTACTCCTACTCTTAGCTGTTTACGCTACCGTGCAAGCATTTGCACAAACATCCAACCTTGTGTTCTATTCATCAGGTGGGGAACGATTTTATGTAATTCTTCAAGGTATCCGCCAAAACGAAAAGGCTGAAACCAATGTTAAGGTTACAGGATTGCCACAGCCTTATTATGAAGTGAAAATTATTTTTGAAGATAAAGCTTTAGGTGAAATTAAAAAAATGTTGAATTTCAATCCCGGTACCGAGACCGTTTTTAATGTGATGAAAAACAACAAAGGCGAATTCGTTTGCCGCTGGCAGAGTGAAGTTCCATTGGCACAGGCTGCACCTCCTGCACCGGGACAAAACGTTATGGTTTATTCACAAACAGCACCTGCGGGAAATGTTACCTATACAGAACACACTACCACAACTGTTACCACCGGCACTCCTGATGTGAATGTAAATATGAACGTACCGGGAATTAATATGAATGTAAATATCAGCGATCCTTTTTACATGCCACCGGGAGCAACCACCACTACTACTTACCAGACCACCACCACTACTACATCATCTAATAACTACAGCAACAACAACTATCCTCCGCAAAACAATGCGCATGCCATGAGCCCCGGCAGAGCCCACATCAAAAATGAGTGCTGGACTTCTACCAACTCCAGCGAGTTTGACGGAATTAAAAAGAATATTTCTTCCAATGGTTTTGACGAAACCCGTTTAAGTCAGGCTAAAACAATTGTTCAGAAAAAATGTCTGACCTCTAATCAGGTAAAAGACATTTGTGAGTTGTTTGGTTTTGAAGAAACCAAACTTGACTTCGCCAAATTTGCTTACGACTGGGTTTATGATCAGGACAACTACTATGTAGTAAACGATGTTTTCGGCTTCGAATCAAGTAAAACAGAACTGAACAGTTTTATTTCAGGCTATTAAGAATTAACAGTTGATAACATGAAAGTCTCACGCCTAAGGCGTGAGACTTTTTTTTTGCAACTTGCAGCAGATTTAAACCTAAAAAACACATGAGCAAAGTTCATAATTTCAGTGCCGGACCGGGCATTTTGCCGCAGGAAGTGCTGAACAAAGCAGCAGAAGCTGTTCTTAATTTCAATGGCATCAACCTCTCTTTATTAGAGATTTCGCACCGCAGCAAAGACTTCATTGCCGTAATGGATGAGGCGCGTGCCTTGGTAAAAGAGTTGCTGGGATTAGATGATGATTTCTATGTACTGTTTCTGGGTGGCGGTGCAAGCATGCAATTTGCCATGGTTCCCAGCAATTTACTGCGAACCAACGGCACAGCGGCTTACGTGAACACAGGCGTATGGGCAAGCAAAGCCATCAAAGAAGCAAAAATCATTGGCAACACCAATGTGGTTGCTTCATCGGAAGATAAAAAGTTCAACTACATCCCTAAAGGTTACGCTATTCCTGCGGATGCGGATTACCTGCATATAACATCCAACAATACCATTTACGGAACACAGATAAAGCAATTCCCAAAAAGCCCTGTGCCGCTGGTTTGTGATATGTCTTCAGATATTTTCAGCCGCAAGGTAAACGGCAATGACTTTTCATTGATTTATGCCGGATCACAAAAGAACATGGGCCCTGCGGGAGCAACGATGGTGGCTGTGCGCCAGAGCGTGCTTGGCAAAACCGATCGCAAGATTTTATCCATGCTGGATTACAAGGTGCATATCAAAGGTGAGTCGATGTATAACACGCCACCCGTTTTCCCGATTTATGTTTCTATGCTTACCATGAAATGGCTGAAAGACAATGGCGGTGTGGAATGGATTGAAAAGATAAACCGCCAGAAAGCTGACCTTCTTTACAACGAGATTGACAGCAATCCTATGTTTGTGGGCACAGTTGAAAAAGAAGACCGCTCGGATATGAACGTTTGTTTCCTGTTGAACAACCCCGAACTGGAACCGGAGTTTGATAAACTGGCTAAGGTTGCCAACCTGAGCGGCATCCGCGGACACAGAGATGTGGGCGGTTACCGCGCATCGCTGTACAATGCGCTGCCGTTGGAAAGCGTACAGGCATTGGTAGATGTGATGAAAGAATTTACAAGAACAAAAGGATAAAAGCCTCACCCTTAATCCCTCTCCAAAAGAGAGGGAAATATGACAGCCATGATAAAAATTCTTGCCAACGATGGAATAGACGAAACCGGAAAAGGTTTACTGCAAGCAGCCGGTTTTACCGTGCTTACCGATAAGGTAGCACAGGAAAATCTTATTGCCTACATCAACGAACAAAGTGTTGACGCCCTGTTGGTGCGCAGTGCCACCAAGGTGCGCAAAGACTTAATTGATGCCTGCAAAAACCTGAAACTGGTTGGGCGCGGTGGCGTTGGTATGGATAACATTGATGTGGAGTATGCCCGTGCGCAAGGCATACAGGTAATGAATACACCCGCGGCTTCTTCGCGTTCAGTAGCTGAACTGGTATTTGCCCATCTGTATGGAATGGTGCGTGGCATCTATGATTCCAATCGCAGGATGCCAACGGCTGACGGAGCAAAATTTAACGAACTGAAAAAGAAATATGCCAACGGAACCGAGCTGAAAGGCAAAACCATGGGCATCATCGGGTTTGGAAGAATCGGGCAGGAAGTGGCTACTATTGCCATAGGCAACGGCATGAAAGTATTGGCTTTTGACCCCTTTATTGCCGATGCAACGCTGAACATTGAGCTCTTTACCCTTGGCAAACTGGAAGTAAAAATTAAAACAGTAACGCTGGACGAAGTATTGCAAAACAGCGATGCGCTTACGCTGCACGTTCCTTTTACCGGTGGTTATGTACTGGCAAAAGACGAGTTTGCTAAAATGAAAAAAGGTGTGTTGCTGGTGAACTCATCACGCGGTGAGGTAATTAATGAAGCGGATTTAGTTGCTGCATTGGATGAAGGAAAAGTAGCTGCCTCAGGCTTAGATGTTTTTGCAAACGAGCCGAATGTAAATACTGCGCTGCTGCAACATAACAAGGTATCGCTTACTCCGCATATAGGCGCTGCTACTATGGAAGCGCAGGAACGCATAGGCATTGAAATGGCGGAGAAGATCATTACTTTTTTCAAAGCATAGCTTTTAAATTCCAAAAGATAAGCATCAAATAACAAATAAAAATTTAAAAAACAAATACCAAACATCAATAGTGCAGTACGTTATTCTGAATTTTATAGTTTGGAGTTTATTTGAGATTTGTCATACTGCTATTTGGAATTTCTGATTCATGGCCATAATAAAACCCTTCAAAGGCATAACCCCCACCGCAGACAATGTTGCACAGGTGGTTACCCGTCCCTTTGATTTTTATTCCAAAGAACAACGCAGTGTTATACTGGACGAAAAACCGAATTCATTTCTTCACATTATTGTTCCCGAGCACAAGAGCGATATAAAGAGTGAACCCAACTCACCCGACCTTTTCCGCAAGAGCAAAGCGCGATTTCAAACATTTCTTGACCGTAATATTTTAGTGCAGGACAGCACCGAATCGCTTTACGTTTATACACAAGTCATCAACGGCATATCGCACACAGGCATTATCGGATGTGCTGCGGTGGAGGATTACAAGAACAATGTTATACGCAAGCACGAACACACGATTACCGAGCGCGAAGAGACCTTAAAAAACTACCTACGTGTGTGCGACATCAATGCCGAGCCGGTGTGCATGACCTACCGTCCTTCGCCTGCAATAGCTGAAATTACGGCTGAAATAACAGCACGCAAACCCGATTTCAATTTCATTACTGCCGACAGCATACGCCACAAACTGTGGAAAATATATGATGCAGGGGAAGTAGAAAAAATCACTGCTGCTTTTGCTGCCATAACCGCTATTTACATTGCTGACGGGCATCACCGCTGCTCTTCTTCTGCCCTGCTTGCCGAAGAAATGAAAGCCGAGAACCCTAATCATACCGGTAAGGAGGCCTACAATTATTTTATGGCCATTTATTTTCCCGACAACGAATTGCAGATATGCGAGTTTAACCGCATCGTAAGGGACTTAAACGGACTGAGCATTGAACGCTTTACCGAAAAGCTATCCGAGAATTTTAAAGTAAAAGCCAGCGGCAATGAGGTGATGAAACCCACACAAGCCAAACACTTTGGTATGTATCTGGAACAGACCTGGTACTCCTTAGAGTTGCGCGACAAAACGCTGAATGAAAGCCATCCCGTTAAATCACTGGATGTATCTATTCTTACCGAACTTATCCTTACTCCCGTTCTAGGCATACAGGACCAACGCACCGATAAACGCATTGGCTTTGTAAGCGGCACCAAGGGCGTGGAAGAATTAGTACGCAAGGTTGACAGCGGTGCATGGAAAGTTGCCTTTACTCTTTATCCTGTTCAGGGTGCAGAGTTTTACCGCATAGCCGATGGCGGCTATTTTATGCCTCCAAAAAGCACGTACATAGAGCCCAAGCTGCGAAGCGGATTAGTGGTATATGCACTGGAGTTGTAAAACCAACGACTCCTGCAATGTGCATTATTCCAAACTCAAATTCTCATCCCCTTTACGATAAGGGAGAAAAGTAATGATGAACTGAAACATCTCATCCGTAGTGCGCATACTGGTATTGCGCTCACCCACCTGACGAGGCGGATTGAAAGGGTTATTGGGATTACCCGTTGTATTATCAAATGTTGCTTCGGCACAAATGCGCGAACCTTTGGGAATAACCACCGGCTTTTTATAGGTATAAAAATATTGCCAGCGAAAATCCCATTTATTAATTTTTACGAGTGGAATAGTATCACCATTTGGCTTTATTGCGTAAGCCTTAAATGATTTGCCCAACAAGTGCATGTGAGGGTTTACAGTAAGCAAGGAAATTTTTTCCGTTGTAGTTATTTCCGTTGAAAACGGTTTTACTTCGTTGGGCGGAATTTGCAGAGGCGGGACAACTTCAGAAACACCAAGCGTTCCTAATATCAATTCGCGTGTTGGGCGTTTAGGTGGTTTATTGCCGAAATAAACATTGATAACGCTTTGGTCCGAATCGTTTACAGGCGTTGGCCCATAGTGCAAATCTTTAAGAAGAAACGTACCTTTTTTGCTCATACGATAGCCTCCAATACTTTCGGGATAAACAGTGCTGATAACACCCGGCAGGTAATTAATCACCGAGGGGGTAAGTGTTGGAAAAGTGCCATCATCATTTTGCAACCCCAATTGCTTATAAATAACAGTTTGGTCGGTATCCATATTCATTTCAACAATGTGCTCGCCTTCCGCAACATTTTTCTTTTTGCCCTCAGGATACGAAACCAGATGACCGTTCATGTGATGCAATAACTTGCGGTTGCCAGGCACAAATTCAATAGCGCGAATGAAGGTATCGTGTGCAATTTCGTAAGGCAGTTTTGCAATCATAAACTTGTCGGCATTATCACCTTTTATAAAAAACGATTCTGTCATTTTTAAAACCAGATCAGGTTTTTCATGAATAGAACCAACAAAAAAATCTGGCGGTTTGGGAATGTTATTTTCATCACCAAAAGGTGCGCCAGTCATAGCCCATATTTGCAGTGCTTCCAATTCGTTTTGTGTTAAAACAAACTCATCGCAAAAACGAGAATACACTGTATCGGCAGGCCAGGGCGGCATATAGCCGTCTTTGGTTACGGAGGCAATTAAATCTGCATGTCGGGCAATTTCTTGATACGTAACAAAACTGTAACCACCGGCTTCGCCTATACGGTGGCAGGGTGTACAGTTTTTGTAAATGATGGGAGCTATACGGTTGGTAAAGGTTGGGGACTCTGTGTTATTGCACGCAGAGAAGATAACCACTAAGGCACTAATGACACTAAGTTGCACTAAGATTTTCTCAGTGTTTCTTAGTGCTCTCAGTGTCTCAGTGGTAAAATAAATCACGCAGCTTTTTTTCGCATCCGCAAATTCAACATCTCCACAAACAACGAGAACGCAATGGAAAAATAGATATAACCCTTTGGCACATGCACTCCAAAAGCATCCAACACCAACAACATACCTATCATCAGCAAAAATGATAGTGCCAGCATTTTCACAGTAGGATGGTCATTTACAAAATTGCTCACCTTTTCAGAGAAAGCCAACATAATAAGCATAGCTATAATAACAGCGGCAACCATAATCTCCAGATGCTGTGTTAAACCCACTGCAGTCAAAATAGAATCGAATGAAAATACAATATCAAGCATTACAATTTGTGCAATAGCCATGTTGAGGGTAAGCACCTTTGCATTTTTGACAGCTTTTTCTTTTTCGCCTTCAATTTTAGAGTGTATTTCAGTAGTGCTTTTACTCATTAGAAACAAACCACCAATAAATAAAATCAAATCGCGTATGCTGATACTCCTTGCCTCTTCCGATAAAAAGCTGAACGGCAATTCAAACAATGAACTTTCTGCACTGGCAAGCCACGAAATAGCTGCCAACAAGCCAACACGCATAATTAGCGCAAGAATAAGACCTATAGTGCGCGCACGCTTTTGTTTGCTCTTAGGCAATTTTCCGGCAACAATGGAAATGAAAATTATGTTATCAATTCCCAGAACTATTTCAAGGAAGGTAAGTGTTAGCAAACTTACTAAAGCGGTAGTAGTAAAAATATCAGACATAGTTTAATTTTTGTGCCGCAAAACTAATCAGAAATTCTTTGCTTTATTTGTAGTCAACTATTTATCCAATGACTGAAACACTTCAACACAAATTCACGGATGTAAACGGCATTCGTCTACACTATGTAGAACAAGGCAAAGGTGAACTCGTAATCCTGCTTCACGGCTGGCCCGAATTCTGGTATTGCTGGCGCAAAACAATACCTGAACTTGCCAAACAGTATCATGTTGTTGCGCCCGACCTGCGCGGTTTTAACGAAACAGACAAGCCATCAAGCGTAAGCGAATACAAAATAGAAACCGTTACCAAAGACATTGTTGAACTGATTGAAAAAACAGGGCACAAAAAAGCTACTATAATTGCCCACGACTGGGGCGGTGCGGTTGGTTATGAATTGGGAATGAATTATCCCGAAAAACTGAACAAACTCATCATCCTCAACTCACCACACCCATCGGTGATGAAAAAACAACTGATGACTAATCCAAAACAACGCAAGCGAAGCAGCTATATGTTTTTCTTTCAAATTCCTTTGCTACCCGAGTTGTTCATGAAACTTACCCTGCGCAAAACATTCACCAAATCATTTCGTGGCTGGGCATATAACAAGGAACAATTCCCGGATGAAGTAATTGAAGAATACGTAAAAGCATTCAGTAAAAAAGGCGCTATGCGCGGAGGATTAAACTGGTATCGTGCGGCTTTCCGCAGTTGGAAAGAAGACAACAAAAAAGAGAAAAAGCCTGTATCTGTACCAACTCTGATCATCTGGGGCGAAAACGATAAAGCGCTTGGCAAAGAATTAACCTATGATTTAGACAAATATTTCAGCGCACCATTTGAGATAAAATACATCCCGAAATGCAGCCACTGGGTGCAGAATGAATATCCGGAGTTGGTGAATAAACATATTCTGGAATTTCTGAAGTAATACTTCATACTTTTGCGCTATGGAAGAAAACGAAATGCCCGCCAAAGAACCTTGCTGGTTTGAAGCATGGTTTGATTCTCCATACTATCACCTGCTCTATAAAAACCGCAACGAAGAAGAAGCACAGTTTTTTATTGATAATCTTGTAAAAAAATTAGACCTTAAAAAAGGCGCAAAAATTCTCGACCTTGCCTGTGGCAAAGGCCGCCACGCCATTCACCTGAACAGTTTGGGATACGATGTTACAGGAATTGATTTATCAGAAGAAAGCATCACTATTGCAAAAAAAGCGGAGAACGAAACGCTTGCTTTTTTTGTACACGATATGCGTGAATTGTATTGGTCAAATTACTATGACTGCATTCTAAATCTGTTCACAAGTTTTGGCTATTTTGACGATGAGAATGACAACCTGAAAACGCTGCAATCGGTTTATGATTCGTTGAAGCCGGGTGGAGTTTTTGTTATTGATTTTTTTAATGCTGCTAAAGTTGAACGCGAGTTAATTGCTGCCGAAATTATTACCGCAGATGATACCGAATTTCATATCAGCCGCCAGATAAAGGATGGCTACATTGTTAAAGATATTGAAGTGCGTAAAGGCGGGACAGTTCATCATTTTATGGAGAAAGTGCAACTGCTGCAAAAGGAAAATTTTCAAAAATGGTTTACATCAACAGGTTTTGAAATAATAAATGTGTGGGGAGACTATTCATTGAATGCGTTCAACCCTGAAACTTCACCAAGGCTTATAATTACCGTAAAGAAATAAACAAACAACATTGCTTTTAACAACCTGCATACTTCTTTTCCTCCCTGTTCTGCTAAGCGGAATGGCGGTTATTCTTTTGCAAAATGTAAAGCAAAACCTGAATAAAATCATGCTTTCGTTTAGTGGCGCTTACCTCCTATCCATAAGCGTTCTGCACTTACTACCTGAAATTTATTCGGGTGGCAATCACTACATCGGTATTTTTATTCTTGCCGGTTTTGTGCTGCAACTTATTCTTGAATTTATTTCGGAAGGTATTGAGCACGGCCATTTTCATCACCACGAAAAAGGGAAAAACGCTTTTCCGCTAGCCATTATCACAGGGCTTTGCATTCATACTTTTCTGGAAGGGATGCCGCTGGCAGCAAATCTAAATACAGAAGAATTTAATCTTGCCAACAACAGTTTATTGATTGGTATTATTCTGCACAATATCCCTATTTCGTTTGTGCTCGTTACCATGTTGCTGAAATCAGGATTGAGCAAAAACACCGCAATAGGCTATCTTGTTTTATTTGCGCTTACTGCCCCATTGGGCATAGTTGCAGGAAAAATTGCAGGCAACTTTTTCACCGAAAACGTTGCAGATTTCTACAATGCCATGCTGGCGATTGTGGTTGGTATTTTTCTTCACGTTTCCACTACCATCTTATTTGAATCTACGGATAATCACCGTTTCAACCTGATTAAATCAGGTGCCATAGTTGCAGGTATTGCGCTGGCGTTGGTGATGCTT
>JAGVLY010000076.1 GCA_020054035.1 Bacteroidia bacterium | reverse complement strand
GTAAAAGTGGATGGTTCGGGAACACAAAGCATCAGTGGTGTAAGCACCTTTGAAATTTTAGATGTAGAAAAATCAGGTGGCACTGCAACCGTTACTTCCGGAACTTCAAGCGTTACTGATATTTTGAGGTTGACTGACGGAACTATGAATGCAAACGGAAATCTGGTGATTGTTTCCAATGCTTCGGGTACCGGATTGATTGATGATTTTACAGTTCCTTCACCTCCCGGAACTTTGACAGGAAATGTTCGTGTACAACGTTACATTGATGGCTCACCTTCTAATGGCTTTCACCATTTAGGCTCGTCAGTACATAATCCTTCGATTTCCCCAACAGAAGTATCTGTCTCAGAACTTTCTGAACTTAATCTTTACGGAACAGATGGTGTTGCTGTAACTCCTATGTCAACCTGCGACCCCAATGCTCTTGACCCATCATCAAATTATGGTAATCTTTTTGAGTGGCATGAAAATGGCCCTTTCTTATACCCATCTCTTCCGTGTATACAAGATGGTTGGTTTGTGCGTTCTTCAGGAAATTTAACCAACGGGCGTGGTTATGCCGGAATTATTTTCAATGCACCAACAACGCTTGAAATTTCAGGAGTTGCCAATACAAGTGCAGTCAGCAATGTTTCTTACGGAATATTAAGCCACACCAATGGAACCGGTGATGGATGGCATTTGGTATCCAATCCTTTTCCTTCCCCAATTGAGTGGGTAAATGTTCCTGCGGGTTTTAATGCAGGAGCCAGTTTTTGGAATGATGGGGGTTACTATAGCGGGACTTACCAAAGCATTACCCCTACAACACACCCCGGATATCAAATTGGTTCTATGCAAGGCTTTTTTGTAAGAACAACTTCCAGCGGAAATTTCACACTTACACAAAATCATCGCAGAGTTGGCGACCCGCCTTTCTTTTTTGAAGTTGTAAGTAATAGATTAGAACTTGTTATTGAAGGAAACGGTTTTGCAGATAAAACAATGTTATATTTTACAGATGAAGGACCTACTAATAATTGGGATAATGATTATGATGCAATTAAAATTAAAAGCAATGCTAATCAACCTACACTTTTTACCGTAACTGAAAATGAAATGATATCCATCAATGCGCTTCAATTGACAGGGCATCCTAATACTATTCCTATGGGCTTGTTTCCGGGAACTGCGGGAACATACACCATTACTGCTCATGACTTGAATACCTTTGATATGGCTTCACAGATTTTCTTAGAAGACTTACGCGAAGGGGTTATTCAAAATCTTTTTACCGACCCGGTTTATTCTTTTACTGCGGACCCTAATGATGATGAAAACCGCTTCTTGCTTCACTTTAATTTATCAGGACAAACTACGGGTGTAGCTGAAAACAACGACAACAGTGTTGCGATTTATGGTTACGGTAGTTCGGTTAATATGATGGTAAATTTTGATCGTCCGCAAACGGGTGTTATCAGTATTTATAACATGCTGGGACAGGAGATTTATTCTGAACGCGGCAACTACTCCGGCAAACATGAAATTAAATTAGAAGGGATTGCATCAGGATCCTATATCGTGAGAGCGGCTTTTGAGAACAATAACTATACAAAAAGAGTGATGCTTAATCGCCAGTAAAAATTGAAGATGAAAAAACTATTACTTCTTTTTGTTTTTTGCCTTTTATTTAGTGCTTACTCACAGGCGCAACCACCACCACCACCTCCTCCTGGTTCATTAAGCGGAACGGATGCCCCTATTGATAAAGATGTTGTTCTATTACTGATTACAACTACTCTTTTCGGAGCTTTTAAAATATATTCAAGAAAATTATCACCCATAAAATAAAACCTATGAAAAAGATTGCCTTACTTCTCACACTTACCATAACAGGTTTTTTATCAAATCTTGCATTTGCCCAAAACGTAGGTGTTGATGTTGCCTCTCCGGTTGAAAAATTAGATGTTCTGGGTGCTATCCGTATCGGAAATACCAGTAATACTAATGCGGGAGCAATACGATGGAACAGTCCAAACTTTCAGGGGTATGACGGAACGCAATGGGTAAACTTTGGAGGAGGAACATTGACCGGTAGCGGAACAGCTACTCGTGTTGCTTTTTGGAGCGGAACAAGTTCACTTTCTTCGTCTTCAAATTTGTATTGGGATAATACAAACTCAAGATTGGGGATTGGAACTTCAAGCCCCTCTTCGGTTTTAGATGTAATTAATAATAGCACTGCGGGATATCCAACAGGAGATGCAAAGATTAGGGTAAAATCAAATTCAACTCAAAGCTACGGCAGATTTTGGGCAGAGAATGATCTGGGAACATTTCAGATGTCAGGTGTAGCGGGATCTGCTTCACTTTTTTCTACTCACTGGAATAATGCAGGTTTCCTTTTTGTTTCTTCAGCAGCTCTAGGTTACTTTTACCATGTAAATAAATCAACAGGCTTCCATGCTTTTGAGATCGGGCAAAACAATGATAATGCAGAGAACAGAACAGAGATAATGCGAATAAATTTAACAGGTGTGGGTATTGGGACTACAAACCCCAGTTCTGCGCTTGAAGTAGCCGGGCAGGTAAAAATAACAGGGGGTACACCGGGAGCAAATAAAGTATTGACTTCAGATGCAGCAGGGCTTGCAACATGGGTTGACCCTACAACACTTGTTTCTAATGTCTGGAAACTTACTGGTAATGCAAGTACGGTTGACGGAACAAATTTTATTGGAACTACAGATGACAAGCCACTCACTATAAAGGTTAATAATCAGAAAGCAGGAAGAATAGAGTCAGGAACGTGGGTTGGTAACAATCATGCAAATTCCTTTTATGGCTACCTATCTGGCAATGCAATATCTTCGGGAAGCCAGAATACAGCTTATGGAATGCAGTCGCTTTATTCCACATCTACCGGAAATGACAACACTGCCTTAGGAACCTATGCGCTATACACCAACAACGGAAGTCGCAATACTGCTATCGGCTTGCAGGCACTTTATACCAATGGCTCAGCAAATGACAATACATCTACTGGATATGGTTCACTTATTAACAATACAGATGGCTCTCAAAATACTGCCAATGGCTCTCAGGCAATGCAGCGAAATACATTGGGAAATTTCAATACCGCTTCAGGATATCAATCTCTCATGTTTAGCACAACGGGAAACTCTAACACCGCTTATGGTGTAGCTGCACTTTATACCAACACAACCGGAAGCAAGAACACTGCACTTGGTTCAGGCGCTGATGTAACCTCTGTTAATTTATCCAATGCCACAGCCATAGGCTATAATGCAAAAGTAGCTACAAGCAATTCATTGGTACTTGGCGGCACAGGTGTTGACGCTGTTAATGTTGGAATCGGAACAACAGCACCCGGAGCTAAACTTGAAGTAGCCGGCCAGGTAAAAATAACAGGTGGCACACCGGCAGCAAATCAGGTGCTTACCTCCGATGCCACAGGACTTGCCACCTGGGAACCCGTACCCATTGGAACTGTTTTGCAGGATGCCGATGCCGATACCAAAGTGCAGGTAGAAGAAAGTGCAGATGAGGACATTATTCGTTTTGACACATTTGGTGCAGAGCGCATGATTATAGATAACAACGGAAATGTGGGAATAGGCAGCACCAATCCGGGAGCAAAACTTGATATAACCGGCCCTGCTAATGTTTCAGCAGGATATTACTACGGAGGAACTGCCTCACCTGCCAATGTTGAGTTAACAAGAACTTTAGGAACAACAGTAGGAGATGTTGTTGAAATAGGCAACTTCTCTGTGAATCAGGGTGCACATAATATTCGCATATCTGTTACAGTTGATAACGCTTCATTTTCTGTTGCAAAAACTTATTCAATTACTTCCAACTGGAATATTACAGGCGGCATCTGGCAAGAAGTTGTTCCCATCAGCAATTCAGGAATGTATGGGGGCGCTAATGATTTTGTACTTGATGTTCGTTCACCCGACAATGTAACTTACATCCGACTAAGAAGAACCAACGGCTCTGCAGCAGGAACTGCTACCGTTCGTATTGAATCAGTTGGGAAAATAACAGATGTGTTCACAGAAACAACTGCAACAGCATCAGGGGCGACTGTTTCAGGCAATTATGCACCTTCTGTTACCGGTAGTTACGTACAAAACCAAACCGTTGGAAATGATTTTGCAACAGGACAAAATGCCAGCTTTGATATTCAAAGCAATGCAGAAATAGGCGGAACTCTTGCTGTAAATACAAACATAGGAATTGGATCAACAACACCCACCAACCCATTAGAAATTGTTAAAGCTGGAGGCAACAGTGCCATGTTTAGAAACACCAGCTCAACCAACTACTCAGGAATGCGTTTTTATAATGACCAAAATTCGAATGTACGATCATTGGAAATTGATTATTCAGGAAGTGCGTATGCCTCATCTTTAATGTCATCCGGTGGTGTAACAGGTGAAGCAGGTTCAATTGCCACAACAGGTGCGTATCCACTTATGATTGGAACATCAAACACACTTAGAATGATAATTGAAGGCGGAGGAAATGTGGGAATAGGAACAAATGCTCCAAAAGCAAGTCTTTCTGTTGCAGGTAATGGTTTGCACCTAACAGGAAGTGGACTTTCACCTTCTACCGGTTCAGGAATTGAACTTTCAGGAGGAACTGCACCCTATCTTCAAGCCTATAACAGAACAACACCTGCCTATCTTCCATTTCGCAATATTGCCTCGTACATTACTTTTGAGCCAAGCGGAACTGAAAAAGTGCGCATAAATTCAAGCGGTTTAGGTATCGGAGTAACCCCTTCTTATAATTTTCACTCTGTAACTTCTGCAACATCCGGATTACAAAATTTCATCACTAATAGTGGTGCAAGTTTTGGCGGAACTGTTTTGAAAATTAATGCAACAACTCCTATCAGTAGTTCATGGTTATTGGCAGTCGGAAGCGGAAGCGCTGATGACAACACAGGAACCTTCAGCAGCAAATTAGTTGTTCAGGGTGATGGAAATGTGGGTATAGGACAATCTGCACCTAGTGCAACTTTAGATGTAGTTGGAACAGTGGAAATGTTTGGAGCATGGACAGGTCGTTCAGCTAATACTGTCTACCAGGCCGCAACAGATGGATTTATTGTTTCATGGGCCGGTTCTTCTTATTTTAGGGTAAAAACTGATGGTTCAAACCCTCCTACCACAACCCGCATGGAGTCTGAGGGGGCTGCAGCAAATGCAGCACGACCAAACATCATGTGTCCGGTTAGAAAAGGGGATTACTGGAAAGTGGAAACAGGAAGTGGTAACGATCCTACTGTTTGGTGGATGCCATTGGGACAGTAGTTACAAACTACTCACCAATTCTTTCATAATCCGAGTCATCTTCACTTCAGCTTTTGCTGCCACATCAATTACATCCTGATGGGTAACTTCTACTATTTTACCTTCCACACCAAGGTCGGTAATAATAGACATAGCAAAGCAGCGCATATCGCCATGGCGGGCTGCAATAACTTCGGGAACGGTTGACATACCAACAGCGTCTGCGCCTATAGTTCTGATATATTTATACTCAGCAGGCGTTTCAAAACAAGGACCTGTAAGCCCGGCATAAACTCCCTGCTGCACTTTTATTCCTTTTTGAGTAGCAATTTCAACTGCTTTAGCTATCAGTTGCTTGTCATAGGTTTTGCTCATATCAGGAAAACGCGGACCTAATTCTTTATAATTTCTACCAATCAAAGGATTATCGGGAAACAGGTTAATGTGGTCATTCAATATCATTAAATCACCAATACTAAAATCGGGATTCATTCCTCCGCTTGCATTAGAAACAAGTAAGGTATGAACTCCCAGAAATTTCATCACACGCACAGGGAATGTTACTTCTCTCATGGAATAACCTTCGTAATAATGAAAGCGCCCTTGCATGGCAACAACATTTTTGCCGCCTAACTTTCCAAAAATCAATTTGCCGCTGTGCCCCTCTACCGTTGAAACAGGAAAATTGGGAATGGTTTCATATCCCAATGAGTGTTCAATTTCAATTTCTTTAACAAGTCCTCCAAGTCCGGTTCCTAAAATAATTCCAACCTCGGGCTTGAAATCTGTTTTTGATTGAATATAAATTCCTGTTTCTTTAATTTTTTCCAACATAGTACAGTATCAGTTTATCAAAATTATTTTTATCTTTTTCATGAAATTTCACCTCAACAGGTAAATAGTACAACGGTAATTCTTTCATTACTTGTATATCTTTCAAGCGCATTGCATCTTTTTCCGTTGTCAGGATAATTTTATTTTCGGCTGCAATAGTAGAGAATATTTCAGCTATGTTTTTGGTATCAGCATCCGAAAATTGGTGATGATCAGAAAACTCAAAGTGCTTTACAAGTTTTGTTTTTGTTTCAACATACGTTTTTATTGCTGAAGCATTAGCAATTCCTGTAACAAGTATAGTATTCAGATTAGTTGAAAGCTCCCGTGTTTCCCCACCAAAAACTGCTCTAATTTCAGTAGCATAAACTACGGAAGAGAAAAACACATTTTGATTTTTATCAGGAGCAATGCTTTCAATTATTTTATTCCGTTCATTATCTGATAATGCTTGCGGACATTTGCTTACAACAATAATATCTGCACGCTCTTGGGCTAAAATCGGTTCACGCAAATTTCCGGCAGGAAGCAAAAAATCAGTTTTGAAAATAGTTGAATAATCTAACAGCAAAATGGAAAGACCAGCCTTAACTGCTCTATGCTGAAAAGCATCATCTAAAAGCACAACAGAAGTTTGCGGATTGTCTTTCAGAATTTTTTCAATTCCATCTGTTCTTTTTTCGCAAACAGCTACCGTAATTTCTTTGAATTTATATTTCAGTTGCAGCGGTTCATCACCAACCATTTCGGCCGTTGTGCTTTCAGAGGCATATAAAAAACCGTTTGTCTTTCTTCCATATCCACGACTAAGCGTGGCCACATTTTTATCGGGAGAAAAAAGCCTTACCAAATATTCAACATGAGGAGTTTTTCCCGTTCCGCCAGTAGTTATATTTCCAATTCCAATAACCGGAATAGAAAATCTGTTTTCATTTAAAATTCCAAAATCAAAAAACTTGTTTCTGACGAAAACACCAATGCCATAAACAAAGGAGAAAGGAAGAAGTAAAAGCCTGAAATTCATACCGCGCTAAAGGTAGAAAGGTTTTTAATACCTGTCTGGAGTCTTAATTTAAAGACACAGGCAGAACGTCTATTTTAATCGTTAAATTGAAAAAATTACGTTGTTAGTATCAACCAAACATAAAACTTCCTATTTTAGCCCCTTTATTTGCTGTCCTTAAAAGGCGGCAAAAACATTTTTTATGCGAATAAAACCACTTGTTTTCACATACTTAATTCTTTTATCGTCAGTTGTTTGTGCGCAAACACAAGGGAACGGTTCAACATCGGGAACAGCAGCACAAACTCCCGGTTCGGCTACCAAAGCACCTGCAAAACAGGCCGAAGCTGGGAATGTAGAATTACCTAAAACAGAAAGTGAAGTTGCGCTGGAACATTTTAATCTTGCACAAAACAAACAAAATCAGAAAGAATACAAGGAAGCGCTGGAAAACTATGACAGAGCCATAGAATTAGATTCTGTTTTTTATGAAGCATTTGTTGCCAGAGCCGGAATACGCTTCCTTTTGCTGGATTTTGAAACTGCGTTAGCTGATTACAATCGTGCCATTGAAATTACCGAAAAGAAAACCAAACAATTTCAAAAAACAGGTGATGTAAAAAAGGTGTTGGACGATTTGAAAGGTTCAAGACAAGATTACGCAAAAGCGGAATACATTAAAACCCGAATGGGTGATATTTATTACAAACGCGGAAGTGTAAAACGCTTTATGGACGACAAAGCCGGAGGCTGTGAAGATCTTCAAAAAGCCAAAGAAATGGGCGCGTTCAAAGCCAATCCCGAACTGAAAGACTTTTGCGACCAGTAAAAGTATAGTCAGCCACGAATTACACTAATTTACACTAATTAATTCGTGCTAATTTGTGAAATTAGTGGCTCAAATTACATTCGTTTAAATAGTGGCTCAAAAAATCAAAACATGCAATTATCCGAAATCATAAAAGCTATTGAGGTTTTTGCTCCTCTATCGTATCAGGAAAGCTACGACAATGCAGGATTAATTATCGGAAACCCAGCACAGGAAATTACAGGTGCGTTGATTTGCCTTGACAGCCTTGAAGAAGTGATTGATGAGGCCATTCGTGAAAAGTGCAATCTAGTGATTGCTCACCACCCAATTATTTTCAGCGGATTAAAAAAAATTAACGGCAAAAATTATGTGGAGCGCACCATCATAAAAGCTATTAAAAACGACATTGCAATTTATGCAGCACATACCAACCTCGATAATGTTCAGCAAGGTGTAAATTCAAAAATTGCAGAAAAATTAGGGTTGAAAAACTGTTCGGTTCTTCAGCCAAAATCAGGTTTACTTAAAAAATTAGTAACGTTTTGCCCGAGTGACAAAGCTGCCGAGGTACGCGATGCTATGTTTAATGCAGGAGCAGGCAAAATAGGCAACTATGATGAATGTAGTTACAATTTAGAAGGTCTTGGCACTTTCCGTGCTGGCGAAGGAACAAAACCCTTTGTTGGCGAGCAAAACATTCAACATCAGGAAACTGAAACACGCATTGAAACTATTTTTCCTGCGCAACTGCAATCAACCATTTTAAAAGCATTATTTGCCTCACATCCTTATGAGGAAGTGGCGTATGATATTTACCCTCTTGAAAATGAATACAAACAGGTTGGCTCAGGACTGATTGGAGAATTGGAAAAACCTCATGATGAATTGGCATTTCTAAAGAGTTTAAAGACTTCATTAAAAACAGATTGCGTTCGTTACACAGCACTCACAGGCAAGGAAATAAAACGGGTTGCTATATGTGGCGGTGCAGGTAGTTTTTTGTTAAAAAATGCTATTTCGGCCGGAGCAGATGTTTTTGTTACAGCCGACCTTAAATACCACCAGTTTTTTGATGCGGAAGGCAAGATACTACTTGCCGATGTGGGACACTTTGAAAGTGAGCAGTTTACAGGTGAAATATTTTATGAGTTGTTAATGGAAAAATTTCCTACTTTTGCCGTCCGTTTGTCAAAAACTAACACCAATCCGGTAAACTATCTCTGAAAAACATGATAAAAGCCAAAGTAAAAGCTAAAGAATCAGCAAAACCAGTTGCTAATTCAAAAGAAGAAAAAACAAAAGCAAAAAAAGTTGATGCAAAACCTGCTAAAAAGGAAACAGCTAAAAACCAATTAGATTACGCAGAACCTGCTAAACCAAAAGCAAAACATAAAGACATCAGCCCTGATGTAACCATTGAAGAACGCTTAAAAGCCCTCTTCGCACTTCAACAGATTGACACAGCAATTGATAAAATCAGAATCGTTAGAGGCGAGTTGCCTTTAGAGGTTCAGGATCTGGAAGACGAAATTGTTGGTCTTGAAACACGCGTAAAAAACTACACTGACGAGGTGAATGTTTTTGAAGACACCATCGTTCAGAAAAAACAGCAGATGAAAGACTCGCTGGCTTTGATTAAAAAGTATGAAGAACAGCAGAACAAAGTGCGTAACAACCGCGAGTTTGATTCATTGACTAAAGAGATTGAATTCCAAAATCTGGAAATTCAACTTTCTGAAAAAAGAATTAAAGAAGCAAAAGCAAACATTGCTGCTAAAAACGAATTTGTTGAGAAAGCACAAGCTGAATTAGATGAGCGCAAAGCTGATTTGAAACATAAAAAAGCAGAGCTTGACGACATTATCAAAGAAACTGAAAAAGAAGAAAAATCTTTGATAAAAGATTCGGTTAAAGCAGAAGAAGTAATGGAAGAACGTTTGCTTACAGCTTACAAGCGTATCCGCTCAAACGCACGTAACGGACTGGCTGTTGTAACAGTTGCCCGTGACGCTTGCGGAGGTTGCTTTAACAACATTCCTCCACAACGTCAAATGGATATCCGCATGAGAAAGAAAATTATTGTTTGTGAATATTGCGGACGTATTCTGGTTGACCAAGAGCTTGCCGGAGTTGAAGTTCTGGAAGAAGCATAGACTACAATTAAAAATACAGAAAAGGGATTTCAGTTTGAAGTCCCTTTTTTGTTTCTGAGAACATGAGATATTTTTCTGTCATACTTTTCTTTCTCTTTCTCTCTTCACAAACCTTTGCCGGTTTTGATTTCAACAGCAATTGCCGCGATGCTTACGAAGATATTGTTAGTCTAAAATTTAAAACTGCAAAAACAAAACTCGATAGCGAAAGAAAAATAAATCCGGGAAATACCATTCCTGTTTTTCTTGACAATTACATTGACTTCTTTACGCTAATTATTGGTGAGAACCAAAACGATTTTAGTGTCCTTCAACAAAATAAAGATATACGGTTACGACAATTAGAAAAAGGCGATTCGAAATCACCTTGGTTTTTGTATTCGCAGGCTGAAGTGAATTTGCAATGGGCTTTTATTCATGTTAAGTTTGGTGAATACCTTGCTGCTGTTGGGGAGATAAACAAAGCATATAAATTATTAGAAGACAATCAGGGCAAACATCCCGGCTTTTTGCCCAATATGAAAAGCATGGGCTTATTACACGCTATTATAGGAACGGTTCCGGATAATTACAAGTGGGCTGTGAACATTATGGGAATTGATGGCACTATTAAACAAGGTGTGAAGGAACTGAACACCGTTGTTGCGCAATCGCAAACCAATTCAGAATATAATTACCTGCTAACCGAATCGCTTTTCCTTCTTTCGTTTGTTGAGCTTAATCTTTCAAAGGACAAGGACAACATTGAAAAGTTGTATTCAACATTGAAAGCATTTACAGAATATAATCCGCTGCTCACGTTTGCAAAAGCAAGCATTGCCATTAAAACTTCGCGCAATAACGATGCTATTTCATTTTTGGAAAAGCGACCTGAAGTTGCTGAACAATATCCTTTTTATTATCTGGATCTGCTTACCGGAGAAGCAAAACTTAACCGCCTAGATATGGATGCTGATGTTTACATCAAAAAATACATTGACAATTTTAAAGGCGCGAGTTATATCAAAACAGCTTATCAGAAATTAGCATGGTTTGCTTTGTTGGTTGGTGATACAGAAGCCTACAAGAAAAACATTGCTCTAATTTCAAGCAAAGGAAACGATATTGCAGATGAAGATAAGCAAGCGCAGAAAGAAGCTGACGAAGCAATTGTTCCAAACTTGAAATTACTGAAAGCACGTTTGCTTTTTGATGGGGGTTATTATCTGCAGGCATTAACCATATTAGTAAAAGAAGGTAACGCAAAAGATTTTACTTCAGAAAAAGATCAATTGGAGTTTACGTATCGCCTTGGAAGGATTTACCATAGTTGGGGCAAGCCCGATGATGCTATTCCGTACTATGAGATGACGATTAAGAACGGAGCAAAGAGCACTTATTACTTTGCAGCTAACGCTTCTCTTCAACTGGGTTTGATTTACGAAGAGAAGAAAGACTACAAAAAAGCCCGCCAGTATTTTGAGAAATGTCCTTCGTTTAAAAACAAGGAGTATAGGAACAGCATTGCACAAAAAGCAAAGGCGGGGCTGAATAGGATTGAAGGAAAGTAATGAAAGAGAATTAATGAAAGGGCTAAAGCCCTGTTATTCTCTCTGGCAAAATACTAACCCACGACCTGAAGGTCGTGGCAACTAAAAGTCAACCCTGTAATAAAACACTGGAAGGAAACCCAGCTGGTAATCTGTTTTTATAGGGTTTGTTCCGCCTACATATATCTTGCGCAATACATTCTTTATTTGTGCAACATTCACCAGGTCCACTCCTATTTCGTGTCTTAGTTTCTTAGCATTGATGGCGTAATTGATCTTTACATCAAAGCGGAAATAGTATTTGTATTGCAGACTGTTGCGCTCGGCATCAATGAATACGGGTTTGCCTGCCGCATCAGATGCGGTTACGTCAATGGGTGTGTATCTGCGACCTCCTGCAGTGGTAACCTTACCTCCTATTCCAAAAGTATTAGGTCGCTTTTTGCCCCACTTAAACTCTTTTGTTCCTAACAGGTTCAGGATGTAGTTGCCATTGAAATCGCTGTCGTAGGTAAGGCCATTGCTGGGTTTGTAGATGGAGTTGTAAAGCGTTCCCGAGAACATGAAGAAATAGTTGCGGTTATAAAACTTCTCAACGGTAAGTTCTATTCCGTAGTTCTCGGCTGTGCCATCGGCTATGAGTTTTCCGGGGAAGTAGCGGTCAAAGCTTGTTCCTTCATTCAGCACGGAATATGAAGAAGGAAATGTATCAACCGGAATGTTGTTAAGTTTTTGATAATAGGCTTCCAGTTTTATGCGCAAGTAAGGTGTTAACGCATTGTCGTAGCCCAATACATAATGCGTGCTGCGCATAAACGGTAAGTCTTTGTTATCCTGCGTTCCGGTGGCTTGATGTTCCTGTAAATAGATATAGTATGGTTGCGTCTGGCTGTGCATACCATATCCGAAACTAAGTGATTGCGTAGGCTTGAACTTCCATT
>JAGVLY010000067.1 GCA_020054035.1 Bacteroidia bacterium | reverse complement strand
CAGAGTGTAACTAAATTATTAATGGGGTTACCTCACGCTATCATCCCTCTCCTTTAGGAGAGGGATGATAGTGTCCGTTTCTATAAAATCAGCTTCTGTTCAGGAAGAAAAATAAGTTTCCTGAGGGATGATTGACAGAGGTGTTCGGAAGGCAGGAGTTTAGGTTTTGTCCTTATGCAGTTAGGGATTAAGTCTGGTAAAAGATCAGTAATACTGGTATTTTACCTTATATCCTCTCAGCTTATCAAGAAGACCGTTGTCGTGGTAGCTGTAGGTAGCATCCTGATCATAAAAATAAGAATGGGCCACATTGGTAACCCTCCCTTTTTCATCATAGGTATAGGTTGCAGTAGTATTGCTCATACCGGAAAGAACATAGCTTTTCAACAAGCCATTTTCGTAATAGTTAAACTTCATGTCATCTAACTCGATCAGCTTTCCCTGCAGGTTATAGATAGCCGGGATGCTGCCTATGTGAGAAAACTGGCCGGGCTCCTCTTCATCATAGGTATAATTGTAAGTTACATCAGCCCAGGTGGTAGATTGATGTTGTATAGAACTAACCTTTGAGCTGCCCGGCAGATATGATATGTAAAAGATATCGGGCATCGTGTAGTTGTGAGAAAGGTCCATGCCCATTTCTGCTGACTTGACCAGCAACCCGTTCCTGTATTCCCGCTCACATAACATAACATTAAGCTCGCCCCTGTCGGGTCTGGTCATTTTAACCCACAGTAAGTTTTTATTCTTATCGTATTTAGAAACCACCCTTCCATCGGCTGCGGCATACTGTCTGGTAAAGTTTATTTCTTCTATAATTGAATCAGGATAGTAAGTAAAGGACTGAACATAAAAAGGTCCTGTGTATTTTGCAATTCTTCCCTGCGGATCGTAGTCTGTTATATACTCACCGGTTTTTGAGATGGTGAATTTTTTCTGCTTAACTTTTAAGGTGCCGCAAAGGGCGTTTTGTTGCTCCTGAATTTTATCGTTAGGAAGGTCAGGGAATGGATAACATCTTGCCCCCATAGTTTGAATCTGGATGGATGGGTTAGCCCCGTAGATATTTCCGTAAAGGTGGCGCTCTAAAAGTATGTCCCTGTATTCGTTAAAGTAAGTGGTGAAATTAGACATGAGCTGGTCTTTTTGCCCATACGCAGTGATGGCATATAGGGATAAAAAAATCAGTGTTATATATCGTTGTATTTTTATCATTTGTTTATTTTATAAGTGCAGCCGCTTCATTGTTCAGCACAGCGCCTTTTGCACGTGCAAGCAGATAATTTTCTTTCGCCTTTTTTGTTTTACCTGTTTTCATGTATTCATTTCCAAGCTCAATATAAAGCGGGAATTCATCGGGGTTCTCGAGAATGGTGTTTTCGAGCAAGGCGATAGCTTCTTTGTCTTTACCCTGATAGGCATATATCTGCGCGAGTCGTAATGGGTAGCTCCAGTTATCGGGCACAAAGAGGATTGCTGATGAATATTCTTTTTCGGCCTCAGCATATTGGCCGGCATATTTCATACCCCATTCGGCAAGTATATTGCCCAGTTCCGCGCTTTGCAAGGGGGTAAGGTCTTTCATATTCATTACCATTTCGTTGGTCAGATCAGAGCACTGCCTGCTGCTATCCATATTCAAAAGCAGGCGCGCTTTTAAAAACTTATGCGGAAAATCATTTGCCTGTGGGAGGCTGCTTTGTTCATTTAATGCCTGGTAGGCCGCCCGGTTATCATTAAGACCCATTAAAAGAATGGCTTTATTATAATTTATGACGTAGGTAATATTCTTATCCGCTTTAATGGAATCTGATTCCAGTAGGCTATTCAGCCCTTTGAGGCAATAGTTTAAAGTGGCTGTATCATTCTGACGGGCAATAGCGCTGTAGTCAATTATATTTTGCAGAACAGTAAACTGTAGCATTTTGTCACCTAGTGAAAGTGCGAGCTGCTTATCAAAATACTTTAGGGCATCTTGGGTAAGCCCGAGCTGAAGCTGCACCATGGCTATGGTGTTATAGCACCTGCTTTTTTCATCGCGGTCAGTAACTTTTTGCTTGATATAAGGCACATAATAATTGCTGACTGCTGTCCAGTATTTTTGTGCAGCCACTTTACCTGAATCCTGTTTTAACGCTTCTATGTAAATAGATTCCAGCTTCAGTATTTCGGGATAGGTGAAGTCTTTGAATATCTGAATAAGCTTAGCTGTCTGTTCGTTATGGTTATACTTGTGATTATAGATGCTATGCCCCTGCGCATCGTCTTTACCTGAATACGTTGATTCAGTAAAATGTATACCATAATATTCCACCACGTTTTCATACTGCGCCAGCTCACCCATCAGCATCATGCTTATATAATGGAATTTGTTCTCGTATTTTATCTGGAAAGGATGACCACTCAGATCTTCCGGGCGATAACCATTGGGATCGTATTCGATGAATTTTACTATGTCACCTACGCCACTTGGTGCCCAGCTGTTAAATGAGCGCCTAATCTTTTCTGCTTCATAAAAGTTTCCTTCCTTATACTGCTTCATCACTGCCTCTGCCTTTTCATACCATTGCTTTGCAGCAAGCTCTTGTGCCTGTGTTGCCAGCAATTCCTTCTGCTTGTTCTTTTCCAGCTTTCGTTCCCAGCGGCTACGGTAAAGATAGGTGCTGCTACCTGATGAGTAAGATGGAGTATAAGAGCTTGATGAACCGGAGTTGCCTGAACCGTAGTTATAATTGCTTTGAGGAGAGGTATAGCCTGAAGAATTAAGGGTATAGGTCTTTGTAACCACTGGTTGTACATAATGACCTCCGTAACCATAATTAGCTCCCTGGCTATAGGTGGTATAGGTGGTATAGGTCTGGCTTTGTACGTTAGTATTGAAAAGAATACCGGCAGCAAGGAGGGTTAAAAAATTATAAGGGTATAACTTTAACTGTTTTATAGAATACATAGGTTGTAAAGATAACCAAAGAATAATGTTACGCAAGTAGCAGCTAAAATAATCCTGTAAATTACTTTTAGTATTTACCTCAAAAAGTGTCAAGTTATTTTAGGAAGTGTCACAATTTTTCCTTCCGCATTTTATCTATTTTTAGCCCCGATAAAATTCAGACACATCCTTAAATTCTATGAACAAAACCCGCCTCGAAGCTTTCAGCGATGGAGTAATAGCCATTATCATTACCATTATGGTATTGGAAATAAAAATTCCGCACGAGGCAACTGTGGAGGCATTACTTGCGCTTACTCCTGTTCTCATCTGCTATGTGCTGAGCTTTATAATGGTAGCTATTTACTGGGGCAACCATCACCATCTGTTGCATACGGTGCGTCATGTTACCCCAAAAATTATCTGGGCAAATATGGGCTTGCTGTTTTCTCTTTCGCTTGTTCCTTTTACCACCGGCTGGATGGGCGAAAACCATTTTGCCGAACTTACCGTTGCCCTCTATGCCGTTAACAATTTGTTCTGCGGCTTTATGGCTTATGTTCTGCAAGCTGCAATTCTTGCCCACCTCACAGAAAAAAATAAACTGATGGAGGCAATTCTTAAAACAAAAAAGAAAGCGATGATATCAGTAGTGGTCTATTTGATTGCCATTCCTGTTGCATTTTATTATCCCATTGTGTCGGTTGCCCTTATCGGTATCAGTGCTGTCATGTGGGCTATCCCTGATAAAGATGTGGAGCGTGCGCTGATGGAAACAGAAGAGTAGTTCTGAGCATAGCCAGCTGTCACTTCGAGCGTAGTCGAGAAGTTTAATTATCGCTTCTCGACTACGCTCGAAGTGACAAGAGGTGGTCTAAAAAAAACTATTTTTACCTGACCAAATCCGTATGAAAAAAGTTCTCCTCATTCTTCTTGCCATTGTTGTAGTGCTTGTTGCTGTGCTGCTCTTCAACACTTTTTCTTTTCATTCAAAGCAAATAAATGCAGACCCCGTTCCCCTCTACAAAACCGATGACGCAGTCATCCAACGCCTCAGTCAGTCCATACAATTTAAAACCATTTCTTTTCAGGATTCAGGAAAGATGGATACCGCACAATTCAACGGTCTCCACCGTTTTCTTAAAACCTCTTTCCCTTTAATCGATTCTCTGTTAACCCTCGAAAAAATAAACAACTACAGTTTGTTATACAAATGGCAGGGAAGCAATCCAACCCTGAAACCAATTCTCCTTATGGCGCATCAGGATGTGGTGCCTGTTGACCCGCTTACACTTCCCGGCTGGGCACATCCTCCTTTTGACGGTGTTATAAAAGACGGTTTTGTTTTCGGTCGCGGTGCATTGGATATTAAGAGTGGCATCACAGGCGAAATGGAAGCTGTTGAATATTTGCTGCGCGAAGGTTTTAAACCCGAGCGCACCGTTTATCTTGCCTACGGACACGATGAAGAAATTGGCGGAAAAGAAGGAGCATACCAAATAGCAAAACACCTGCAGCAACAAAACGTGCAGCTTGAATTTGTAATTGACGAAGGTGGCTCCATCATCAGCGGCATTGTTCCCGGAGTGGAAAAGCCGGTTGCCATTATCGGTATTGCCGAGAAGGGATACGTAAGCCTAGAACTAACAGTGGAAGAAGAAGGCGGTCACAGCTCCATGCCACCAAAGCAAACCGCTATCGGTATTCTCAGTGCCGCCATTGCAAAACTTGAAACACATCCTTTCCCCACTAAAATGGATGGCCCCGGCTCTGTAATGTTCGAATACATCGGTCCTGAAATGGCGTTCGGAATGCGCCTCGTTTTCGCCAACCGTTGGCTCTTTGGTCCTGTAATTGAAAGCCAGCTCGACAAGAAAAACTCTACCCGCGCCACCATGCACACCACCACCGCAGCAACCATTTTCAAAAGCGGTGAAAAAGAAAATGTATTGCCCATTAAAGCAAGTGCAGTCATCAATTTCCGCATCATGCCGGGCGACAGCATACAAGGTGTTATAAATTTCGTAAAACAAGTCTTGAATGACGAACGCATTAAAATAGCTAAGACAAATGAGTTTGGTGATGAACCTTCTTTTGTTTCCGACACCGAATCCGAAAGTTTTAAAACCGTGCAGAAAACCACACACCAGATTTTTCCGGATGTGTTGGTCGCGCCTTATCTTGTATTAGGCGCAACTGATTCCAAACACTATAAAAATCTTACCAAAAACATTTTTCGCTTTAACCCTACCCGTTTAGAAGATGCAGATTTGAAACGCATTCACGGAACAGACGAGCGGGTTTCAATAGAGAGTTACAAAGGAACCATCAGCTTTTATATACAGTTAATTAAAAATTCAAATCAATGAAAAACCTGTTAATCTTTCTTCCACTTGTGCTTATTCTTTCATGTAAAGAAAACGCTAAACAAAATGAAACTGTTGCACCTGCTGCTTCCACAGAAGGTTGGACTAAGCCCATGATGACTGCAGTCGATGCCCCCACTACCTATTACGATGATTTGGAAGATCAGGATTTTTCGGATTACTCAAAACTGATATACGAAGTTATTGAGCAGGTGTATGCAGGTAAACTTCAGGCATATAATTATATAGATGCATCACCAATGAGTATTGATGATGTTAAGAAAGCAGGGCAACAAGTAGACACAATTTTTGTTGACAATCCAAATCCTCCATTTGAACAACAGATGAAGATTGTAGTTTCGGATTTGTCAGAGAATATAGTCTCATTAAAAGTAAAAGAAACATGGCACTTCAATAAAGAAACCATTCAATTGGAAAAAAAAGTTTTGGGCATTTGTCCACGCTTTGCAGTTCATAATATGCAAACAGGTGAGTTGCGTGGTTATACCCCTTGGTTCTGGGTATTCTTTGATAAAGAAGCGGAGCAAACGTTTATTAAACTAAGAAGTGCGCAATAAAAAATTTATGAAATATCTTTTCTCTTGCTTCTTACTTCTTGTTTCTTGTTTCTGCGTAGCTCAGAATGCCTTTAAAGTAATTCCCCTCGGTGTAAAAGGCGGTTTAGACGAAAGCAACCTCTCTGCCTACCTTGTCGCGCCTGAAGGTTCCGACACTTATGTTTGCTTAGATGCCGGAACAATTTACAATGGAGTTGAAAAAGCAATTGCTACTAAATCAGTTAAAGGTGATGTACAATCGTTTATAAAAAACAACATCAAAGCCTACCTGATCTCACATGCGCATCTTGACCATGTTTCAGGACTTGTTCTCAACTCCGTTGATGATACCACCAAGAATATTTACGGACTTCCTTTTACACTTGACTATTTGCAGAAGCATTATTTCAACTGGAAAAGCTGGCCCAACTTCGGTAGTGATGGCGACAGTCCTGCACTTAAAAAATATCAGTACAAGTTCTTAGCTCCCGGTGCTGAAACCAAAATTGAGAACACATCACTTTCAGCAAAAACTTTTCCGCTAAGTCATTCAACTCCTTACCAGAGTTCTGCGTTTTTGTTGCGTAACAACGATAACTACATTTTATATTTCGGTGATACCGGTGCCGATGAACTGGAAAAATCCAATCGCATAGAAAGTGTCTGGAAAGAGATTGCTCCACTCATGAAAGAGAAAAAACTAAAAGCAATTTTCCTCGAAGTTTCTTATCCCGATGAGCAAGAGGATAATAAACTCTACGGACACCTTACTCCGAAATGGTTGATGAAAGAGATGGAAGCACTTGCAAAGCTTGCCGGAAAAGACGCGCTGAAAGAATTGAATGTAATCATTACCCACATGAAGCCTACAGGTAATAATGAAGAAATGATTAAGAAACAGTTAAGCGAACAGAATAAATACAAACTGAATTTTATTTTCGCGGAGCAAGGAGTGTTGTATAATTTTTAAAAACAAACCGCATGAGAAAACTTCTACTTACTCTCTGCCTGCTGCCCACTGCTTACTGCCCACTTTCTTTCGGACAAGTAGTGCTCAACATCACCGACTTTGGCGCAGTAGCTGACGGAACAACACTGAATACAACATTCATTCAGGCAGCCATTGACAGTTGTAACGAAGCGGGTGGGGGAGAAGTAGTAGTTCCTGCCGGGGGAACATTTTTAAGCGGAACAATTTTTATGAAGAGCAATGTTTTGTTACATCTGGACAGCGCAGCAATTTTAAAAGGAAGCGGAAACCCGGCACACTATCCCGAAATTGAGTCGCCGGTGCGGGGCATGGCGGATGAATACCGCAAACGTTCACTCATTTATGCCGAAGGACAAAACAACATTGGCATCATTGGAAAGGGAACATTAGACGGAAATAGTTTTGCTTCTGCCTTTGTGCTTAATTCAAGTCAGCGTGCGTTTGGAGTTCGTTTTATTTCTTGCATAAATGTGCGTTATGAAAACATCAAAATGAAAAACTCTTCGTTCTGGATGATGCACAATTTAAATTGCGATACATTGTTGATGTCGGGTTTAACTATTAATAACTCAGGTGTCGGAAACAATGACGGTATTGCTTTTGACGGTTGCCGCTACGTGCGCATCCACGATTGCACCGTTGAAAGTTTTGACGATGCCATGGTAATGAAAACTACAAGCACCAGTAATCTTTACGATGTGGAAGTTTACAACTGCACCTTTTCAAGTCTTGCGCGAGTAATTAAAATCGGAACAGAAACAGTTGGTGATATCAATAAAATCCACATTCACGATTGCGTTGTTACAGAAGGTGGATTAGGTCAGCCGGGCGAAGTGGGAATTAATGTCGCAAGTATTGACGGAGCGCATATCGACAGCGTATTGATTGAAAACATTACAGTATCAGGTGTGCAGGTTCCTATTGTAGTTCGTCTTGGCGATAGCAACCGCCAGTATGTTGATTCGCTTCCTCCGATGCCGGCAGGAACATTTAAAAACCTTGTACTCAGAAATATCTCGGGCGAAGGACTGAATAATCTTCCATGCCACATCACCGGCATTCCCGGACATAGTTTAGAAAACATTCATCTTGAAAATATTTCGTTCACTGTTCCCGGAGGTTCGGTTGCCGTGGATTCAAATTATGTAGTTCCCGAAAATATTCAGGAACGTCCTGAAATGGATTTGTTCGGAAATACGCTTCCTGCCTACGGAATATACTTCCGTCATGTAAACGGATTAACATTAGACAGCGTTTGTTTCACTCCACTGCAAAGTGATGCACGCGCAATGATTTGGATTGATGATGTTCAGAATATGACATTCAATGATGTTTGTCAGCCGCCTGTGTTTGGAGCAATTGAAGACAATACGTTTGAAAATTATTTGCAATTGATTTATGATTCACAAAATGGATTGCTTCAGGTCGGGATTGCAAATCCCGATCAACACAGAGATCATGGAAAACTCACTGTTTACGGAATTGACGGAAGATTACTTTTGTCGGAAGAAGTAAATTCATCAGAAGATTTTTATACTTGTGCTGCATTTCCATTTGCATGGAAGTTTGAATCAGCAAAAGGAAATTTGAGAACTGGTAAAATCTGGATAAAGAATTAAACGAATAAAACTATGTACGGAGAACTGAAAAATCACCTTGAAACAGAATTTGAAACTATCCGCAATTCAGGATTATTTAAAAAAGAAAGAATAATAGAATCGGCTCAGGGCGCTGAAATCAGCGTGGGCGGAAAAACGGTAATTAATTTCTGTGCTAATAATTACCTCGGACTTTCAAGTCATCCGAAAGTTATTCAGGCGGCAAAAGATGTGTTGGACACACGTGGTTACGGTATGTCCTCTGTGCGCTTTATTTGCGGCACGCAGGATATTCATAAAACACTGGAAAAAAAGATCTCTGATTTTCTTGGAACTGAAGACACGATATTATATGCTGCTGCTTTTGATGCAAATGGTGGCGTGTTTGAACCATTGTTCGGAGAAGAGGATGCAATCATCTCCGATGAACTGAATCATGCTTCTATTATTGATGGCGTTCGTTTGTGCAAGGCGCAACGTTATCGCTACAAGAACAATGATATGGCTGATCTGGAAGCGCAATTGAAACAAGCACAGGCACAGCGCTTCCGAATCATTGTTACGGATGGCGCATTCTCTATGGATGGATTTTTAGCAAAATTAGATGAGGTGTGTGCCCTTGCCGAAAAATACAATGCATTAGTAATGGTGGACGACAGCCACTGCACTGGCTTTGTAGGAAAAACAGGAAGGGGAACACACGAACATTGTGGTGTGATAGGTAAAGTTGACATCATCACCGGAACCTTGGGTAAAGCGCTTGGCGGAGCTATGGGAGGGTTTACTTCCGGAAGAAAAGAGATCATTGAAATGCTTCGTCAGCGTTCACGTCCTTATTTATTCTCCAATTCATTAGCACCTTCTATTGTTGGAGCAGCAACAGCGGTTTTTGATTTGCTGAGTGAAACAACAACGCTACGCGACAAGTTGATGGACAACACCGCTTACTTCCGCAAGGCTATGACTGCAGCAGGATTTGATATACGCGAAGGAATTCACCCGATAGTTCCCATTATGTTATATGATGCAAAAATTGCACAGGTATTTGCAGACAAATTATTATCCGAAGGAATTTATGTGATCGGTTTTTTCTTCCCTGTTGTACCAAAAGAAAAAGCGCGCATCCGTGTTCAGATCTCTGCAGGACATGAGAAAGAGCATCTTGATAAAGCAATTGCTGCGTTTACTAAAGTGGGGAAGGAGTTGGGGGTGCTGAAATGAAAATACGTCACCCTGAACTTGTTTCAGGGTCTTTAATTGAGATGCTGAAACGAGTTCAGCATGACGAGAAGCTAAGCAGATTTTGGATTCAATTTTATTCCAAGTTCTTTTAGCTGCTCTTCACTAATTGTTGAAGGCGAATCAATCATCATATCGCGTCCTGAATTATTTTTCGGGAAGGCGATAAAATCACGGATTGAATCAGAGCCACCAAACAATGAGCAAAGCCTGTCGAAACCGAAAGCAATACCACCATGCGGAGGCGCACCAAATTCAAATGCATTCATCAAAAAACCGAATTGATATTGCGCATCTTCTTTAGTGAAACCAAGCACTTCAAACATTTTTGCCTGCAAGTCTTTATTGTGAATGCGGATAGAACCGCCACCAACCTCCACACCATTTATTACCATGTCGTAAGCATTCGCGCGCACTTTTCCGGGATCAGATTCAAGCAAGGAAATATCTTCCGGTTTAGGTGAAGTAAAGGGATGGTGCATTGCATGCCATCTGTTACTTTCTTCATTAAACTCAAGCAATGGAAAATCAACAACCCATAACGGAGAGAAAACATCTTTGTCGCGGAAGCCAAGTCTGCTTCCCATTTCCAAACGCAGTTCGCTTAATGCTTTTCTTGTTTTAGAATCTGCTCCGCCAAGAACAAGGATCAAATCTCCGGGCTGAGCATTAAATGCAGTTGCCCATTTTTTCAATTCTTCTTCGTTGTAAAATTTATCAACGGAAGATTTCAATGTTCCGTCAGTATTGTAGCGCAGGTAAATTAATCCGCCTGCACCTAATTGCGGACGTTTTACAAATTCAGTCAATTCGTCCAATTGTTTGCGTGTGTATTCTGCGCAGCCTTTGGTACAAATTCCTAACACTGTTTCTGCATCATCGAAAATTTTGAAGCTTTTTCCCTTTACCAATTCGGTCAACTCAACAAACTTCATTTCAAAACGTGTATCAGGTTTATCGTTACCATAATATTTCATTGCATCTGCATAGGTCATGCGCGGCAATGATTCAATCTCAACTCCTTTTACTTTTTTGAAAAGATTTTTTACCAAGCCTTCAAACGTGTTCAGAATATCTTCCTGCTCCACAAAACTCATCTCGCAGTCAATCTGGGTAAATTCCGGTTGGCGGTCAGCACGCAAATCTTCATCTCTGAAACATTTTACAATCTGGTAATATTTATCAAAACCACCTACCATCAATATCTGTTTGAAGGTTTGTGGTGATTGAGGTAAAGCATAAAACTCGCCCTGATTCATGCGTGAAGGCACCACAAAATCTCTTGCACCTTCGGGCGTTGATTTAATCAATACAGGTGTTTCCACTTCAAGGAAACCTTGTAAGTCAAGGTAATTGCGTGTTTCAATTGCCATGCGATGACGCAGTTCTAAATTTTTTCTCACCGCAGTTCTGCGCAAATCAAGGTAACGGTATTTCATGCGCAGCTCATCACCGCCATCGGTATTATCTTCTATGGTGAAAGGTGGAGTAATAGAGGCATTTAATACTTCAATTTTATTAACTACAATTTCAATTTCACCGGTTGGCATTTTCAGGTTTTTACTGCTGCGCTCTGCAACTTTTCCGGTTACTTTAATAACAAACTCACGTCCCAGTTTGCGTGCTTCAAGGCAAAGCGTAGCATTGGTTTCCATGTTGAAAGCCAGTTGCGTCAATCCATAGCGGTCGCGCAAATCAATAAAAGTCATTCCGCCTAAATCGCGTGAGCGTTGCACCCAACCGGCAAGTGTTACTGTTTGTCCAACATTAGTAATTGTAAGTTCTCCGCAAGTATGTGTTCTATGCATGTTCTATTTTTTAAAGAGGTAGCGAAATTAAGAAATCATCGGAACATTTATAATTCCGTCATTGCGAGCGACAGCGAAGCAATCTCTTTTTTATTGTGAGATTGCTTCGGGTGAAAAACCCTCGCAATGACGTGAAACTTAGTGTATCTTAGTGCTCTATAGTAGTTAAATAATATGAAACAATACTTTATTGACGAGCAGCAACAACTTCCTTTGGTAATTGAACCGGAAGGCGATAAATCAGCGGAAGGACTGAAAGAATACATCCGCAAGAATCACAAAGACTTGCTGGATAAAATGTATAAACACGGAGCAATTCTATTCCGTGGTTTCGACATCAGTTCGCCTAAAGTATTTGAAGAAATTTCTGCGCTTGTTGATTCGAATTTAAAGAATGACTACCTCGGGACTTCGCCCCGCGACAAGGTTCCCGGAACCGAGTATGTTTTTTCTGCTAGCGAACTTCCCGGCTTTTATCCTATTCCGCAGCACTGCGAAATGAGCTATATGAAAAACAAACCAATCAAGTTGTTTTTCTATTGCAATGTAGAACCGGAATATGGGGGAGAAACACCAATTTGCAATTTTCGAAAGGTTTATAACGAACTGGATACAGAAGTGAAACGTGAGTTTGAAAAACGCAGACTTAAATTAGTACGTAATTACAGTGCTCCGGGAAAACGCAGCAAGTTGAACCTGTGGGAACTGAAAAGCTGGCCGGACATTTTTCATACCACCGATAAAAAAGAAGTGGAAAAACAATTCCGCAAATATGAAGTTGATTTTGCGTGGAAAGAAAATGGTGATTTACGGCTTACACACATTAATGATGCTGTTGTGGAGCATCCTGTAACAAAAGAAAAAGTATGGTTTAATCACACACAGGTTTTTAATATTGATGCAGCACCAATAGAATATGAATTCATTCATCAGCGGCAGAAACGCATGAAAACACTGATGATGAAATTGTTTTTAAATGTGGCAACCAAACTCAAAAAAAGCGGCACCGCTCCCGAAGAACAAAGCATGAATATGGTGTTTGCCGATGGAACAGAAATTCCGAAAAAATATATCCGCAATATTGAAGAAACCATCTGGAAAAATATGGTAATCTTTCCGTGGAAGAAAAACGATTTACTGGCAATTGATAATCTTAGTACATCACACGGAAGGCTTCCTTATGAAGGCAAACGACAGATTTTAGTTTGCTGGAGCGAGGAGTAATTTATAACTGATTTATGAAAAATGAATTTAAACCACTTACCACAAAAGATGTTGCATTAGGTAATGGCAGTAGATTTACTGAAGCCGAACTAAAGGAATACCTTGCCCGCACAGCGGGAGGTAAAGGAAAACCTCTTGAAAAAGTAAAAGAGGATTTAATCCAACGCATTACAAAAGCAGGTCAAAAATGAATATTCTTTTTTTGCCTGAAGCTGAAGAAGCACTTTTTGAAATTACCTTAATGAATGAGGAAAATGAAGCGGGAAGTGGAGAAATTTTTATCAATGATTTTTTGCAACGACTTTCATCGTTTACTATAAAAGGTTTTGATTATGCTATTTGCCCTTATCCGCCTCTTGAAAGCATGAAGTTTCAATCCATTGCCATTGACGATTGGGTAATTGCGTTTTTGCAACAGGATGAAGATTTTGTAGTTCACTATATTCTTTACCAACCCGGCTTGAGGTAATCGCCATTTCACTTTGCGCTCTCTGCGGGCTGCTTACTCTGCGTCCTTTACGGTTAAAGGCTGTTGGTTTTGTTTTTCCTTCAAATTCCTGCTACTTTTAACCTCGCAATTTTAATCCCCTGAATTTTATGTTTGAAGTAGGAACCGGTAAAGCAGATATTACCGTTGATAAAAAAGGAGTCGGCATGATGGGCTACGGAATGTTTCGCAACATTGTGCTGGGAGTTGAAACACCTATTTATGCACGTGCATTGGTTTTTCGCGATTCCAAAACAGGAAAAAAGATTGCGTATGTAAATGCTGAAATATGTTTTATCACTATTGCCATAAAAAGCGGTGTTGTTAAACGTTTTGCCCGAAACCATGAAGAGTTAGGTTATACCGAAAACAATCTTTTTCTCACCGCACAACATACACACAGCGCACCGGGCGGTTATTCTAATTACGGTTTATATAACATGAGTATTCCGGGTTTTGTACCCGAAGTTTATACTAAAGTTGTTGATGGAATTGTGGATGCAATTCTGGAAGCAGAAAAAAGTTTACAACCAGCAGAATTGAAAATTGCAACCGGCACTTTTGACCCCGATTCAGAAGTTGCTTTTAACCGTTCTGTTTTTGCTTACAATCTCAATCCTGAAGTTGAAATAAAGCGCACAGAAAAAGATAAGCACCTTGCCGTTGACCGCGAAATGACCTTGATGCGTGTTGATACTCCGGATGGAAAGCCAATTGCATCTGTGAATTGGTTTGGCGTGCATACCACCAGTTTGAGTAACGATAATCACCTTATTTGCAGCGACAATAAAGGCTATGCTGCGCATTACCAGGAAGAGGAGATGAAAAAGCATGGTAAAGAAAAGTTCATCTCCATTTTTGCACAAGCAGTTTCGGGCGATGTAACACCAAACTTTATCTGGGACAAGAAGAAAAAATGGGTGCGCGGAAAATTTGAAAATGATTTTGACAGCGCGAAATTCAATGGCAACATTCAATTTGAAAAAGCACAAGAGATTTTTGAAAAAGCAAAAACAGAAAGTCCGCTTTTGCCTGAAATAGATTATGTAAAAATGAATTTCGATTTCCGTAATATTCAATGCGATCCTGAATTTGCAAACGGAAAAACAGATGCACGTACAGGTCCATCGTGTCACGGAATTGCCTTTTTTGCAGGAACATTAGAAGGTCCCGGAATGGCTCCGCCTGTAACCTTTGCAGCAAAAATGCTTTCTAAGTTTATCCGCATTTATGAAAACGTTACACTGCCTTTGATGAAACCTGAGCGCAGAGAAAGTGTGAAAGAAAAATACCTTGTGCAAGGGAAAAAGGACATTTTGATTGAAACATGTGACCGCAGAATTCTCGGAACAGCTGATGTTAAAAATCTGTTTATTCCCGGTTGGGCCGATAGAAATATTGAAATTTTCAAAGAATACCACCGCAACGGCAGTCTTGATAATAAGCCTTGGATTCCGCAGGTATTACCTTTTCATATTGCAATAATTGGTAACATGGCATTAGTTGGTATTCCCTGTGAAATAACAACTATTGCAGGGCAGCGTTTAAAAAAAACAGTTGCTGAAGTGTTGCAGAAAAGAGGAGTGGAACGTGTAATTATTTCTTCATACACCAATGCGTATTGCGGTTATGTTACCACTTACGAAGAATATCAGATGCAGTGTTATGAAGGTGGACACACGGTTTATGGTGAATATACTTTAGCGGCCTTTCAAACTAAGTTCAAATTTTTGGCTGAACAACTTTTAAAGAAACCGGAGGAAAGAAACATTGAAGATAAAGTAGAGCATGCACAATTCACGGAAGAAGAAATTGCTAAACGAACCTTTAAAGTTGAAAGGCAAAAGAGATTGATAAAACTGGCAACAGCAGGAAAAATATGAACACTATCCGAAAAAATTTTGAAGAAGCACAAACTGTTCTCAACCGGTTTTTAGCTGACGAAGCAAACATCCTTGCCATTGAAAAGGCAGGTGATATTTTAGTTGCTGCTTTAAAAAGCGGGAACAAAATCATTTCCTGCGGCAATGGCGGCTCTATGAGCGATGCCATGCATTTTGCAGAAGAAATGACGGGACGTTTCCGTGACGACCGTAAGCCTTTTGCAGCGGTTGCTATTTCCGATCCTTCTTACATTACCTGCACTGCCAATGATTACGGGTTTGAATTTATTTTTTCACGTTTTGTTGAAGCACATGGAAAAAGAGGTGATGTAGTGTTAGCCATCAGCACCAGCGGCAACTCAAAAAATATTTTGAAAGCTGTTGAAGTTGCAAAAGCAAACGGAGTTCACATAATCGCGCTTACCGGAAAAGATGGCGGAAAACTTGCTTCGTTATGCGATGTTGAAATTCGCGCACCTTATTCTGAGTATGCCGACAGAGCGCAGGAAATTCATATAAAAGTCATTCATTCATTGATTGATTATGTTGAACAAATTATGAAAGCATAATCATTTATATTTGCGCAAAAATTTATAAAACATATTTATGGCAACCGTAACATTAAAAGGAAAAGAAGTTCAACTGAAAGGAAGTTTACCAAAAGTAGGAGCAAAGGCTGAAGATTTTACAGCTGTGCAAACAGACCTGACTGAAAAAAGTTTGTATGACTTTGAAGATAAAGTAAAAGTTATAATCGGTGTTCCGAGTTTAGATACCGGTGTGTGCGCAACAGAAACAAGAACGTTTAATAAAAAACTTGAAAGCAAAGAAGGCGTAGTAGGCATAGTGGTTTCAAAAGACCTGCCTTTTGCACAACGCAGATTTTGCGAAACAGAAGGAATTAAAAATGTTGTTGCACTTTCGGATTACCGTTACAACGATTTTTGCAATGAATACAAAACCGAAATTGTTACAGGTGGGATGAAAGGTTTGAGTGCCCGTGCAGTTTTTGTGGTGGATAAAACAAATGTTATCCGTTATGTGCAATTAGTTCCCGAGATTTCAACTGAGCCAAACTATGATGAAGTTTTGGCGGCTGTTGATGAATTGCTGAAATAACTATTTCAAAGGCTTACTTCTCTCCTGCACTTCTTCGGCAGTCAACCCGTAGAGTGCGGGATTTTTTATGTCCAGCATTCCCAGGTAAATGAAGATTTGTCCGCGGTGATGAATTTCATGTTCACACATGGCACGCAGCCATTTCCAGGTGGTGATGGGTGTTCCGGCAGGAGTGAAACATTTTTTCTGCAAATCTTCGTCTGTAAGTTTTGCAAACAAGTCCATTGATTCGAGATGAAGGCGATTCATATAGGCAACCGTATTTTCATAACCTTCTGCTAATTCTTTCCCGCAACCGGGATAAGCACTTTGTCTGCCTGAAACTGTTTCGGAATACATGTATCGCTCAATGGTGGCAAGGTGGCGTATTAAATCACCGATGGTAAATTTTCCTTGCTTGTAAGTCCACTCGATATGTTCAGGAGGAATTTCTTTAATGATGTTGAGTGTGCGCCCGCGCAGTTTTTCGTAATAATCAAGAAAGGGAGCAATGGTTGTAATTTCCATTAAGCAAGCTCTGCCCGTTCAAGCAGCATCTTCATCTCTTTCTGCATTTTTTTAGCCTCTTCGCGAGCTGCTTCAGCAAAATCAACTCCGTTGGACGCATAAATAATATTGCGCGATGAATTGACTAATAATCCACAATGACTGTTGAAGCCATATTTGGCAACTTCCTCAAGATTTCCGCCCTGTGCGCCAACTCCCGGAACTAACAGAAAATGGTCGGGTATAATTTCGCGGATACGCTCAAGTATGTTTGCCTTGGTGGCACCCACTACATACATCATGTTATCGGTTGTTCCCCATTTCTGCGAAACAGAAATTACTTTTTCAAATACTTTTTGATTGGTTTCGGCAATGGGCAAAAACTGAAAATCAAATGCACTGAGATTAGATGTTACTGCTAATATAATTACCCAACGGTTTTTATAGTCTAAGTAAGGTTTTACCGAATCCTCGCCCATGTAAGGCGAAACGGTAATTGAATCAAAGTCCATTTGGTCGAAGAAGGCGCGGGCATACATGTGAGTGGTGTTCCCTATATCACCACGTTTTGCATCAGCTATTTTGAAAATTCCCGGAGGAATTTCGCTCATCGTTTTTTCAAGGCTTAACCAACTTTCAGACCCGCGTGCTTCATAAAAAGCGATGTTGGGTTTGTAGGCTACGCACAAATCATGCGTGGCTTTTATAATCTGTTTGTTGAACTCATAAACTGGGTCATGCAAATCCAGCAAATGCATCGGAATTTTGGCAATATCGGTGTCTAATCCGATACACAAAAACGATTTTTTCTGCTTAATATGATAGTATAAATCTTCGCGGTTCATTATTGTTGGTCTTATCCGAAGGGCTTTTAACAGGGTTTACATCTTATAAGTTTCATGATATTCGACAGACGGCAGATTTTTTCCACCTTTGGGGCAATGTTAAAACTCTTTATATCTCTCTTTTCGGCATTTCTTTTCTCGATTAACTTGTTTGCACTTGACATTACTGAAATTGAAAACTTCGGGTCTAATCCGGGTAATTTGAAGCTGTATTATTACAAGCCTAAAAACCTTTCGGATAGCTTGAAAGCCCCTGTGGTTTTTGTATTGCACGGCTGCTTGCAAAATGCCGAGAGCGTTTCGGAGCTTGCCGGTTGGAACAAGCTTGCCGACATCAATGGCTTTATTGTAGTATATCCGCAACAGAAATATACCAACAACACTTCGGGTTGTTTTAACTGGTTTAAGAAGAAAGACATTACTCGAGGTAGTGGTGAAGTTCATTCCATCAAGGAAATGATTGATTACATGAATGCGAATTTTAATACTGATTCGTCAAAGGTTTTTGTTTCCGGTTTATCTGCGGGAGCAGCAATGGCTGTGGCTTTAATGGCTTGCTACCCTGAGGATATTAATGCAGGAGCCATATTTGCGGGCGCACCTTATAAAGTAGCGCGAAATCCGTTTGAAGCCATGTTTGCCTTTTGGCTTCCGCCTAATAAATCACCTCAGAAATGGGCTAAGCGTGTGTTCAAGCAAAACCCTGATTATACCGGCAAGTATCCCCGTATGATTGTAGTGCATGGCAGAAAAGACTTTGTGGTTTTTATCCGCAATGGTTATGAATTGGTGCAGCAATGGACCGGTGTGCATAAAACTGATGTGAAGCCGGAGAAGAAAGAGCGGCCATTTAATAAGAACTCGGGTATAACCCGTCTTTCTTATAATGATGCCGAAAACAAAGAAGTGGTAGTGCTCTATATTTTAAAAGGTATTGGTCATGCCCTTGCACTAAATCCGGGCGATAAAGATGATGAAGGTGGAAAGCTAGGGATGTTTGGTAAGGATGTAAACTTTCATTCAACCTGGTGGATGGCTAAGGATTTTGGGTTGGTAAAATAATGATGTATAAATAAAAAGGGATGAGGAAAAACCTCATCCCTTTTTATTTCCATTTAACTGTTTTATGGATTCTTACTTTGTAATAACCATTGTTTTGGTGTCAATTACACTATTTTCAATAAGCAGACTGTAATAGTAAGTGCCTCCTTCAAGGGTGTTAGCTTCTATTTCTATAGTGCCCGGACCTTCGCCTGTAAGAGCAAACAGACGGTAAACTGCCCCGTTCGTATCAAATACTTTTATGCTTCCATTTTTGGTTCCTTTTGGCAGATAAAAACGGATAATTGATTTTTCATTAAAAGGGTTAGGACGATTTTGTGAAAGAACAGGGAGATCCTTAGCAGAGGAATTCAACTGCTGAATGGTTACAGTTGATTCTTCTTCTGTTTTATTGGACTCGGAATCACTTAAAGAGCAACATGAAGATAATTGAGTGCTTAATTCTTTTATTTGTTGTTGTTGTTCTTTTATTGAAGCTATCAGAAATGGAACAATAGCAGTGTAATTGATTGCCTGAAAGTTTACGGCAGGTGTAATAATATTACCTAATGTATCTGTCTCTTCCGGATGAACAAAATCTTCAACTATTCCAGGTAAAACGTTTCTTGCTTCTGAAGCTATAAGACCAAAATTAATGTTTTGTGGAAGATTCATTTGAGAAAATTCATCAAGCCTATAATTGTATGACTTTGGTTCTAACTGTAAAACAGTAGATAAGCCATTTACTAATGGCTGAATATCTTGTTTCAACGCCTCATCTGATGGAACAAATACACCAGAAGCATAAGCATTTCCATTAAAATATCCGGCACAGTTTGTAGGAGTTTGTGTATTAGGAACAGAAGCATATATACCATAGTTGCTCGTACCGCCACTGGCAGCAAATTTTCCTCCATAGTTTGTAGTAGCATCTGTAGCTGTACCTGTAACTCCAAAATTAGTTCCGATACCGTCATCGGCTATGAACTCACCTCCGAAATTATTAACGTTGCCATCAGATGCCTCTCCTTTTACACCCCAGCAATAATTACCAGTTCCACCATTAAAATACCCCTCAAAACGTCCACCATAATTAGCATTTGCATTAACAGCAGAACCTATAATACTCCCCAAATTTAGGACAGATAGTTAAGTTGGTTAAAGTTATGAAAAGCAATAATTTTAACAACAATAAACTAT
>JAGVLY010000064.1 GCA_020054035.1 Bacteroidia bacterium | reverse complement strand
TATCGCGGTAAGTAATTTTCATGTTCATCAGCCCGTCAATATCGTTGCGCTGGTCTTCAACAAAACGCAACATAATAGGGTAATCATCATTATCGTCACGGAATTTGGAGACTTCTTTACCATACACAGCCGTGCGAACTTCTGAACCAATTTGTCCGGTAAAAATACCTTCGCGGTTGGCGCGTTCGCGGTCAATATCAACTACTACTTCGGGCTTGTTGTTCTGCAAATCTGTTTTCAATTCTTCTACACCACCAATCTGCAATGAGTCCAAATACTTCTTCAACCCGTTTGCAGCATTAGCAAGCTCGGTAAAGTCATCGCCATAAATTTCAATGTTCACGGGTTTGCCCACCGGAGGACCGTTACGCTCCTGGTCAACAGTGATCTCTGCTCCCGGAATACCTTTTACTGCTTCGCGAATCTTATCTAAATAAACAGCTGTGCTTTGTCCGTTGCGCAGACCAAATTGCACAAACGAAACCGAAACTTTTCCTTTGTTGGGTGCTGTGCTGCGGTCGCCATCGGTTGGGTCGGTAGCACCAATAGCCACATTGCTGATGATGGATTCAACCATAGGATTGTTTTCGCCCACCACTTCATACACACGGTCTTCCACAATTTTGGTGATTGAATCGGTGTAAGCTACATCCGTTCCAATAGGAAGATTTAGGTACACATAAACAAAGTTAGGATCTGATTTAGGGAAGAAAACCACCTTAACATTACTTACAGATACCACCCAGAACGAGAAGAATAATAACCCGATGGTGCTGAACAATAAGGTAACCGGTCTCCAGCCTTTTAATGCCCAGGTAACAATGCCTTCGTAAAAATTCTGTACCGCAGGCCATACTCTGTTCTGAAAACCTTTAACTGCTTTCTCAAGAAGAAAACGGTTAAGGATAACCAGCAACAACAAGAAAATGGTGAAATTACCCATACCTGCCGATCCACTTCCGTAGAACATTACAGCCAATACTCCAAATGCAGCAGCGGTAAAGAACAAGCCCTTGTAGCCTTTTTTCTTTTCGTGTGCTTCGTCATGCGGTTTCATAAAGTCAGCCGCAAAAACCGGGTTGATAATGTATGCCACTAATAAGGAAGCAAGCAAGGTAATAATCAGCGTTATGGGCAGGAAGAACATGAACTTACCCACAATACCGCCCCAGAAAGCCAGCGGCACAAATGGTGCAAGCGTGGTCAGCGTTCCTGATAATACCGGAAGAAATACCTCGCCCGTTGCCTGCTTGGCAGCCTGAATAATGGGGACTTTACCGTTATTAAAAATACGGTGCGTGTTTTCAATTACCACAATGGCATCATCCACACAATACCTAACGCAAGAAGGAGTGAGAACAGCACCATCATATTCATGGTAAAGCCAATGCTTGGCATTACTAAAAACGCAAGGAACATAGAAAGCGGAACCGACAGTGCCACAAACACCGCGTTGGTTACACCCATAAAAAACATCAATACAACGGTTACCAGAATAAACCCAATAATGATGGTATTAATCAGCTCATGCAATACCAAACGTGTCTGGCTGCTTTGGTCGCCCGTAAGCGTAACTTTTAAATCTTTCGGAAAATCTTCTTTCTGAAGCTTGTCCATAATTACGTGGATCTTGTCCGAAGCCTCAATAAGGTTTTCGCCACTGCGTTTAATAACGTTAAGCGTAATTACTTTTTTGTGCGCAAGGCGAGCATAGCTTTCCTGCTCTTTAAAACCGTCTTTAATTTCGGCAATATCTTTCAGGTAAACATGTGCACCCGTCATAGAGCGCACCACAATGTTTTCAATATCCTTTACATCTTTTATCTCGCCCGAAACGCTGATAGCCCTTGTCATTCCATCCATCTTCACCTGTCCGCCCGAAACGGTTACGTTCTCATAAGCAATGGCATTACTTACATCACTCATGGTTAATGTTGCAGCTTGCAGCTTATACATGTCCACATTGATTTGTATCTCGCGGTCAAGTGCGCCTACAATATCCACACGGGTAATTTCAGGCAGGGTCTCTACTTCATCTTCAATGCGCTCGGCAAATTTTTTCAGTTTGTTCAAATCAAAATCACCCGAAATGTTGATGTAAAGCATCGGCATTTCAGAGAAATCCACTTCAATTACATTGGGCTCGCGGGTAAGGTCGGTAGGCAGGTCGGTACGCGATTTATCTACTGCGTCTTTTACCTTTTGCTTGGCAGTAGGTACATCCACATCGGTATCAAACTCAACAATCACCATCGAAAAATCCTGGATGGAAGTGCTGGTCATTTTCTTTACTCCCGAAATAGCTTTTATCTGTTTCTCAATCGGCTTGGTAATCAGGTTCTCAATATCCGATGGCGAAGTTCCCGGATAAATAGTGTTGACATAGATAGTAGGAATAACGATCTCGGGAAATCGTTCTTTCGGCAGATTATTATATGCGTAGATACCCATGATGCTCAACAGGATCGTTATCACATAAATGCTGGTTCTATTATCAATAGCCCAGCTGCTGGGTTTAAATTCTTTGAATTTTTCTAACATGGTGTATGTTTTGTTTTGCCACAGATTACACAGATTTTCACGGATTAATCTGTGCTAAATCTGTGTAATCTGTGGCTATGATTTATTTAGAAGCTAATCAACTCTCCGTTATTCAACCCTTGAAAACCGGTGGTAATAATTTTATCACCTGCTGAAATTCCTGAAAGAACTTCGGCATGTCCGCGATAGGTATGTCCTACGGTTATTAATGTTTTCTTGGCTACGGTTTTGCCGTTCTCATTTGCGGCAACCATGATGTAGCTTCCTTCTTCAGAGTTCTGAATAATGTTAAGCGGAACAACCAAAGCTGCATCGCTTTTGAAATCCACTACTCTTAAAACGGCAATCATGTTAGGATGAAAATCTTCCTGCGAAGGCAAATCAGCTTCAATTGTGAAGGTGCGTGTGTTAGCGTTAATGGCTTTCCCCACAAAAGAAATTTTGGAAGAAACATCTTTTGCCAAATCAGGGAAATGAATTTCTACCTCGTTTCCTTTTTTCACTTTTGATGCAAAGCCTTCTGCTACTTCCGCTTTTGCTTTCAGCGACTTGGTATTTACAACCCTAACCGCAGGAAACCCCGGTGAAACCGTTCCGCCTAATTTAAAATAAACCTCATCTACCGTTCCGTTGATAGGCGATTTGATGTAGGTCATTTCAACCTGTTCTTTTAGCGTTGCCATTTTTTGTTCCAAACCTTCTTTGGTGTTTTTGGCTTGCAGGTATTGTATTTCAGAACCTATTTTTTGATCCCACAGTTTTTGTTGTTTATTAAAAACATCAGTTGCAAAGGCAAGCCCGGTTTTTAATTCTTCTACGCCTTTCAGCAAAGCAGCGTTATCGGTTTCACCCAATACCTGCCCAACTCTTACCTCATCACCGGCTTCTACATTTACCTTGGTAATGGTACCCGGCATTTTTGCGCTGATGGTAATATTTTCGTCAGCGTCTACTTTGCCTTGAATATCTAAGTAGTGAACAAAAGCCTGTGGTTTCGCTTCGGTAATGGCTACCGGAATAATTTTCTCAACGTTGGTGGTGTCGGTTAAAGCAATTTCTGCTTCCAGCACTTTGATTTTGTCACCAATTGCGGTGTATTCTTTTTTAAGCGAATCAAGTTGCGCTTTTTTATCGCCTGCTTCGGGTTTGCTGCAAGCTGCTATAAAAACAACTAACGCGGGGATGAGTAACTTTTTCATAATTATGGATTTGGATTTCTATCGGTTCTTAGTAAGTGAGTAAAGTTTTGTTTAATTCAGCTTTTGCATTCAGCAGTTGGAATAAGCTGCCGATGTAAGCGCCTTGTGTTTGAATAAGCTGTGTTTCGGTTTGTGATAGCTCGGTGCTGTTAGCCAGCCCTTCGTTAAATTTTGTAACGGTTTTGTTGCGGATGCTTTCAGCCAGTTTTATGTTGGCTTCTTCGGCACGCAGTTGTTCAAACGCGCTGATGTAGTTGGAGCGGGCTGTTGCGCTTTGTAATTTCAACTGTTGTGCTGTAAAATCTTTAGTGTCTTTTATGCGTTGAAGATTAAGTTTAGAACGATTTACTGCTGAAGATTTCTGAAAGCTATCGAAGATTGGTATTCTAAGGTTTATACCCCAAAAAGCACTTTGGTAATAAGGCTTATCACTTGCTGTAAAGGTGAACTTATCACGCAGAGCTTGTGTCTGGTAGTTAATAAATGCGGTTGCAGTGGGTAAATATTTTGCCTTTTCAATTTTCAGGAGATAGCCGTTCAGCGTTACTTCCATATCGGCAAGGTAGTAGTTGATGTTTTTGGTATAATCAAACTTGGTGTTTACCAAAGCCTCATGGTTGTTCAACACCCAAAGCGATTCTAATTCATCGGTAAGCTGAATGTCTTTATCTATTTCATAACCCATTTGCAGCTTTAAAACATTCTTGGTTATATCAGCCTGGCGGGCAGCCTTGTCAATAGAAGTTTTAAGGTTGGTAACCAACAACGAAAGTTGGTCAACTGAAGACTCTTCTGCAAAACCGCTTTTATAGAACTCTGTAGTTTCGCGCAATGTTTTTTCAAGTGTGGTAAGGTTTTGCTCCATCAGTTTCTTGCTGCGCTCAGCTACCAGCACTGTGTAATAAGCCTCTTCAATGGTAGTTGCCAGGTCCTGGTCATTTTTCTTGTCAAGGTTGCGCATTTTTTCCAGGTACATTTTTGCACCCTGAACCCCTATGATCCAAGTTGGGTCAAAAAGCATCTGCCTGGCATTTGCTCCTAATGTCAGACTTTGTGGTGTTCCAAAAGGGAATGATACATATTCATCTTTTGGTCCGCCCAGAAATTCTTTAGAAATAACGGATACAGGACGTTCAATGTAATTCATATAATCTGCGCTTGCACTTATTTGCGGAAGCCCGTAAGAAATAGACTCGTTTACATTGGTTCTTGCCTGCTCAATTCCGTTAGCATAAGATTTTGCGCTAAAGGCATTTTCTGCTGCAAAGTCCTGCGCCTGTTTAAGCGAGAACGCCTGCGAGGTATTTCCCTGAGCATAAGCAGCAGCATTGGCAATAAGTATTGCAACAACTGTGATTACGGGTTTAAAAATTCTGTTCATATTATATTTTGGGATTGGTTGGGTCAATGGTTTTTATTTTGTCCATAAAATATTCAATGCCTTTGGGGCTTGCTATTCCACGGATGTGGTAGCGTATCATTTCAAAAAACACTTCAGCAAAATTGAATTGGTTGGCGGGGAAAAGTTCTCCGTCAAATACTACATCAACGCGCGAAATATGAATACGGGCTACAATAGGGATATTGAGATTTGCGCGATAAAGTCCTTCCTTTTTACCTTTTTCCATATTATCCGAAACACATTTCAGCATAAAATTTTTGCGATATTCCGAGAAAATTTTCCAGGTTTCGGGATAATACTTGCGTAAATCGTAATGTATGGAAGGGTGAATGGTTTTCAGCATTTCACTTACGTGTTTGCTTACTTCAAATATTTCATCAATGGCATTCAGGTTTTTATCCTGTATGTTATTCTGAAGTTGCTCTTCGCATTTAAAATAATGCGCAAACGATTTTTTCAGCAAATCTTCTTTATCGGTGCAGAACTGGTAAAGCGTTTTTTTAGAAATGCCAAGCTCACGGGCTATATCATCCATTGTCAGGCTTTTAATGCCGCAACGCATGAATAATTTATCTACCTGTTCTATTAGTTGTATTTCTTTTTGCTCCATTTCGGGCGCAAAAGTATCTTAAAAAGGAAACGATGGAAACGTTTTTAAAAGAAAACGTTTCCATCGTTTCCTAAATGATTGTTATTCAACAGGAAAAAGTTTTCAAATGAAACCGTTTTCCCCTGAAAACAAGCTAAAACTACTCGTGTGTATCGTCCAAACTAATGGTATATGTGTTGCCGTTTACAGTAACTGTTGCAATATCATCACATACTTCGGGATTGGCTTCACCATAATTAATTGTCATTTGAGGTCTTCCCTGTGGAGTAACAAAAGCAGTTCCTGCAAAAAAGTGTTTGCGGCAACCCACTTCAAATTTTTGTCTTAAGGGCTGAAGCGAATCAATTTCAGCGGTATATACCTCTCCGGTTTGGGTAATACCGCTACTACTACCCTGTATTCCTATTTTGTCGTCTAAACGGGTAGGTGTTTCAAAGCCTGCGAGGTAAGCCTTTACCTGGTGGCTCTCCCAGGATAAGAATCCTTCTCCGTCAGCAAGTTCCAGCCCTCCTACAACATCCCATTTAAAATGGTGAAAACCTTCAGGGCTAAAGCCATGATTCTTTACATCAATGTAGCCCAACACTTTATTATCATTTACATAAAAATCCAGAAACTCGTGATGAAAAAGAGCCCCCGAATCGCGGGCCATTGATGGAGGAGGGTGATTAATGATGATTTTGCCTCTTCTGTTTTTACCATCATTGCACAGGCAGTTAACACTTCCAAAATCAATGGTGGTTACATTGTGGAGATTCCGCGCAAAGTGTACCACCTATTCCGCGCTAAAGTAAACCACTAATTCCGCGGCAAAGTGTACCCCCCTGATTTAAGAGATTGTTCTGCTG
>JAGVLY010000077.1 GCA_020054035.1 Bacteroidia bacterium | reverse complement strand
TTACCGTTGTGTTTCCATCACAGAACGTGATGTTTGCGTTAATCATGTTAACGCGATTGCTCAATACGTTTTTCATGTTTTTGTTTTTTTGTTACCCCGACAGAACTTTTCTGTCAGTTTGCCATTAGATGCAGCAACACACAAAATTCCATAAACCAACTTTGCGTCTTTTGCGCCTTTGCGAGAAACATGCTAAAAATCAGCAAAATAAAAAACGGGCTGGAAAAGAAAATCAATCGGCTGGAAAAGAAAACCTCTTGAACGGAAAAGAAAATCAATCGAACGGAAAAGAAAACGACACAGAGGGTCTCAGAAAATCGCTCGGCTGGAAAAGAAAATCAATCGCACGGAAAAGAATGTGTATCATTTGAAAGTAAAACATGACAAAAATCATGTTCCAAACTGATTTCTGTCATTATTTTACTATTCCACTATGTGAATATTTGCATTGTCAATAAATGCAAACACGATGTGGAATAAAAGAAAAGAATGCGAACATACTGCGGATGTTTTCAAAACAATAGCGCACGCTGACCGGATTGCGATACTTTCTTTTATCGGTGATTGCAAACAATGCACCTGCCGCGTAAAGGATATTTACGAAAAGCTTAACCTGTCCCAACCGAGTGTATCAAAACACTTGAGCATGATGAAAAAGCAAAATATCGTTACCCGCATCAGCAAGGACGGAGATACTTTTTTTACCTTAAATCTTAAAAGCAAAATAGTATGGGGAATCTGAAAAGAAGAAAATATAGAACAAAAAACAGTAATGGAAGAAAATTCTAAAAATATTGACCGGTCTGATTTCATCAGAAAATCGTTAACAGTCCTTGCGACAGGGTTGGCAGGCGGAGTGTTGCTAAATTCACTTGAAGGATGCAACAGTGACAATTCAAAAAAAGAATTATCAGGAAAAAAAATTCCGCTCCTTAATGCAGAAGGAAATTTAATTTATGTGGATGAAGCCCACATCGGAGTTCACAAAGATTTTAAAGGAGTAACAAACGAAGAAGCGCGTAAAGGAGTTCCCGGAAAAAAATTTGTAATGGTGATTGACCTTGCTAAATGCGATGGCTGTGGCAAATGCACCGAAGCATGCAACAAAATGCACTACCTTCCTAAAAATAAAGAATGGATTGAAGTGTTGGAAATGCAGGATTCTCCTGAAACTGCTTCCTACTGGTTTCCGAAAACCTGTATGCACTGCGATAATCCGCCCTGCACAAAAGTTTGTCCTGTGGATGCCACTTTTAAAAGAGAAGACGGAATTGTTGCGATAGACAATGAGCGCTGTGTCGGTTGCCGGTTTTGTATGGCAGCTTGTCCGTATTCTGTGCGCCTATTTAATTGGAATGAGCCAGCGAAACCGGAATTTGTAGAAGATAATAATTTGGTGGAACATGCTTTCGCAAGCAAGAAAGGATGTGTTGAGAAATGTGATTTCTGTCCTCACATGGCACGGGAAGGGAAACTACCTGGCTGTGTAACCGGCTGCCCGCAAAACGCCATCTACTTCGGTGACCAGAACGAAGATGCTGTTACCTGCTTATCTGGCGAAACACTGAAACTTTCGCAGTTGCTTGAAGACCGTGCTGCCTATAGGTTTATGGAAGAACTGGGCACTGAACCCCGCGTATATTATCTGCCGCCTTACAATCGCTTGTATCCAAAACCTGAAATGAAGGAATCATGATAACCGAAAGCACTTATAAGCCAAAAGTTTTTGAAGCCGAAGTTTTTGCCGCTACACAAAAATACTCTCGCATAGAAATTATTATTTACATCATACTTGCTTTCTTCTGCATGCTGGGTGTGCTGGCTTATTTCTATCAACTGAAAGATGGTTTGATAGTTACCGGATTGCGCGATTACGTTTCGTGGGGACTTTATATTTCCATGCTGTTTTTCTTTGTTGGAATCAGTTTGATTGGCGCTTTTATTTCTTCAGTATTGCGATTTGCCGGTGAAGAATGGAGGCATCCGGTTTCACGAATTGGCGAGGCAATTACAATTTCATCTGTGCTGTTTGCGGGTTTAATGCCTGTAGTAGATATGGGTCGCCCGGAGCGATTGGGCTATTTATTTATTGATGGCAGAATTCAATCGCCAATTCTTTGGGACATAGTCGCCATCATCACTTATTTGGTGGGTTCAATTTTATTTTTCTATCTGCCACTGATTCCCGATTTAGCAAAACTGAAAAATTCAGTTAGTGGATTCAGAGGAAAAGTGTATCGGATTCTTTCACTTGGATGGACTGGTTCGCCAATCCAGAAACAAAAGTTGGAGCAATGCAACAAACTAATGGCGATAGTAATTTTGCCGGTTGCCATTTCAGTTCATACCATAAGTGCCTGGCTAATTGCTATGACTCACCGCCCGGGATGGAACTCCACCATCATGGGACCTTACTTTGTGTTTGGTGCATTGATGGCGGGTTGCGCAGTAATGATTTTGATAATGGCATTGCTCCGGAAACTCTATCGGTTTGAACACATTCTCACCGCAAAACATTTCAGTCATATCGCTACACTGATGCTCGCGCTTTGTGCATTTTATCTCTATCTCAACATCAACAAATACGGAGTGCCTGCTTTTATAATGGAAAGAAATGAAAAAATGCTTCTTGATGATTTGCTTAAGGGAAGATTTAGCGTAATGTTTTGGAGCGTTATTATATTCGGATTGATTATACCAATAGTGTTACTCGCATTTAAAAAAATCAGAAACAGCATTCGCGGCACAGTGATGATTTCTGTGTTGGTTTTATTAGGCGCATTGTTGAATCGTTATTTAATTGTAGTGCCAAATCTGTTACACCCTTTAATTCACATGCAGAATGCGAAACCGTTTGTTGTTACTTATTTTCCAAGCAACGTGGAATTGGCAATTACTGCGGCATCGCTGGCGGGTTTTGTGTTAGTGGTTTTAGTGCTCACCAAATTTTTCCCTGCCATTCCAATTGAAGAAACAGAAGAAGCGGTAGAGAAATTTGGTATGGAAGAAACAGGTATGGAAGAAACCGGTGCCACCGGTGCAGCGAAAATTATTGCAACTATCGCGTTGCTGCTGCTTTTTATTTATCCGCTTTCTGCTCAGGAAAAACTTAACGGCACTATCAACCTGAAAATAGAAAAAGGAGATAGTGTAAACACAATAACCGCAACTGTGGTTGATGCACAAACCAAAGTGCCTTTGAAAAATGTAGAACTTAATTTTTCTATCAAGCGCATGTTCGGCTACCTGAGTATTGGCGATGTTATTACCAATGAAAAAGGCGAAGCGATAACAACCTACGAGAGCAATTTACCCGGCAACAGCGAAACCGGAAATGTGATAACTGTTGCAAAAGTGGAAGACAGCGATGTGATGAATGACACTTCCGCGCAAATCACTGCAAAATCAAAAATTGTATTCGCTGAAATAAAGAACAATGCCGGAGGAATCATAGAATCAAAACCGCCTTTGTGGTTGTCAATCACCTTTTACGGTGTGGTTCTTACTGTTTGGTCGGCTTTCGCTTTCGTCATTTTCCAAATAGTTCAACTCAAAAAAAACAATTAACCCAAAAATCAATTATGAAAAACTTACTCAAAAACAACATCGCTTTCAATTTCTTGATTGCTGTTACCTTGATTATTGCGCTGAGTGCCTTTGTGCAAACTTCAAAATGGTTGGCGCCTGAAACTGCCAACGCAAAGAAAAATCCTTTGACCAGCGATGAGCCTACCATTGCTGCCGGTAAAATTATTTACGGAAAAGAATGTGCATCCTGCCACGGAAAAAAAGGGAAAGGCGATGGTCCCTCAGCAGCCGCATTAGACGTGCCAGTTGGCGACATGAGCAGTCCCGAAACACAGAAGCAGAGCGATGGTTCATTGTTCTGGAAAATTTCGGAAGGCAGAAAGCCAATGCCCGGCTTAAAAAAGAAATTAACCGAAACTCAAATATGGCAGGTTGTAATTTATATGCGAACACTTAAAACTAAGTAAACATGAAAAAAATAATATCCCTGCTGTTGATTGTTACATCAATAAACATTGCCACAGCGCAACAATACAATAATGCTGCAAAAGACAGTATGCAGGCACAGCAAAAAAGTAATTCATCACTCAGCCGTTTTTTATTAACCGGTTATACGGCACTTACGGTTGAAACTGACGGGAAAGAGAAATTTAATATGGGGCAAGTTCAGTTTAGCCCGATACTTTTATGGAAACCCTCTAAAAATATATTTTTTGAAGCAGAACTCGAAACCGAATTAAATGCCGGTGCGCTTGATATAGGGCTTGAATATGCAGATATTTCATACATCATAAATAAATATATCACGTTGAGAGCAGGAAAATTTCTTGCCCCTTTCGGAATTTATCAGGACAGGTTGCATGCTTCATGGATTAATAAACTTCCTACCGCTCCGCTTGGCTTTGGGCACGATGGTGTTGGAACAAGTTCCGAAATAGGTATTGCGCTCAGTGGCGGAATACCTATTGGTCCATCCAAAATTAATTACATCATCTATGCTTCCAATGGTCCGCAATTAAATACAGGAAAAGAAGAACCGGGCGAAGAAGGAATGCTGATGTATGAAAACGCATTAGACAATAACTTTAACAAAGCGGTGGGTGGACGCTTAGGAATATTGCCATTCTCTAATTCTTCTTTGGAATTGGGCGGTTCAGTGCAGTATGCAAAAGTTGGTGATAAAGCAAGTGATTATGATAAAGTTACTTCACTGATGTATTCTTTTGATTTGAGTTTTACACAACAAGTGGGATTTTTAAAAGGAATGATAGATGTAAAAGCGCAGATGAATGGATTAAATGTGAGTAAAGCAGATTATATAGACCCGTATGACAGCACAGGAACCGGGCTTTATACCTATGATAATAAGCGCAGCATTATTTTCGGGCAGGTAGCATATCGTCCTTCCATGCTAAAAATTAAGGTGCTTAAAAATTTTGAGGGTGTATTCAGATACTCTATTCTTAATTTGCCCGAAGGCGTCAAAGAAAATGAAGATGTTTCTCAAATAGCACTTGGGCTTAATTACTGGATAACCTGGAGGTCAGTTATAAAATTTGCTTATCAGAAAACAGGAGGAAAAGAAAATTACCTTCTGCAATTTGCTACATCATTTTAACCAACAACATCATGTATATGAAAAAAATAATAATCACAAGCCTGATGATAGGCTTAATAATAGCCAGCTCTGTTTTACAACAAGGATGCACAGTTACAAAAATTACAGAACGCGGTGGAGCGCAACTCTGGAGCGAGAACTGCACACGTTGTCACTCAACCCCTCCGCCCAATGTTTACTCAGACGAGCAGTGGGATGTTATTTCTACACACATGCGTGTAAGAGCGGCAATGACAAACGATGAAACCGAGAAGATAATTGAGTTTATTAAGTCGGCAAATAAATAATGGATACGTCTGCAATATTTTGGATTGTATTTGGAATCCTTGTTATTACCACGCTTGCCATTGACCTTGGCGTATTTAGCAGAAACCCCCATCAGGTAAGCGTTAAAGAAGCATTGATATGGACAGGCGTTTGGATTACTATTGCATTAGGGTTTAACACTTTACAGCTAACCAACGGACAAGAACAAACAGTAACCGTAACTGCTGCTGAATACAAAGCCTGTTTGAACGCATACAACCAAGGACCATTCAACGGCTCTTATGAAATAACCGTTCTGTAATAAATCAGCCCTCTCACGAAAAGCACACACATTTAGCAGCCGCTCCAAGCCAACCCGCTTACCAAAGCTGCTAAATAAGTGTGCTTTCTTCCCGCCCAATCCTAAACATCAACATTTTACTTCTAATCATGTTTCCTCGACTCCTGACTACCACTTGTTGACACTTCAGTGCATCCCAACCTGACTCGACCACAGACTGACAGCAGGGCATCCGGTAATCGAGTAGGCAGCCCCGCCAGAATTAACTGACGGGGTGTGCCTCTCACACCACTGTACGTACGGGTCGCGTATACAGCGGTT
>JAGVLY010000028.1 GCA_020054035.1 Bacteroidia bacterium | reverse complement strand
GCTGCTGAACCTAAAGACAAACGCAGACTTTTAACCAAGGCAATCAAGGCTTACGAGAAATTAAGTTTGAAATATCCCGAAAAAAAGATTTCCTTTGCAGCCCGAATTGAAAATCTGAGACAACAATTAAACGAACAATAACATGTATTTATTCATTTCAATTTTAATCATTATCGTATGTGCACTGCTGGTTTTAGTAGTGTTGGTTCAAAATTCTAAAGGCGGAGGTTTATCTTCCAGCTTTGGTGCTTCCAATCAGGTGATGGGGGTTAAAAAAACAGGTGATTTTTTAGAAAAATCAACCTGGGGTTTAGCCATTGCTTTATTAGTGCTTAGCCTTGCTTCAACAGCTTTTATTAACCGTGAAGATGCAGGTGTGCAAACCGAATCTGCTATAAAAGAGCAGATTGATAATGCACAAGATCCAGCAGCAGGACAACAGCAAGCACCTGCACCGGCAGGACAAGAACAACCGGCACCACCTGCAGGACAATAAGTTTTAACGAATATCTTTCATTTTAAAATGTCAGGTTGTCACAGCCTGACATTTTTTTTGGCTGAAAACTGCAAAATTGTCCCTAAAAACCGCGTGGCACGGTATGTGACAAGGGGCGCACACCGAAAATAAATTATCAAAATAGTTAAACCAATAAATTCAAATCAAACATGTCAGTAAAAATTAAACCCATTGCCGGCACACAGAACCGTGTGGTTGTTGAAGCAGCCGCTGCCGAAGAAAAAACAAAATCAGGGATTATCATTCCTGACACCGCAAAAGAAAAACCGCAACGCGGCAAAATTGTTTCTGTAAGCGAAATCGATGAAAAAGGAAACAAACCTGCTGTAAAAGTTGGTGACGAAGTTCTTTACGGAAAATATGCCGGAACCGAAATCACAGTAGAAGGCAAAGAATACCTTATTATGCGTGAAAGCGACATTTTCGCAGTAATCTAAAATTATTTACGATTTAGCGAATTAGTGATTTGGCGATTGCAAATCACAAAATAGCTAAATCATCCTAATCACTAAATCACCTAATCACTAAATAAAATAAAGATGGCAAAACAAATCATATTTAATCTTGAGGCGAGAGACCAAATCAAGAAAGGCGTTGACGCTTTGGCGAACGCAGTAAAAGTTACACTTGGTCCAAAAGGACGTAACGTAATTATTGACAAAAAATTCGGTGCACCAACCATCACTAAAGATGGTGTTACGGTTGCAAAAGAAATCGAGCTTTCTAACCCGGTTGAAAACATGGGTGCGCAAATGCTGAAAGAAGTGGCTTCAAAAACTGCTGACATCGCAGGTGACGGAACAACAACTGCTACTGTGCTTGCACAAGCTATTGTTACTGCAGGTTTGAAAAACGTTGCTGCCGGTGCAAATCCAATGGATTTGAAACGCGGTATTGACAAAGCGGTTATCGCAGTGGTGAAAAACTTACAGAAGCAATCAAAAGCAGTTGGTGACGACAACGATAAAATCGAGCAGGTTGCTACTATTTCAGCGAACAGCGACAGCACCATCGGGAAACTGATTGCTGAAGCAATGAAACGTGTGAAAAAAGAAGGTGTTATCACAGTTGAAGAAGCGAAAGGAACGGAGACTACTGTTGAAGTAGTGGAAGGTATGCAATTCGACCGCGGATATGTTTCTCCTTACTTTGTAACCAATGCAGAGAAAATGGAAGCAGTTCTGGAGAACGTTCAAATTTTGATCTACGACAAAAAGATTTCAAGCATGAAGGAGTTACTTCCTTTGTTGGAAAAACAAGTTCAAACCGGTCGTCCGTTGTTAATCATAGCTGAAGAAATTGATGGTGAAGCATTGGCTACGCTGGTTGTAAACAAAATCCGTGGCTCACTGAAAATCGCTGCTGTAAAAGCTCCCGGTTTTGGTGACCGCAGAAAAGCTATGTTGGAAGATATCGCTATCTTAACCGGTGGAACTGTTATCAGCGAAGAAAGAGGTTTCAAATTAGAGAATGCTGACCTTGCTGACCTTGGAACTGCTGAGAAAATCACTATTGATAAAGACAACACTACCATCGTAAACGGTGCTGGTGCAAAAGACGATATCAAAGCGCGTGTAAACCAGATCAAAGCACAGATAGAATCTACAACTTCAGACTACGACAAAGAAAAACTACAAGAGCGTTTGGCTAAATTAGCCGGAGGTGTTGCGGTTCTTTATGTTGGTGCTGCTACTGAAGTAGAAATGAAAGAAAAGAAAGACCGTGTTGACGATGCATTGCACGCAACCCGCGCTGCTATTGCAGAAGGTATCATCCCGGGTGGAGGTGTTGCTTACATCCGTGCAATTGAAGCATTGGATAAAATGACAGGAGATAATGATGATGAAACTACAGGTATCGCAATTGTTCGCAGAGCAATTGAGGAGCCGTTGCGCCAGATCGTTGCTAACGCAGGCGGTGAAGGTTCTATCGTAGTTCAAAAAGTAAAAGAAGGAAAAGGTGATTTCGGATACAATGCCCGTACAGATGTGTATGAGAATTTGTTGAAAGCCGGAGTTATTGACCCAACTAAAGTTGCTCGTGTAGCTTTAGAAAACGCTGCTTCTATCGCAGGAATGTTGCTCACAACTGAGTGCGTACTTGCTGACGAGAAAGAAGAAAACGCTGGTGGCGGAATGCCGGGTGGCATGCCAGGCGGAATGGGCGGAATGGGTGGAATGATGTAAGCCGTTCCTCTTAGAGGTTGAATAAAGCAGCCCCGTCAAACGTGAGTTTGGCGGGGTTGTTTCTTCTAACGAAGATAATACACATAATTTAACATACTATAAAATGAAAAATTTCGACATACGTGAAAGACACAAAAGAATAATAGAGCTTGATCACAAAACAGAGCATGGGAAATATTTTACTCCATCTAATAAGAGAGAATATATTGATGCTAATTCAATTAATTTAGCACTTGAGGAAAATATATATCGCATATTCAGTATCGATAAGTTTAAGAAAACTTTAGAAAGCAAAAAACTCTGTTTAGTTAGACCACATAAATGGCAAGATCCATTTGAAAATTTTCTACTGAATTCGGTAGGAAAATTAGACGATGGGACGGAAGTTAGTTTTGAAACTATCAGAAATAATTATTTTGGTCAATGTTGGACTTTGAAAAAAGAGTGTGATGGACTTTGGAGAAACTACAAAGGAAGTGAGCCTTCAGCAATAAAAGTTAAGTCGAGCGTTGAAAAATTGATGAACCAGTTTTATAACATTGACAATAAATTTCATATGCTTTCTTATTTTATAGGAAAGGTTGATTATGTTACAGACACTGAAATTGAGAACTATTTTAAAAATGAGATTGATATAATCAATTTTCAAAGTGGTGTTGAGTTTGCTCAAACATTGCTGATAAAACGGCTTTCATTTTCATATGAAGAAGAAGTAAGAATAATTTATTCTAAATCCTCACAAGATAAACACGACTCTGATCTTTATTTTGTCGATATCGACCCTAATACTTTATTTGAAGAAATTGAGATTGACCCATGGTTAACAAAAACTGAATTTGAAAAACTTAAACAGGAATTGATTGATTTGGGCTATAAAGGAAATATTACTCGTTCTAGCTTATACGATAGACCGTTCTTTGTGACAAAAATAAAGCGTTAAATATCATAGTTGGGCAAGATGTAATTCTGCCCCCAGAATACAAAATAGTGCAGCCCCGTCAAACGTGAGTTTGACGGGGCTGTTTGTTTTACAAAATTGAAATATTCCTACTTTTTCATCGGGCGATATATTTTTTTCGATAATTTCAATTTCGAACATTAATCGAAATAATATGAAAAAAGAAAAAGCAGAAAAAATCGCACAACACCTGAACAACCAACTCCTGCCAAGGAGACAGGCAATTCGCATCGATACTAAAGTCAAATTTTTGATTTTTCGTCTTGATTTTTTTCAAGTGAAAAAAGATGACTTTCGACCTTTTTTCATCTTATTTCCCTTGAATAGCAGGACAGGAAATATTATTCTCGTTGAATTGAGCGAATTTCAGGAATCCTATGCGCTTCAACGGTTGTAGCGGGAATCTTGTATTAAGTAGGAATATTTAATTTATTGCTAAATGCAATTAAGAGTTTGCTTTAGCATTTATTTAGTCCTTCAGCCTTGCCACTACCTCCCCACCTTCCCCGCCAGCGCATCCCAATACTTATCACGCTCGGCTTTTACCTGTGCCAGTTCTTTTTCAAGTTCATTTATTTTAGTGTTCTGCGCTTCTATAGTAGTGAGTAGTTGGTTGGGATTTATAATCCTGACCTTTGAGCAGGTCATTTACAATCGCTCTTTAATAAAACAAAAAGCCCCGCGAATATCGCGGGGCTTTTGTTTATAGGTGAGAATAATCTACAACACATTAATCTTCTTCACCACTTTATCTTGTGTTTTCATATCCGTAACTTCTACAAAATACAATCCTGCAGAAAGTTTGTTCACGTCTAACTTTATCTGCTCGGCAAATTGAGGAGATGTTGTTACAAGGTCGCCAGCAATATTCATAACACGAGCTACATAGTTTGATTTTTTGTTCATGAACACGGTAACATCTGTTTGTGCCGGATTGGGGTAAACCAATGCATCCAATGTAAACAACGGGGGAGAATCATCATCCGCAACATCGGTATAAAGGTTTGTATAAATCGGCAGGCTGATGTTGGTAGGGTGCTCAGGCGAAAAGTGTACACGCTGCACCGCAATACGCGGAGCCATTTCCACTCCCTGATAAACATAGGTTTGTCCGTCACCGGGTTTGCGTCTGAAAAACTCACCATCCTCAATCGGCAGGTTTGGATTAACCTGAAAGCGACTGAAAATGCTGCTGCTGATGAGAATTTTTACTTTGTGGCCGTCACCAAAGGTGTAGGCAATTGGCGGCATTGGAAAAACGTATTCATAAATTTTTCCTGCCTCAATATTGGTGTAAGGTGTCTGGTCATTAGGGTAAGGCCACTGGCTATCCAGTTCGGGATGTTCTACCAGATTGCGAACATAATCACGCGCACGTGCATTTACGCAGCCTTCAATTACAAAGTATTCTCTTCCGTCAGGATACACATCAATAACACGCACCATAAAATCAGTATCGGTTGGGTCGCCTTCAGCTGCACCGCCCGGATTTGTTTTTGCATATAGTGTTACGGTAGGGAAACCGATGATGCAAAGCGAATCCTGAACTTCTTCACCTGTAAATTGAATAACGCCCGGACGATCGATAGTGTAGTGTGCATAGCGCGGGTCTTTAATGTTGAATTGACCTTGCGAAGTTCTTTCGCCATCAGGTGTGCGTACAATCATGTTTGAACCCCCAACTCCGTAAATAGGGTCATCTGGGTCATGCACATAAATTTTGTAGCCTTCATCTTCAACGGGTGTGTTTTCGTTAAGCGTTCCATCTTGGTGGAGGTACATTTTTTTGCGGGTAATAAAATCCAACCCCGGACCTTCGGGCAGCGGGAAGGTATCGGATGCAAACCAGTACGAACCCAGATCTGAATTTTCAGGATCATCATTTGGCCCTATTACATAAAAGCGAACATCAGGAACATCAGTAGGGTCTGAGAAATCACGATAAGGGATGCCGTCAATAGCTACACCATCAAGTCCTGCAATAAGTGGATTACCGAAAGCAGGAATATCAAATGTTACTACCTGATCAAGACCTAAAAGCGGTTGGCGCACTTGTGCTTTAAAACCCGGAATTCCGCCAGTGCCCTGAATAAGGTTAAGCAGTTCTTTATAGGTGAGCAGAATATCTTCGGCAGGCATACGCACTTCAAAAAGTCCTCCGGCAACTTCGGTCCATGTGGTGCTGGCAGCAAGGCGGGCTTTGGGTTCGCCAAGGTATTCGTCAGCCGAATAATTAAGGTTGTAACGGAACCATCCGATTACTTCTGAAGTAATTGCTTTTGAAATAGGAATATTTCCTGCACTGCCGAAATCATCGAAGTTGATACCAATAATATCGTTGGTATTATCCGGGTAAGTGCGATCGCCTGTTGTAACTCCACCCGTTGTTTGGTGCGCCCACGGGCCTATAACAAGCTTTTGCAGATTTCTGTTTTTCTTATTCGGGTCAAGGTAGCGTTTCATGTTCGACCATGTTTCTATTTGCCCGTCAATAAAAATATCCCACCATCCGGTAAGGTGATAAGCAGGAACTTCCATGTTGGTATAACGGCTTTGAATATCCTGTCCGTAAACCAGATTTGGATTGCTTTTTAAACCTTCACCGTTCATGTCAACCGTTGCGCGGGTAATATCCATTTCAGGGCGACCTGCTGAATTCGGGTAATAACCTGCACGCATTAAATCTCCGGTTTCAGAATCCTGATAGCGGATAGAAACAAAGTGGTCAATTGCCAAACCGGCAGCGTCAAATTTATTTTGCGAATAATGTTGTGTTCTTCCGTTGAGGAGCAAATCTTTTGGCAGGTCATAATCTCGGGAAGAGTGGATACTGTTCTGCATTTCATTGTCAATATCCATGAGGTCGTCATTGGTTCCGGTAAAAATTTGTCCTTTCAGCCAGCCGGTAACAAGGCGGTCGCGCAACACACCGTTTTGAAATCCTGTGCTTTTATAAAACTCACCCGGAGCAACAATGGGCATCAAGCTTTTTAAGCCGGGTTGGGTGTCATCAATTTTGTGAGCAGCCGCAGCCTGGTATTGGTTGTATCCCAAAGCAGACGCACCAAACATGGCAATGCGTCCGTTGGTCATAAAGTCAACTGTTTCGTTAATGCCATCCCCGTCAAGGTCATAGTTTCTTTTTAAACTGTCGATGATAAACTTGATGGAGTTGTAACCGTCTTCGTGTTTGTTCCCGTTCTTCGGGTCGCTGGGGTCAGTAGCATCCAGCACATGAGTAAAGTTGGGGTGGTAATCATTTTTATCCCAGCTGTCGCTGATAAGGGGAAGGTAAACGCCTTCGGAAGTATAGCGCCCGCGCATATCCTGTGTGGCATACACGTAACCCATAATGGCAACAACTCCGCCTTCGGCATTATTACCATTGCCTTTGTCGTAAGGCGTGCGGGTAAATACCATTGGCAAGCGATAGGGGTTTGGATTGGGTTCTCCTATTGTATCGTTACCCACAACGTGAAATACCGAATCGTAAACGATTATTTGCGAACCTCTTTTAATCAATTCCAGATCAAGTGAACCGGGAACACCCGGTACAGCGACCTGCACGATCAAACAATCTTTTGCGATGGGGAGATAACAATCGGTCATCAGGTGAACCCCGTCAGGCATGGTGAAGGGAACGGAGATGGTGTTGGTCAGTTCGCTGATATCGTCAAATTTTCCGTTAAGAACAGGTTGGGCTATTGCAGGAAAAATAAGGCAACAAGCAACGATGAAAGAGTAGATTTTCTTCATGATGGTTTTGTTAATGGAAGCCCGATATTAGAAAAGATTTTTTGGAAATACAAATTTGTTCCTTTTCCAAGGTCTTATTCTGAATTAAATGCAAGTCGGTTGTCCGACTTCAGATTACCTGTGTTCCACTATCGGCAACTCCACCTGCGAAGGATATTGTTCCGTATGCCACACCTTGATCAAAGGCTGGCTGTTGGTCATAGGCCGGAAATGGTCGGCATCGGCACCTGAAATGGCAATACGGATCTTATGTCCTTTCTTAAATAAATAGGAGACAGGAAGCAAGTCAAATTTAAGTTCAGCAACTTCATCGGGAACCAAAGGTTGTGCATCTTTTTTCAGAAAGGTGTGATAAGGAACTACATCTTTATAAGGTTGTGGCTCGGTGCTTAGTTTGCGGTGAATGGCGCGGAACAAACCTTCAGTAACATAATGCACGTTTCCGTTTTCGTCCACATCTTCCAGATAAACAAAAAAGCAAGCATCGATTTCGTTGGAGCTGATGAATAGGTCTGCAATTACGTGTCCACTAACTTCTACATCGCTGCTCAGTTCAATGGTATTGTAAACCAGCAATGCACTATCACGCTTTGTGCGGTCGGGATAAACTTTAGGTGTTTTTAATTGACCTGCAACAGAGCGCCAGCGCGAATCCGGTCCTGTTCCAACGGTGGTATCAACCTGATACGTTTCGTATTCATACTCGCGGATGCTGTTTGTTGCTTTGCTTCTCAGGTCGGTTCTGCGCATAAGCATTTTATTTCCGCCCAGAAAAAAGGTGGTGTTCTCGGCACGCGGAGGCCATACATCTGAACTTTTCCATTTTTCTTCGCCCATTGTAAAGTAATGCACGCGCGGTTCTTTATCAATTCCGTTTTGAATACCTTTCAAATGAAAGTCAAAGAACTTAATAATCTCACCTAAATGATCAAAGCCTGATTTGCCGGGGTTGGCAGAACTTGTGTTGTAATTTCCCCCGTGTTCCCAGGGACCCAACAACAATTTGTTATTAGGATTGGTGAGATTTAAGAACCTTTTTACGGCAGCGTGCTGATAAGCACCATCGCTCCAGCCGCTGTAGCTGTAAACGGCAGCACCTGATTCGTTTTCCTGTTGCATAAATGCGTGCGGACTAAACTGATCAGAAGCAACGCCACCAATTTTTGCAACATCATCACGGAATGAAATTGTCATTGCACCATCGTTTACATTCAGGTTGCCTTTATGGCTTGCAATGGCTTCGGGAAATAATTTCTTGCCTTCTTTTCCCTGCACAGGACTAACGCCTTTTACAGCAGCCAACACTTTTTTATTTTTTGTAGGAAGCTCGTTTTTATCCAGCTTGCTGTTGGCGTAACCCCACACAGAAGTGAACCAGCGGTTGTGCAAACCACCCGGGAAAGCATTATCGGTATACACATCAAACAGCGAAAACAAATTCACTACTGCTTTCACATTCGGGTGCTTGGTCGTGAGTAAAAACTCAGAAGTTGTTCCGCTATACGATGCACCTGATGCGCCTATTTTTCCATCACTCCAATCTTGTTTAATTATCCAGTCGGCAATTTCGTAACCATCCTGTACTTCATCTTTTGTCCACGGATGTGGTATGCTGCCAAAACTTGCACCCGAGCCACGGGTATCCACATTTACTACTGCATAGCCGCTCCGCACAAACTGCATCATAAAGGTATAAAGCGGTTCTACCATATTCTTTTTTGTAAGCCACGAATAGGGCCAGCGCAATTGAAACGAACGCCAGTAGCGCGTCTGGTGCATAATGGTTGGAACTTTCTGTCCTTCTTTTAATCCTTTAGGCAGGTAAACTTCAACGGCAATTTTATTGCCATCGCGCATGGTTAGGTAAAAAGAAGAATAGGTGTAATGCTTAAATTGTTTCTGCGATTTGTAATCATAAGGCGCAGGCGAAACGGTTGAAATATCTGAAGGGGTGTAAGATTTTACGCCCGAAGCTTTATTTTTCTGTGCGAAAGAAAATGAGCAAATGAAAAGAGAGAGTGCAATAAGGATAGAACGAATCATAGTTTTTTTTGGGGAGCGCAAAAGTAGGATTTTATTGCGCAGTCAAATCTAAATCTATGATTTATGCCCACTGCAGCAGCATCAGGACAATAAGTGCTGCAATTATTATCAATGTAACCGTATT
>JAGVLY010000091.1 GCA_020054035.1 Bacteroidia bacterium | reverse complement strand
GCAAAAGGTGTGAAATACGGTGGCATGAGTGAAGAAGATGCGTGGAAAATGGTAACGCTTAATCCTGCAAAACTTTTGCATTTAGATAACCGCATGGGCAGCATCAAAGAAGGCAAAGATGCAGATGTGGTGCTGTGGAGCGACAACCCGCTTTCCATTTATGCACGCGCAGAAAAAACATTTGTGGACGGTGTTTGCTACTACGATACAGATAAAGATTTATTGCTCCGCGATGAAGTCCGCAAAGAACGCGCACGACTGATTCAAAAAATGATTGCCGCAAAAAAAGGGGGAGAAAAAACTCAAAAGCCCGAAAAGAAAGAAGAGAAATTGTATCACTGCGATACAATGGAAAACGAAAATTAAAAAATACAGAACGCAGATTTTTAGATTAATTAAGATTTTAAATCTGCGCAAATCATCAGAATCATAAAAATCTGCGTTCTATCAAAATAAAACTAACATGAAAAAAATAGTAATCCTCCTCATCTTCTTACTTTCTCACCTTCTCACTTCACACGCTCAAACCCCTGCCAAACCACAGCAAAGACTTACCGTTCTGCTGAACGGAACAGCACACATCGGCAATGGCACCGTGATTGAAAAATCTGCAATTGGTTTTGAAAACGGTGAAATCCTTTTTGTAAGCGAGGCAAAAGATTATACCCGTCAACTCGGTGATGATGTAATTGACATCACCGGAAAACAGGTTTACCCGGGCTTTATTGCACCTTCCACCAACCTTGGTCTGGTGGAAATTGAAGCAGTGCGTGCCACCCGCGATTTTGAAGATGTCGGTTCTATCAATCCGCATGTCCGTTCCGAAATTTCTTACAATACCGATTCTAAAATCATTCCTACCATCCGCACCAACGGGGTTTTGCTGGCACAGGTAGCTCCGCGTGGCGGACTTATTTCAGGCACCTCATCCGTTTTCACGCTTGACGGCTGGAACTGGGAAGATGCTGTTTACAAAACCGATGACGGCATTTTTATCAACTGGCCCGCACGTTACTCAGCAGGTGGATGGTGGGGCGAACCTGAGCCGATGAAGAAAAACGAAGAGTATGAAAAACGTGTTGCCTCCCTTCAGAAATTTTTTGCCGATGCAAAGGCTTACAGCCAGAAAGGACAAAGCGAATTAGATATCCGCATGGAAGCAATGAAAGGTGTTTTTACGGGTGAGAAAAGATTATTCATCAATGTTAGTCTTGCCAAAGACATTATTGAAGCCGTGTATTTTGCAAAACAATTTGCCGTTCCTCATGTAGTGGCAGTTGGTGCAAAAGAAGCTTCGTTGGTTACCGATGTTTTGAAAAACAATAACGTGGCAGTGGTTTTAGACCGTGTTCACGATTTACCTTCCTCGCCCGACAGCGATATCGACCAGCCTTTCAAAACACCAAAACTACTGCAGGATGCAGGTGTTCTTTATTGCCTCAGCTACCTGGGCGGCATGGAAACTGCAGGAATGCGCAACCTTCCTTTCACAGCGGGAACTGCCGTTGCTTACGGACTTACCAAAGAGCAAGCCCTTTCAGCCATTACCCTCAACACCGCCAAAATTCTGGGTATTGACCAAACCACCGGAAGTCTTGAGGCCAGAAAAGATGCTACCCTTTTTGTTTCTTCGGGCGATGCACTGGATATGCGCACCAACAATGTAGAAATGGCTTTTATCAAGGGGAAAAAATTGGACCTTGATAACCTGCACAAACAGCTTTACGCAAAGTTCAAAAACAAATATTCCGGCAAGTAGTTGTTTTTGCGTTAGTCGAAAAGCCTAAAAACAGCCGTCCAACGCATTTGGTTGGAGATATTATTTTACTACTTTTACGACCCTTTTTAGGAAAAACAGCCCAAAAACTAACCCCAAACCCTTCGTCTATCGATCTGAACTTTTACCCGTTTTAAGCTAAAAACTGATAAATTCATGATCACTCATCTTGAAGGTGTGTTGGTGGAAAAATCTCCTGCCCATGCGGTTATTGACTGTAATGGCGTAGGCTATTTCCTTAACATTTCCCTGAATACATTTTCAAAACTTCCTGAGAACGGGAGACTAAAACTTTATACCCATCTCGCTATTCGCGAAGATGCACATGTGCTCTTCGGTTTTGCCGATAAAGCCGAGCGCGAATTATTTTTACAGCTAACTTCTGTTTCAGGAATTGGTCCGGCTACAGCACGCATGATTCTTTCTTCCATGAGCCCCGAAGAGCTGCACCGAACCATTGTTACCCGCGACCTCAACCGTCTGCGCTCGGTAAAAGGTGTTGGACCAAAATCTGCCGAACGCATCCTCATTGATTTGAAAGATAAACTGGCCAAAGAAGGCCTCCCTTCCGAAATTTTTTCAGGTCCTCACAATAAAGTACGCGAAGAGGCGTTATCGGCTTTGGTGATGCTTGGTTTTGCAAAAGCAGTTGCCGAAAAAGCAGTAGACAAAGCATTAAAAGAAAAAGGCAATACCGCAGCAGTGGAAGATATTATTAAAACAGCTCTTAATAACCTGTAACAGGAAAAACTTTTGAAACCACTTTCAAAAAACATTCTTCGTTTTGCTCCTGTTATTGCCCTGCTGCCGGTGGTGTGGTTGTCGGGCGCGGCTGTTCTTCCCGAAGAAAAAATAAGAGAGTTTTCATCACGCAATAAAGATGCTTCGCGCTCAGAACAAACGCTGCGCGAGTTGCTAAATGATGCATTGAAGCCCGAGATCTTTCAGGTGGACACCCCTCCTGTTGATACACTCAAATACCCTTTCTCCGATAATTATGCTCCGCAACCCGGTAACGACAGCACACCGAGTTTGCAAATGCAAAACCCATCAAACGTGGAGACCAATGTAGAGTACGATCCCGAAACCAATACCTACATTATTACCGAAACAGTAGGCGGACAAAATACCAAGCCGCCAACGTACATGACCTTTGATGAGTACCAGCGCTATGTAGCACAAAAGCAGGAGCAGGAATATTGGGAAACACGTTCTGCCGAAGAGAGCCAAAGCGCAAAGAAGCCGCTGATACCAAAGCTGAATATCAACAGCAAGGTGCTTGACAAAATTTTTGGTGATTGCCCTATTGAAATAAAACCACAGGGTTCGGCTGAGCTTATTTTCGGGTGGAACACTTCCAAGGTAAACAACCCTGCGCTCCCAATCCGTCAGCGCAAGAACACCACCTTCAATTTTGACCAAAAGATACAGATGAACGTAACCGGAAACATCGGTTGCAAAATGAAACTTACTACGTCTTACAACACCGAAGCCACCTTCGACTTTGACAACCAGATGAAGTTGGCTTACCAGGGCGAGGAAGATGATATCATCCAGTTGATTGAAGCCGGTAACGTAAACCTGCCGCTAACGGGAAGCCTTATTCAGGGAAGCCAGAGTTTGTTTGGGGTAAAAACAGCCTTGAAATTCGGAAGACTTACCGTTACCAGCATTTTCTCGCAACAGCGAGGTAAATCGCAAACCATAGATGTGCAGGGCGGTGCACAGGTTACTAAGTTCGAGATCAAAGGCGATAACTACGAAGCCAACAAACACTATTTCCTTGCCGAGTATTTCCGCAGCAATTATGATCATGCATTGGCAAATCTGCCTATTGTTTCTTCCAACGCCATCATTACAAAAGTAGAGGTGTATGTAACCAACAAAACCTCTATTTTTGACAATACCCGCAACATTGTTCCTTTCCAGGGGCTGGGTGAAAATGCGGATGTTTACAGTGCAAAATATCCGGGAGGACAAACCTTTATTCAAAACGAACAGGGCGGAGTTTATCCTTTCAACAAAAACAACAACCTTTACAGTAAACTTACCTCTCAATATTCCGGCATCCGCACCATTAATCAGGTAACAAGCACGCTCCTCAGCACCGGTTTGCAGAACTCACGCGACTACGAGGCAATTGAAAATGCACGGAGACTTACCGAAGGTTCGGAGTACACGGTTAACAATCGCTTGGGTTATATCTCGCTAAGCACACCGCTGAATGCGGATGAGGTTCTTGCCGTTGCCTTCCAATATACCCTGAATGGAACAACTTATCAGGTGGGTGAGTTTTCAACGGATGGTATTGCCGCACCCAATGCACTTATCCTGAAAATGCTGAAGAGCACTACGCTCAACACCCGCCTTCCGATGTGGGACTGGATGATGAAAAACGTTTACTCATTAGGTGCTTACCAACTGAACCGCGAAGATTTTACACTGAACATATTGTATGACAACTTTGCCAGCGGAACCCGCCTGAACTATCTGCCTAATGAAGCGATTGTAAATCCTCCACCAAGTGACGGCAGCAGAATTCTCCTGAAAGTAATGAACGTGGATAAGCTGAACGTAAACAATGACCCGGTACCCGATGGTTATTTCGATTATGTGGAAGGCCTAACCATCAATTCGCAAACAGGACGGATCTTTTTACCGGTTGTAGAACCCTTCGGAAGTCATTTGCGCCAACAGATCTTAGCAGGCCCGCACCCCGAACTGGCCGACCAGTTTGATTACCAGATACTGTACGACTCAACCCATCAGAAAGCAGTTCAGCAACCGCAACTCAACCGTTTCCTGATCTCGGGAAGTTATAAATCCGAATCCGGTTCAGAGATTCCGCTGAATGCGATCAACGTTCCGCAAGGTTCGGTAACCGTTACTGCCGGAGGTACAACATTGACCGAAGGAGCTGACTACACGGTTGACTACACCTTGGGTCGTGTAAAAATTATCAACCAAAGTATTCTGAATGCGGGAACACCTATCAGCATCAACTTAGAGAGCCAGAGCATGTTCAACATACAAACCAAAACCTTGTATGGAACACACTTAGACTATACTATCAATAAAAACTTCAAACTGGGCGGAACGTTCATGCACATGAACGAGCGACCGCTTACCCAAAAAGTAAACATCGGTGATGAGCCAATCTCTAACAGCATCTGGGGACTGGACGGAAGCTGGAGAAAAGAATCGCGTTTGCTTACCAAATTAGTCGACAAGATTCCTCTTATTAATACCAAAGCGCCTTCCAGCATTGCAGTGAACGGTGAGTTTGCACAACTGCTTCCCGGCAATGCTAAAGCTATCAGTCAGGATGGTGGTATCTCTTACATGGACGATTTTGAAGGAACGCAAACACTCATTGACATTAAAAACGTGCAGTCGTGGGGCATTGCCTCTACTCCGCAGGGGCAGCCTGATTTATTCCCCGAGGCAAGCCTCTCCAACGATTTGCGCTACGGTATGAACCGTGCAAAACTGGCTTGGTACATCATTGACCCTTTGTTTATTCAGGACGGAAACCAGTTAACACCCGACCACATTACCAAAGACGACCAGAGTAACCACTTTACCCGTATGGTGCAGGTTACTGAAGTATTCCCTAATCAGCAGGTGGCAGCCGGACAAATAAATGCGCTTACCGTTTTTGATATGGCGTATTACCCAAGAGAGAAAGGGCCTTACAACTTTGACTCAAAACCATTGAGCGGGCTTGTGCATTCAGCCGGTATCAATTCAGCGGGCTACCTCAACGACCCTGAATCACGCTGGGGAGGTATCATGCGCAAAATTGACCCTAACGATTTTGAGGCTGCCAACATTCAGTTTGTTCAGTTCTGGATGATGGATCCGTTTGCATTAGCGGATGGAACCAATCCTATCAATACAACCGGTGGTGATTTTTACATCAATCTTGGAAACACCTCCGAAGATATTTTGCGCGACTCGCGTAAAGCGTTTGAAAACGGGTTACCTGCACCAACCAACGGTAATGCAACCGACACAACCGCATGGGGTATTGTACCCAATGTGCAACAGATTGTAAATGCGTTTGACAACGACCCTGCTTCACGTCCTTATCAGGATATCGGGCTGGACGGTTTGGCAGATACTGCCGAAAATACCTTTTTCAAGCAGCAATACCTTGATGAAGTGGTTACGCTTTACGGAATGAATTCCGAAGCATACACCAATGCTATTACCGACCCTTCATCAGACGATTATACTTTTTACCGTAACGCTGATTACGATGCCGAGCAACGCTCTATTCTTTGGCGCTATAAAAAATACAATAACCTGGAGGGTAACTCACCTGCTTCTGAATCTGCCAATGAAAGTTTCCCTACTTCGGCTACAACAGTTCCTAACGCGGAGGATGTAAACAAAGACAATACACTGAGCGAATCAGAAACGTATTACCAGTATAAGATCAGTCTGCGCCCGCAGGATATGGTGGTGGGCGAGAACTACATCACCGATAAGATTACCGTAACACCACCTTTGCTGAATGGTGAAACACATCCGGTTACCTGGTACCAGTTCCGTGTTCCGGTGCGCCAGCCCGACAGAGTGGTGGGTAGTATTTCTGACTTCCGTTCTATCCGTTTCATGCGTTTGTTTATGCGCGGCTTTGAAGACAGCGTAGTTTGCCGTTTTGCAAAAATGGAATTGGTGCGTGGTGAGTGGCGCCCTTATGATTTTTCGTTGTTGGAGCCGGGTGAGTATGTTCCCGTTGATAACAGCGATGATACCGAGTTTAACGTAGGCGCTGTAAACATTGAGCAGAACTCCAACCGTATTCCTATCAACTACAAACTGCCTCCCGGAATTCAGCGCCAGCAGATAAACCAAGGGAACAGCAATACACTTCGCCAACTGAACGAGCAATCACTTTCCTTGCGTGTATGCGGATTGAATGACGGTGATGCGCGTGCTGCTTTTAAGAATGTACAGTTTGATGTGCGCAGGTACAAACGCTTTAAAATGTTTGTTCACGCAGAACAGCGTGGAGAAGAGATTGTGAACGATGGCGACCTTACCTGCTTTATCCGTTTCGGAACGGACTATGTAAACAACTATTACGAGTACGAGATACCTTTGAAGTTTACACCACTTGGCGACCCCGATATCGACTCAACCAAGATATGGCCTGATTCCAACTTCTTTGATTTCCCGTTTGAGGTGCTGCTTGCAGCCAAGCAGGAGCGTACAGCCAATGGCGTTCCGCAGATACAGCCTTTTTACACCTTTGACCCCGAGAAGCCCGACAACCGCATTACCATTGTAGGTAACCCCAACCTTGCCAACGTGCGCACCGCTATGATCGGTATCCGCAACCCGCCAAAGGCAGCAAACCCACATGCTGATGACGGAAAAGAAAAATGTGCCGAGATATGGGTGAACGAAATGCGCCTTACCGATTTCAATAACGAGAGCGGTTCGGCTGCACGCCTGCAGGCAAAAATTACGCTTGCCGACTTTGCAACAGTAAACATAGGAACAGGGCTTCACACCTTTGGCTGGGGACAGGTACAGGAAAAACTGAATCAGCGGAGCTGGACCGACAGTATAGGTTATGATATTGCCACCACCGTTGCCCTCGACAAGTTTATTCCGCAAAAGATTGGCGTGAAACTGCCGATGTTCTACAGCATATCCGAGTCGTTCAGTAACCCGAACTATAACCCGCTGAACCCTGATATTGAATTGAAGAACGAAAATGATTCAACGCGGAAAGCAGTAAAAGAAATTGCACAGGGTTATGTAAAGCGGCAAAGTCTGAACTTTAGTAACGTGATGCGGATGCGCGGCAAAGGAATTGGATTCCCTACGCCTATTGATATTTCCAATTTCTCGGCAACGTATGCCTACACCGAGATGGAAAGCCGCGACATTAATTATGAGCTCAATAATGATAAGTCGCACCGCGGCTCGCTTAACTATGCCTACAATCCCAACCCTAAGAACGTGCGCCCTTTTGCCAAGCTGAAGATCATGAAAAAGATTTCGGACAGCATTATTGAACACAAGAAGAAAAAGGAAAAAGATGCCAAAGCAATAGTTGACAGTTTGAAGAAAGACAACAAAAAACCTTCGGCATTGAAAGAGGCGGAAGATGAACTGGCTTTGCGCACCAAACGCAAAGACCGTTTTGTAAAAGCATCGGACAGATACTTCAAGTCGGGCTACCTGAAACCGATAAAAGACTTCAACTTCAATTACCTGCCCAGCAACTTTGGGGTGCGTAATGATGTTATCCGTGATTATGCCGAACAAAAACTGCGCAACACCACTACGGATGACCTCATCATTGATGCCACCTACAACAAATCATTCTTGTGGAATAGGTATTATACCTTTAAGTACGACCTTACCAAGGCGCTAAAAATAGATTTCACCGCCACCAACAATGCGCGTATTGATGAGCCGCAGGGTAAGGTGGACAAGGATGATGAGGCACGTTACGATTACTGGAAAGACAGCGTGTGGCGCAATGTGCAAAACGGGGGAAGAACCACCATGTATCAACATGCCACCAACGTTACTTATACCCTGCCGATTAATAAACTCCCAATTTTTGACTTTGTGAATGCCAACGTGGGCTACTCTTCTACTTATATGTGGAACGCGGCTTCTTTGGCTGCATTAAGTTTGGGTAACACCATCTCCAACTCTAACACCAAAACAGGAAACGTGAACCTGAACTTTACCCAGCTTTACAACAAGGTAAAATACTTCAAACGTGCCGGACAGCCGCAGTCAAACAAGCCGGCACCAAAGCCCAAGCCTAAAGACCCGAAAGCGCCTATTCCCGATTCACTTAAAACGCCTAAAGACCCGCCTAAGATTTTGGATGGTATTGGTATCACGTTCTCGCGCTTGCTGATTGCGGTTAAGAATGCATCATTCACCTATAACCAAACCAACGGAACGGTGTTGCCGGGCTATCGTCCGCAAACGGATTACATGGGTATGGACTTTGGCGACAGAATGGCTCCGGGCTGGGATTATATTTTCGGAAGCCAGAAGGATATTCGCTACCGCGCAAGGGATAACAATTGGCTGAGCCAAAGCGATATTGTAAGCGGACAATACATTACCACCAAGGCCATTACCTGGAATGGCAGAGCTACGGTTGAACCTCTTCCTAACCTGAAGGTTGACCTGACCATGAACTACAGCGAGACGGAAAACCACAGCGAGTTTTTTCAGTGGATTGATACCTTGCAGGATTTCCGCAGCAACAGCCCTATGACCAACGGTAGCTACAGCGTTTCGTGGAACACCTTCGGTACTGCTTTTGAGGGCAATAGCGATGATTATACTTCGGCAGCTTTTGAACAATTGCGTGCTAACCGCAAACCTATTGCCGATAGAATTGCAGCTATCAATGGCTCACCGGGAGTAAACTCAGAAGGCTTCCCGATTGGCTATACTCAAACCTCGCAGGATGTATTAATTCCCGCCTTCCTTGCGGCTTATTCTAAAACAGATGTGAATAAAATAGGTTTGTCGCCTTTCCCGGCAATGCCTAAGGTAAACTGGAGTGCTAAGTATGACGGGTTGGGCAAACTTCCGTTCATGAAGAAAATATTTAAGTCCATTGTGTTCAGTCATGCCTACCGCTCAACCTACGCGGTTTCGTCATGGATGACTAACCTTAACTATAATGCTGCTAACAACGGATTGGATTCGAGCCAGAATTTTATTCCACCAAAAACCATACAAACCATTACTATTTCGGAGCAATTCAGTCCGTTTATTGGTATTGATTTTACGTTCAACAACAGTTTGATTGCCAAATTTGAGTTGAAGAAAAGCCGCACGCTTTCACTGAGCATGGTAAACACACAGGTTACGGAAATAAAAAGCGAGGAGTGGGTGATGGGATTGGGCTACCGCTTTAAGAATGTGAAGTTCCCGTTTAAATTAGCTAAGGGCAAAAAGAAACCGGTGAGCGATGTAAACACCCGCGTTGACTTAAGCATACGCGACAACCGCACCATTATCCGCAAAATTGAGGACGATGTGAACCAGCCTACTGCGGGACAAAAACTGATCACCATTAAATTCTCGGCTGATTATGTGCTGAGCCCGCGCTTTAACATCCGTGCCTTCTACGACCGGATTATCACCAAGCCGGTTATCTCCTCGTCCTTCCCTACCGATAATACCAATGCGGGGATTGCGTTGCGGTTTACGCTGGCACAGTAAAATCCTCATCTCTTTAGTTATTCTTTTACGGAATTATAAAGATGTTGGCAATTTCTAGTACGGACGGTTTCTTTTACCACATAGGCACATAGACACATAGGGCTTTATCCGCCTGTGGCGGATAATTTTTTCTATTGTGTCTATGTGCCTATGTGGTTCAGAAAAGAAATAGTTGCTGATGTTGCTTTGCCATTTAGTTTATAATTCCGTTCTTTTAATAACAAGCTGTCATTTTACTGCCGTTTACTGTAGTAAAACGAGGAAAAATGCTTGAATTACGAGGAAAAATGTCTTTAAAACGGGGAAAATAATGAAGATTACGAGGAAAATAATGCTAAAAATGGGGCAAATAATCAATATTATGGGGCAAATATTGAAAATAATGGGGTATTTTGTCAAGATTATGGGGCAAAATGTGATATAAATGGGGTAAATATTGAATAAAATGGGGCAAATAATCAATATTATGGGGCAAAAAGTGGTTAAAATGGGGAGAATTGTGACAACCGTGGTCAAAAAATTGGCAATCGGGAGTAGAAAAAGGCGTTTATCCTTTCTTTATCTTCTCTTCCAGAGCAGAAGTAGAATAACCCGGCACAAAGTCAATGGTTTTAACTTCGCCATGGTAGGTTTGCAGAATATCATAGCCTACAATTTGTTCGGGTTTATAGTCGCTGCCTTTTACAAGCACAGCCGGGCGGATATGCGAAATAAGATTGTAAGGCGTATCCTCATCAAACAAAACAACGGCATCTACAAATTGCAGCGAGGCAAGAATAACGGCACGAGAGGTTTCGTTCTGCAAAGGGCGGTGCTTGCCTTTCAGGCGCTTAACCGAGCTGTCGGTGTTGAGGCCAACAATTAATACATCGCCCAAGTCTTTGGCTTTTGAAAGATAATCCACATGTCCGTAGTGCAGCAGGTCAAAACAACCGTTGGTAAACACAATCTTGCGCTCATAAAAGCGCCAACGGTTCAATGCCTTTTGCAGCGCATCGCCCGAAAGAATTTTAGACTGTATAATTTCCAGTTTACTTTTGTTCACCTTGTGTTTTATTGAAAGTGGGCAATAAAATTAAGGAGAGAAATCCGATAAGTAAAATAACAACCGTTTGTGCGCTCCAGGTAAGCCAGCCAAAAGCAAAGCCACCTGTTTTTGAAGTTCCGTAAAGCTCCAATACCACCATAAGAATGGCGGGGTATGCGCCAATTCCGCCCTGTACGGCAATCATACCAAACGTTCCGAACACAAAAGCCGAAAGCATAGCACCAACCGACAAGCCTGTGGTTTCGGCCAAAGCAAACGTGCTGAAGTACATCATGGCAATATACATAGTCCAGATAAACAAGGAGTGAAAGACAAACGCTCCCTTGTTGCGCACGTGCTTAATGGTAATAAGACCCTCGGCAAAGTTTTTTGTAACCGCTGAAATCTTCTCGAAGAATGTTTGCAGTCTCTTCTTCAGAAAAGTAAAAAGAGCTATTGCAAGAACGGAAGCAATACTTACAACCAATATCACCAAGCCAATGGAATCCTTTAATGCTGCAATCTTACTCTGAATAGGGAAAACCAAATAGGTATTGATAAGCTCGGCCAATAATTGATATTGCGTAAACAGCGTAATAAAGGTAAGCACCAAAAGAATAAGCATATCAATAACGCGCTCGGCAATAACAGTTCCCAGCAAGGCAGGCAAAGGAACTTTTTCATAGCGGTTCATGATGCCGCAACGGGTAACCTCACCCAGGCGGGGAAATGCTAAATTGGCAAGATAACCGATTGCCACCGCAAAAAAACTATTAGCGAATTTAGATTTGTAGCCCAGCGATTCAAGCATAAGCAACCAGCGATAAGCCCGGCTCAGGTGACTGAATAAACCTGCAATCATTACCACTACTACCCAAAAATAATTTGCTTCGCGAAACGATTGCCAGACGTTAGCACGGTCTTCGTCACTAAGGTCTTTTACAACTAACCAAATGAGAAAAATCCCAAGTCCGAGGGGAATAATGAACTTGAGGATGTTGATCAGCGTTTTTTTCAAACAGTAAGTTTGTTCGTAGCCGTGTCAGGAAAAACAAGAGAAGGCTTGTGGTTTCGGGCTTCTTCAAAATCCACAAAACCGTAGCCGATGATGATGACGATATCACCTGTTTGCACCTTGCGTGCCGCAGGGCCGTTCATGCAAATAACGCCTGAACCGCGTTTGCCTTTTATCACGTAGGTTTCCAAGCGCTCACCGTTGTTGATGTCCACCACCTGCACCCGTTCGTTTTCCAACAGGTTGGCAGCATCCATCAGGTCTTCGTCAATAGTAATACTGCCGATATAATTAAGATCCGCCTGAGTAACCGTTACCCGGTGGATTTTGGATTTCATTACTTGTATCATCATAGCGGGCGCAAAACTAAGTATTTTGTTTGTGGTTTAAGAGTTTAAAAGGTTCAAAATGTTGGTAGCCTCTATGAACAATTTAAACTACAAACCTTTTAAACATTTAAAACACTATGTTGTCTATCAGCCGCACATCTCTTATCCAGATGGCAACACAACCTACGGCTTTACGTTGGGGGTTCCATTCATTAACAGGAAGCAGGGTTTCGGAATCAACAATCTCAAAATACTCGAACCTGAAAACAGGGTTTTGATTGATAGCACTT
>JAGVLY010000024.1 GCA_020054035.1 Bacteroidia bacterium | reverse complement strand
GATACTAGCCGCGTAGGAATTGTTGCCTACAAAAAAGAGAACGATGAAATTTACGGAATAGGAGTAGCCCGCTATTTCCGCACAGAAGATAACCCCAAAGTAGCCGAAGCCGGTATAACCGTAATTGACGAATATCACCATAAAGGCATCGGCAAGATTTTACTCAGCCACCTTGCCACCTATGCCAAGGAAAACGGCATCACAACCTTCCGTGCCGAGATACACGCCTCCAACACCAATATGCTGAATATGCTGCGCAACCTGCCGCATTCGGTTGCTAAGTTGGAGGATAATGTGCTGAGGCTGGAGTATGGGATTTAGAATTTTAACTTTAAATGATGAAAAACCTGATATTTATTTACAAAAGAGACAAACCTGTTCCGCTAATAATTATTGGGTATTTCTTAGCAGGTTTTGCAATTCTTGGGTTTCCAGAATCTGTAATTTTGAGTTCACTGTTAGCTGTTGCTTCAGCACTTGTTTTATTATATCACACCGGGATTGAAATTGATTTTAATAATAAGAGATACAGGGTTTTTACGACATTAAGGTTTTTTAAATTTGGGAGATGGATGACTATCCCTGAATTAAAATATGTTTCGGTTTTTAGGGTAAATTTTCTAAGCACTAATACAAGCAGAGCGGGGCGAACTCTTACTTTAAAAAACGAAGTTCTTCAAGTCAATATAATTACAAAAAGTAAAATGAGAATTTTATTGTTTGAAACCTTGAATGCCTCAAAAGCATTTGAACTTGCTAAAGAAGTAGCTGCTGCGATGTCTCTTAAAATATGGGATGCATCAGAAAGAGGCGGAGGCAATTGGTTGTAATTTGATTCCTTTATATTTGCCACAAACAGTAATTAAGCACAATGGCACGAGCAGCAGAGCAGAACTTGAACAAGACCCTTTCAGTAGAAGAATTCCGCAAAACCGTTCTTAACGATTACCGCATAGCCAACGAAAGCCGTCAGGCAAGCTTGTTGGGGCGCAAAGAAGTGCTTACCGGAAAAGCCAAGTTCGGTATTTTTGGTGATGGGAAGGAAGTGGCACAGATAGCCATGGCAAAGGCTTTCCGTGATGGCGACCACCGTGCGGGCTATTACCGCGACCAGACTTTTATGATGGCGTGCGGCTTACTTACTGTTCAGGAGTTTTTCGCGCAATTGTTTGCCCACCCTTCGGTGGAGGCCGAGCCTTCATCAGCAGGGCGCAGCATGAACGGGCATTACGGAACTCGTATGCTCGACAAAAACGGAATGTTTAAAAACCAGATGGAGAATAAAAACTCCACTTCTGATATTTCGCCTTTAGCTGCTCAAATGCCCCGCCTGTTGGGTTTGGCCTTGGCTTCAAAGGTTTACCGCAACACCCCCGAACTGAAGAATGAAACCTCTTTTTCCAATAAAGGAAACGAGGTAGCCTTCGGAACCATTGGCGATGCCAGCACTTCAGAAGGACTGTTCTTCGAAACCATTAATGCCGCAGGAGTTTTACAAGTTCCCTTGGCAATATCAGTTTGGGACGATGGCTACGGAATTTCAGTTCCCAAGAAAGTACAAACCACCAAGGAAAGCATTTCAGAGGCTTTGCGCGGTTTCATTAAAGAGAAAAACACTAATGGCATCCGCATCTACACCGCCAAAGGCTGGGATTATCCGGGACTTTGTGAGTTGTACGAGAAAGGAATTGCCGAGTGCCGCGAAACGCATGTACCGGTATTGTTCCACATTCAGGAACTAACACAGCCGCAGGGACACAGCACCTCCGGCTCGCACGAGCGCTACAAAGGCAAAGACCGCCTTGACTTTGAAACAGAATTTGATTGTATTGTTAAAATGCGCGAATGGATGCTTTCCAATGCCATTGCCACTGCCGAAGAATTAGACGAGATAGAAGAGAACGCAAAGAAATATGCCCGTGATGCCAAGAAAGCTGCATGGGATTCCTTTAATAACGAGATAAAGCAGGAACTGAGAACCGTTTCGGCTTACATTGATTTTATTGCTGCCGAGAGCGAGAACGCTGAAAAGGTAAACGCCATTAAAAATGAATTGACCACCGCCATTGATCCTGTCCGAAAAGATATTATTACTGCCGTAAGAAAAGTTCTGCGTGCCACACGCTTTGAAGAATTAGCCGCGAAACAACAATTGCAGGCTTGGTATAAAGAAGCGCAGGAACAGAATGCCGACCGCTATAATTCACATCTTCATAGTCAGTCCGCAGAAAATGCGCTGGCAGTAAAAGCCGTTGCGCCTGCGTATTCCGATGCATCACCCATGAAAGATGGTCGCGAAATATTGAAAGCCAACTTTGAAAAAATATTTGCAACCAATAATAAAGTGCTTGCCTTTGGCGAAGACTTGGGTAAGATTGGTGATGTGAACCAAGCCTTTGAAGGCTTGCAGGCTATGTTTGGCGAGAATCGCATTTTCGATACAGGTATTCGTGAAGCCTCCATAGCAGGCAAGGGAATAGGTCTTGCCATTCGCGGCTTGCGCCCTATTGCCGAGATACAGTATTTAGATTATTTGCTTTACGCGATACAGATTTTAAGCGATGATTTAGCTTCACTTCACTATCGCACCAAAGGAGGACAAAAAGCTCCCGTTATTATCCGCACCCGTGGCCACAGGCTCGAAGGCATCTGGCACAGCGGTTCACCGATGGGAATGATCATCAACTCTCTTCGCGGAATTTATGTGCTTGTTCCCCGCAACATGACACAAGCAGCAGGTTTTTACAATACCATGCTTGCTGCTGACGATCCTGCTATTATTATAGAACCGCTTAACGGCTACCGCATAAAAGAACGCTTGCCGGATAATATTGGCGAATTCAGAACTCCGCTCGGTATCCCTGAAATTCTTACAGAAGGAACCGATGTTACACTGGTTACTTATGGTTCTTGTTGCCGCATAGCGCAGGAAGCCGTAACCCAATTAAAGGAACTTGGTATCTCTGTTGAACTGATTGATGTGCAAACCTTGCTGCCGTTTGATATAAACAAGAGCATTGTTGAGTCTATTAAGAAAACCAACCGTGTCTTGTTCGTGGATGAAGATGTTCCGGGTGGCGCATCAGCATATATGATGCAACAAGTGGTGGAAGGGCAACAGGCATGGCAGTATTTAGACTCTGAACCTAAAACACTGAGCGCAAAACCTCACCGTCCTGCATACGGAAGCGATGGCGACTATTTCTCTAAGCCGGGTGTGGAAGATGTAGTGGAAGCAATTTACAGCATCATGCACGATGCTGATCCGGATGAGTTTCCGGAGTTTTAGTTTTAGCCACAGATTTCACAGAATAAAGCAACTAATTACACTCATTTTACGGATTGGCTAAAAAGCAGCTTCTAAATTTGTGAAAAAAATCTGTGTGAATCTGTGAAATCAGTGGCAACCGATTTCACAGTGTAATTTAATTCTGAAAATTACGAAGGTTCATCCCTCTTGAACCAAGGCGCAAACGCCTTAAAGCACGCTCTTTTATCTGGCGAATACGCTCGGTGCTAAGGTTCATCTCTCTTGATATTTCTTCAAGGTCTAAGCCTTTGGTAGCACCCAATCCATAGTAGAATTGCAGCACTTCGCGTTCCTTAATATCTAATTTAGAGAGCGAGCGTCTTATTTCTTCTTTCAGCGATTCATCAATCAGGTTACTATCCGATAAATCGTTGTCGGGATTAGATATGATGTCTTTAAGACTAAACTCTGAATCTTCGCCAAAATTATTATCAACCGATTCAACAGGTTTGTTAACGCTAAGCAAAGCAGAAATCTTTTCTTCAGGTAAACCAAGATGTTCTGAAAGCTCTTCTAAAGAGGGCTCACGCTCTAACTTTTGTTCCAAATGACGCATGGCGTTCCGTATCTTGTTCAGGGTATCTACCTGCTTGCGCGGAATTTTTATGGCTCTTGATTTCTCGGAAATAGCATTGATAATGCTTTGGCGAATCCACCAGACAGCATACGTAATAAAGCGGAAGCCCTTTGCGCTGTCGAATTTTTGGGCAGCTATAATAAGTCCAAGGTTACCTTCATTAATAAGATCAGGAAGGGTAAGACCGCGGTGTTGGTATTGTTTTGCAACACTAACCACAAACTTTAAATTAGCTTTAGTCAGCTTTTCAAGCGCAAACATATCACCGGTTTTTATTCGTTCTGCAAGTTGCACTTCTTCTTCTGTGGAAAGCACATTTTCTTTTGCAATATCACGCAGATAGAGGTAAAAAGATTCCTCTTGTTTTTCAGTAATACCTTGTGTTATGACAAATTGCCTCATTTTCTGAATGAATAGGGGCAACTAAACGGAAATTAATGAATTAGGTTACCGGTTATCAGTTAGTCCGGTTGTCTTCTGTCGATAAAGCCTTGATGCTGCTGATGTATTTTTCAATCAATTCGTCCTGCTCGTCTTCCGATAAATCTGCGTAACGTGTTTTGCTGAACTTTACGTTGCCAAGCTCGGGACAAAATCGTTTTATGTAGTGCTGGAGCTTACTTAGTTCGTTCATAACAGGTTGTTTGCGCATCCGATTTTGTGTTAATCGAGTTCAATAGTAGTCAGAAAATCAGGTAGTTCTGTAATTGTTTTATGCACAAAATATTAACACAAATCAATGTTGGTTAAATCGTGAGTTGAAACAAAAAACTGCTTAAAAAAAAGCATTATGTTTGTATAGTATTGTTTTCAAACCTTTCTTTAAAGGAAATGACCGCAACTTCTACTCAAAAAACAGTTTCCATAAAATCCGAAAGTCTTAGCGACCTTGGCAAAGCAGCCAAAGAATTGCTTGCTTTCTGCGATGGCGCAAAAGTTCTGACTTTTTCGGGCAACCTGGGTGCAGGCAAAACAACCTTCATCAAAGCTATTTGTAAAGAGCTGGGAGTTGAAGATTTGGTAAGCAGTCCTACATTTTCCATTATCAATGAATACCGCGACAGCAAGAATGTTCCGGTTTATCATTTTGATTTTTACCGATTGAAAACTACTCAGGAGGCAGAAGATACGGGCTGTGTCGATTATTTCTTCAGCAATAACTATTGCCTTATTGAATGGCCGCAGATTATTGAAAGCCTTTTGCCGGATGAATATGTGAAAGTGGAAATAACCAACACCAACGAAATACGAACAATTAACGCAACACTCATATACAGAGCATAATTAATGATGGAACAAAAACGCAGTGGATTTTTTACGCTTACTTCGGCAGGACTGATGCCGCAGGAAGAAATGCTAGAAGTAGGTCGTAAGCAGCAAGACCTTTATATTGGTATTCCTAAAGAAACGCATTTTCAGGAAAATCGCGTACCACTTGTTCCGGATGCAGTTCAACTATTGGTAGCCAACGGACATAAAATAGTAATTGAAACCAATGCGGGAAAAGGCGCAAATTTTACCGACACTGATTACAGTGAAGCAGGAGCGCAGATTGCCTATGATATAAAAGAAGTTTACAAAGCCGATATTGTTTTAAAAGTTGCTCCGCCATCATTAGAAGAGATTGAGATTATGCAGCCGAGTCAAACGTTATTCTCTGCACTGCAATTAACCATTCAACCCGAAAACTTTTTAAAACAATTAATGGCAAAAAAAGCCAGTGCCATTGCTTACGATTACATAAAAGACAAAGTAGGGATTTATCCCTTTGTGCGTAGCATGAGCGAAATTGCAGGAAGCACAGCCGTGTTGATAGCAGCCGAGTATTTGAGCAATGTAAACGAAGGGCGTGGTATGTTGCTGGGTGGTATCAGCGGAATTCCTCCAACGGAAGTAGTTATTATTGGTGCGGGAACTGTTGGTGAATCAGCAGCACGTGCCGCATTGGGTTTAGGTGCAAACGTAAAAGTGTTTGATAATTCCATTTATAAACTCTCACGTTTGCAAAACGATATTGGCAGAAGGATTTATACATCCATCATACAACCTAAAATTTTGGCAAAAGCCTTAATGCGTGCGGATGTGGTGATAGGTGCTATTCGTTCCAAATCCGGTAAAACACCTTGTCTTGTAACTGACGAAATGGTAAGTAATATGCAAGAGGGTTCAGTTGTTATTGATGTGTGCATTGACCAAGGAGGATGTTTTGAAACATCGCGTGTTACCAGTCACGCTGATCCTGTTTTCATTAAACATGGGGTAACACACTATTGTGTTCCAAACATTGCATCGCGTGTTGCACAAACAGCATCTCATGCCTTGAGTAATATTTTTGCACCTATGTTGCTCAATGTTGGCGACAGCGGTGGAATGAAAAATATGATACGCAATAATCAGGGTCTGAGACATGGTATTTATCTTTACAACGGTAAGCTCACTAATAAATTTCTTGGCGATACCTATAAAATTCCTTACACGGATATAGAGTTGTTGCTGGCAGCATTTTAAATGGCTAAACGGGTATTCTATTATATAATTGGCTTCACCATTGGTGCAATCTTTATTTATTTTTTGCTGATGCGCGGAAGAAGTTTTGACTTCTGGATGCCGGGCGAACGTGTAAAAACAGAAATCATAGAGCGCAAACCTGTGATTTCAGAAAAAGCAATTTGTCAATTGGCTTGCCTGAATTTGAATAAAGACAGCATTGCTTCAATTATTAAAAAGACAGAAGTGAATTTTGATAAAAGTAGAGTGCGTGAAAAACCTTGTAAATACTACCTGCTTGAAATAAGTGAAGATAAAATCCAAATGGATTTTTCACTTTGTGATACTGTTGTAGTGCTGAATGCTGTCAGAAGGGCAGGGCAGGAGTGTGGCTGCAATTAGTCAATACTGTTTACTACTTCCATTCTATAAACAGGCTCATAAAATTTTTCTTTTGCCTTTGCAACTACCCAGCGATGGAACACAATAAGTTCAGGTGATTGAATTTGCCATGAGTGGTTTCCTTTAACATTAGCAAGTTGTTCCAATTGCTGATGCTTTGTTTTAACTATTTTCTCAAAATCATAGCCTTGTTTTCTAAGTTCAAGCAGTATTTCCAGAATGATTTTATCGCGTTCGGGAACAAATTTGAGTTTCAGTGCTTCTTTGATGAACTGGCGTAAATTCATAATCAGTAAATCGGCTTGGTCATACTGAGCATTTTCTACTGTATTCATAATATTGAAAATACGCATACCGATGTTCCAGCCTTCTTTGTCTTTTTCGGCCGATGAAGTAAACTGTAAGGTGCGATTTGCTTTGATAAATTGTTTCTGCGCGAAATAGGTGCAGGCTAAGAGGTAATGTCGCTTTGCAGTAGAGAATTCGCTTTTATCTGTTTTTGTGTTTTGAATAAGTGTTTCAATCGTAGTAGTAGCATCCTTCAGATTACCGGAGTAGAAATTTGCATAAAATTCAAGTTCAAGACTGTTGTTGTAATTATAGGTGCCGGTATTGAAACACTTCTTTCCTTCCAATGCATTTTGTAAAGCTGAATTAAATTCATAATTGAATAATTCATTCTGACTGTAATTAAGGTAAACGTTTCCTAATCTTAGTTTCAAATAAATGGAAGGATTATTTTTTACCAGATCAACCAGATAGTTACAATACTCACTGGCTTTTTTTCCAAAATGAAGAACCTGATTATATTCTACACTAATAGTATAGTAGTAATAACCAACCAAAGCGGAGGAAGTCTCTTCAAAGTCCTTTTTGAGTTTTGAGAGTTTATCTTCAAGAAAAGTAATATACCCCGGATCGGGAACATTTCTGTTCAGTCCTTTAAAGCCCCAGTTAATAGATACTTCATAGTATGCCTTTATTGCATCATTTGCTGCAGTGCGGCTTTTTTCATAGAAGTTGATTTCTTCTGTAAGCTTGTTATATGCTTTTTTCCCTTCCCTAATTCCTACGTGTTGCTGCTTATACATCAACACCTCTATCAGATCGTTATAGAACTCAAATTTTTTTGCCAGAGAAATTACCTTATCATACAACTCAAGGGTTTCATGTGCTATTCCTCTTGATGTGTAAATAAGTGCAATGATTTTTTTCTTCGCAATGTTTGCACGTGCCTGCGAAAGTTCACTGTAGACCCCTTCACGCATAATATTTACGTCCAACACTAAACTTTCGCCTATTTTTTCTTTCAGGCGATACATCATCATTCGTAGTGCATCTTCCGACTTAGCCCCGAATTTCTTCTTCAAATACTTATTGATTATCGATAAGTCATCGTTTTTTAACAACAAGTCTAAAATGATTAGAGTCTTTGGCTTGTAGCCACTTGAGCGGCTGTCAAATGCCTTGAGGTATTCAACAAGAACCTCTTTCTCATTTTTATTGAGTGCGTCAACAATGTGCTTCAGGTGTTGTATGTTTTCCTCTCGCATCGCGGCTTTCAGGGTGATTTCACTATAGTTATTTTTTTGGAATAGTCGGCTACAATTTACATGCTATTCGATAAACGACCAAACTAAAGTGCAACTAAAAAACTAAAAGCACCCAATTAAACTTTATTACAAACCTCAAAAAACAAACACCATGATCTCAACAATTACCACCATCATCATTGCAGTATCAACATTAATCGGAAGCGGTTCAAGCAACACTTCAGCAACTGCACAACCTTCACCTACTCACATTATCAGCGGAGACGAAGTTGGAATGTAAAAATAAATAATCAATTACTAACTCTTAAAAAAACAAACACCATGATTTCAGCAATTACCACCATCATTATCGCAGTTTCAACATTAGTTGGAAGCGGCTCTAGCAACACTACTGCAACTGCACAACCTTCACCTACTCATATTATTAGTGGTGACGAAGTTGGGATGTAATCCGAACTACAATTCTAACTTTTCAGCAAACAGCTTTATGCTCTCTCGCGAAATATTATTCATCTGCGGCACTCTTGCCAAACACCGAAGTCCGGTGTGCTGCAGTATTATCTGCTCACCCTGCGGATAAGTTTCGCCATTAAAAATTATCCCCGTTACATTTATATTTCTTGATTTCAATGCCTCTGCTGATAGCAGCGTGTGATTGATACTGCCTAAGTAGTTCTGTGAAACAAGAACTACTTCTGCATTTATATGCTTTATCAAATCAATAACAAAGAGTTGGTTTGAAAGCGGAACCATCAACCCGCCTGCGCCTTCAATCACTAAGTTGTTTTTTGTTTCAGGAATTTTAAAATCTTCCAAATTTATTTCAACTCCATCAATTTCAGCGGCAACGTGAGGCGATAGGGGTTGCTTTAATCTGAATGTCTCAGGATGAAAAACGGATAGGTTGTTAAAAACTAATCTTCGTACTAAATCGGTATCTGTGTCATCGAGGTTTCCTGATTGAACAGGTTTCCAGTAATCGGCTTTCAATTTTTCTGTAAGCAAAGCGGAAATAATTGTTTTACCAATACCAGTTCCAATTCCGGTTACAAATATCTTTCTCATTGCAGCGATAATTGAATTGCTGAAACCAAATCTTCAATTTCTTTTTCTGTATTAAAAGCGTGTAGACAAATTCTTATTCGTTCCTGTCCTGCAGGCACAGTAGGACTTACCAACGGGCGAACATCAAAACCTTTTTCCTGTATTTGTTCTGCTACATTTCTCACCTTTTCATTTCCCGGGATAATAATGCTTTGAATAGGAGAGGAGCTTTCGTGCAGATTTATTCCATCAACAGTGATTATTATCTGTTTAAAAAGTGCAATCAGTTTTTTGAGAGAAGAAATTGTTTCTTCAGATTTCAGTAATAAATCGTAAGCGCTTTTTATTGCATGTAAGTTATGCACAGGCGCTGCCGTTGTGTAAATAAATGAACGTGCAAAATTAACGAGGTAGTTTTTTAACAATGTGCTGCCTATAACTGCCGCACCATTGCACCCTATAGCTTTTCCGTATGTAATCAGTCGAGCAAACACATCATTTTTCAAACCTAATTCACAAACTCTTCCTTTTCCATTTTCTCCGAAAATTCCTGTAGCATGGGCTTCATCAACAATAAGACTGGCGTTGTATTTTTTGCAGAGTGCGGCAATTTCTTTTAATGGAGCAAAGTCTCCGTCCATTGAATAAACTGATTCAACAGCAACAAAAATTTGCCCTGTTGTTTGTTTTAAAAGTTCTTCAAGATGTACAGTGTTATTATGTGCAAATGGTTTGCAATCTGCTTTGGAAAGCCGCATGCCATCATGCACTGATGCATGGATGAGCTCATCATAAATAATAGTATCGCCTTTTCTGCCCAGCGCTGAAAACAAACCAAGGTTTGCATCGTAACCTGAGTTGATGAGTAATGCTGCCTCTGCGTTATGATAATCTGCAATAAACTTTTCCAGTTCTTCAGCAAAGGCTGAATTGCCTGACAGCAGCCGCGAACCGGTAGAGCCATTCAGTAAATTCTGTTCTGTGTTTTCGTATTCTTTGATTTTCTCTTTCAGTTTTGCAGAGCGTGCAAAACCAAGGTAATCGTTGGATGAAAAATCAATCAATCCGCTTTTCAGCGTGATTGAGCGAAAGGTTTTTTCGGAAATTCTTTTTTCCAGTGATGCGCTCAGGCGCTCATCAATGTGCATGTGCCACTTCTTTAAAAGCTTCTTTTGGAGTTAACCCGAAGAGTTTGAACATTTCCATATCCTCATTGAAATCAGGATTGGGAGTGGTCAATAATTTATCACCTGCAAAAATTGAACTTGCTCCGGCTAAGAAGCACAAAGCCTGTCCTTCCAGCGACATGCGTGTTCTTCCCGCAGAAAGGCGCACCGTTGTTCTTGGCATTACTATACGTGCCGTAGCTACCATGCGCACCATGTCCCAAATAGGAACAATGGGTTGATTTTCAAGAGGAGTTCCTGCAACAGGCACTAATGCATTAATCGGAACAGACTCAGGTTGAGGGTCAAGATTGGAAAGAGTTAACAACATACCTGCACGGTCTTCCACACTTTCTCCCATTCCTATAATTCCACCTGAACATACGCTTACTCCGGCTTTGCGCACGTTTTCAATGGTGTGCAGGCGGTCATTATAAGTACGGGTAGTAATGATTTTATCGTAGTTTTCTTCTGATGTATCAATGTTGTGGTTGTAAGCATACAATCCTGCGTCAGCCAGTTTCTGCGCCTGTTCTTCGGTAAGCATTCCAAGGGTACAGCATACTTCCATGCCCATGCCGTTCACGCTTTTTACCATTTCCAGTACATTGTCAAAATCGCGGTTATCACGCACTTCGCGCCAGGCAGCTCCCATACACAGGCGTGATGCACCTGCTGTTTTTGCTTTAGTTGCAGCACTTACTACTTCTTCCTGTGTCATCAGTTTATGCACCTTAACATCGGTGTTGTAGCGGGCTGCCTGCGGGCAATAGGCGCAGTCTTCAGCACAGCCTCCAGTTTTAATGGATAGCAGTGAACTAACCTGCACCTCGCTTGGGGTGTGGTATTGACGATGAACCTGCTGTGCTTGGAAAACTAATTCCAACAAGGGTGTATTGTAAACTTCTAATATTTTATCTAAAGTCCAGGACATGTTTTTCTTTTTGGGATTCGCGCAAAGATAAAGATTTACGGCAACTAATTTTAACCGCAGAGGTCGCAGAGTTTTACGCAGAGAGCCGCAGAGAAGTATTCTTTATATTTGCATACACATCTAAAAATTTAACACAATGGAACTACAAAGAAACATGGTTGGCTGGTTTGAAATTCCGGTTGACAATATGGACAGAGCCATCACTTTTTACCAAACTGTTTTTGAAATCAGTATTTCAAAACATGTAATGGGACCAATTGAAATGGGTTGGTTTCCGGCATTGGATAATAAACCGGGTGCGCAGGGTTCATTGGTTTATAACAAGGAGTTTTATGCTACTTCAAAAAATGACGGTGTATTAATTTACTTTACCTCACAAGCTGCTGACCTTGCAGTGGAGTTGGCGCGTGTTGAAAAAGCAGGTGGGAAAGTGCTTCAGGAGAAAAAACTGATAACGCCTGATATTGGTTATATGGGCTTGTTTATTGACAGCGAAGGCAATCGCGTAGCGATTCACTCGCTGAAATAACGACTTATTTTAGCTGCAATTCTTTTGGGATTTACCCTTTCAAATGGATGCTGTGTTTGAGGCAGCACCAGCAGTTGTCCGTTTTTTATTGAGCGGTAAGCTGCAATGGTTTCTTCCAGCGTTACCATGTTGTCTTTATCGCCAACGGAAATCAAAATAGGATGTTGTATTTCTGTAAGTGAAGTTAAGGGCAGGGCAGGGGAGTTGCCCAGATTAATCATCATCTCTGCTGTTTTTATTAAAACAGTTTTCCAGTTCTCACCGTGTTTTTGTTCCAGTGCTTTGGCAAAGACAGGAACTTTCTCAACAATCTTTTCGGGGTTAAGCATAGCTGCTTCTTTGGCTGCACCTTCGGGGTTCCAGTTAAATTTGGTGGCAAGGGTAAATACTTTGCCAACTTTTTCGGGATGATTTTTTGCAAGATATAAAGCAACATATCCGCCCATGCTGTAGCCGAAAATATCAATGGTTGCTATCTTGTTCTGCTGCATCCACCGAAGTACATCCTTTGCAAATAACTCAATGCTGAAAGGCTCGTCAGGAATTGGTTTTCCTCCATGTCCCGAAAAATCAAGGGTGTGTATTTCAAAGCTGTTATTAAGCAGGGCTGCTACCTGTTCAAACTGTTGTGATGAACCGGTGGCACCGTGCAATAAAAGAAGTTTCTGCATAAATCAATACTCAAACAAATTCTTCATAACCACCGCCACTTTCTCAGCCGATGGAATCATCGTTTGCTCCAAGATTGAGTTTAAAGGAATAGCCGGCAAATTCTCCGAACCGATTACATCCACAGGTGCATCTAAATATTCAAAACAGGTTTTGGAAATGCGCCCTGCAATGCTTTGCGCAAATGAATTATTTACAGGTTCCTCCGTTACCACTAAACACTTTCCGTGCTTTTTTACCGAAGCATAAATTGTTTCTTCGTCCAGCGGATTAAGTGTTCGTAAATCAACTATTTCTACTTTGCCCGGAAAGTTTTTGGCTGCATTTTTTGCCCAGTAAACACCCATTCCGTAAGTGATAACCGTGATGGTATTTCCGCTTACTAATTCTTCTGCCGATGCCTCCAATGCAATCCTTGCCTTACCGAAAGGAATAATATACTCTTCATCCGGTTCAATGGTTTTGGCTTCTTCCGTTCCTTTTATTTTTGACCAATACAAACCTTTGTGTTCTAAAATAACCACAGGGTTTGGGTCATAATATGCAGCTTTCATTAGTCCTTTTAAATCGGCACCGGTTGATGGATATGCTATCTTTATTCCTTTAATATTTGTTACTACTGACTCAACGCTGGATGAGTGATAAGGACCGCCACTGCCATATGCACCGATGGGGACACGGATAATACAACTCACAGGCCATTTGCCATTACTTAAATAGCACGAGCGGCTTACTTCTGTAAATAATTGATTTAAGCCCGGCCAGATATAATCTGCAAACTGTACTTCTACAATGGGTTTGCATCCTGCGGCACTCATGCCAACGGTGCTTCCTATTATAAATGCTTCCTGTATTGGAGTATTAAATACTCTGTTATCCCCAAACTGTTGTGCCAGTGTTGCTGCCTCACGGAATACTCCTCCTAATCTTCCGCCTACATCCTGTCCATAAAGCAAACACTCGGGATGCTTTGCCATCAATTCTCTGATAGCAAATAATGCAGAGTCAACCATCACCGTAGGCTGTTTGCCTGCGGGATTGCGTTCTCCTTTTTCTTCGGTAACAGGGGAAGGGGCAAACTCATGTAAAAACAAATCCGATGGCTGAGGGTCTTCTGCTTTTAACGCATTTTCAAAATCTTCTTCTACTAATTGGTTTGCTTCTTCTTCCAGTTCAGCAAGTTCTTTTTCTGTAACACCAATTTCAATTAATTGCTTTCTGTACTTAGGAAACGGATCGCGCGCTTTATGTTTTGCCAGGTCTTCTTCACTGCGGTAAAACTCCATGCGCACACCAGATGTGTGGTGATTAAGCAACGGAACTTTTGCATGAATAAGAAATGGCCTGCGCTCTTTACGCATAAGCTCTATCACTTCCGAAACGGTTTTATAACACTCTATAAAGTCAGTGCCGTCAATGCTGCGCACTTCCAGTCCTTTAAATCCTCTGGCATATTCAGTCGCATCCATCGCACGTATCTCCTTTGCCGTTGCTGAAATATCCCATTCATTGTCCTGCACTAAATACAATATGGGCAGTTTTTTGAGCACTGCCATTTGAAATGCTTCGGCTACTTCACCTTCGGTTATTGATGCATCACCCAGCGAGCAAACGCTGATTGGTTTTTCTGCCGAAGCTTTTAAACCAATCAATTCCTGATACTGCAATCCCATTGCCACACCTGTTGCAGGGATTGCCTGCATTCCCGTTGCGGAACTCTGGTGCGGTATTTTAGGCATTTCATCGCGCTTCAGACTTGGATGCGAGTAATACGTTCTTCCGCCCGAAAAAGGATCATCACGTTTTGCCAATAGTTGCAGCATCAGTTCGTATGGCTGCATACCTATTGCTAACAAAATAGAATCATCGCGGTAATAAGGCGCAACAAAATCCTGAGGCAATAATTGTAAGCCTAATGCAAGTTGTATTGCTTCATGTCCGCGCGAAGTGGCGTGAACATATTTGGAAGTTATTTTAGCATTCTTCTCGTAAATAGCTGACATGGCACGGGCTGTGCACATCAGTTGCCACGCCTTTAACAGCGTGTTTCCCGGCAAAACAGAACCGGCTTTCTTTTTCTCCGTTACGATTGCAGCCATACCTTATTGGTTTCCCTGTCTGCCCGGAGGCAGAGGTAATTTATACCGCAATATACGAATTATTCAGAATATTGTTCTTTCAAGCAGGTTATTCGACAAACAATATAGCGTTAAGTATAAGATTGTCGAAATAAACGATAAGTAGACAGTGTTTATGCTTCTATAATATTCCGCCAAATGCTTTATACCCGAAGCTTATTTCAACCGAATACTTTTTATCGTAGCTGTCGTAATCGTATTTTACGGTAACTACGGGAGTGTCATCAGCCTTCATCTCGCTTTTTGAAGCAAGCTTGAAATTTTTCCACTCGCCTTTATCGTCTTCCGTAGTGATATAAACATAGTTATAGCCTAATGATTTTTTTATTTTTTCAGCCAACTCATTGTAAATTCTTTTTGCATCGGCTTCACTTGAGCCATCGTATCGTACGCCTGTAATTTCTTTTGTAAGCGCAAAGCCCCCTTCGGTGTAACTCAGGTCAAAAATGCCGGGAAGTGTGGCGTTAATATCATAGTGTACATAAGTTCCGAATAAATTCTTGGTTTCATGTTTTTCGCCCAATACAGCAGCAAATGTATTGCGGCTGCTTTCCATGATTTTTTTCAGGTTGGTATCAAACGTTGCATCGCCCGATCCGCCCGGTGAAGTAATGGTGTAAACCCTGTTGTTCCATGTGTTAGTTGAGATATACAGCCTTACTTCGTATTTGCCTGTTTCAACACTCTTGTAAATATCAAGTTGGTCGCCAAACAAATCAAAGCCATCAGGATATTTTTTAATAATGGAAAGGTCTTTGAGAATGTATTCGGTGGTTTTGCCATTTTCAAGCAACTTATCAGTCATACAACTTTTTATTTTGCCTTGCAGTTCATTAAACTTTGTTTCGGCAGCAGAATAGGTATCATATTCACCAAATATTGCATAGTAGCTGGTACCTAAAATGTATTGCACATAACAATCCTTTGAACCGGTAATAGATTTAGTGGTGTTGTAAATGGTTGTTTTAAACATGTCTCCTGTTTGTGAGCGAATGCTTCCTTGAATGCTTGTAAAATATTCACCGGCTGTAGCTGCAATAGTTTTATAGTCGGTGCAGAAATTGCCGGATGATGTTCCCTGCGTTGTTTCGCCTGTAATGGTTTTAGATTTTGTTTCTTCTGTTTTTGTCGCGCTTTCATCTGTTGTTTCGTCATAGCTATCCAGCCATGCGTCAAGCCACGAATAATCATCTTCATCTGCCGGTGGAGTGGTGTTAGTAGTATTACCTCCCGAAATTTGTGAATTACTGTTCTGGGTTCCACCTGTAACGGAAGTTGAAGTTGGTGCTTTGTCATTATTTTTCCAGTAGCCATCATGGAAAACGGTTCCGTTGGCATTGTAATGGATTCCTTTTCCTTCACGGTTTGAGTTGTAGCATTCACCCACATATTTTTCACCGTTTGCATACCAGATAGTTCCTTTGCCATCCATTACATCGGCTTTCCAGTCGCCTTCATAACGAGTTCCATCAGTCCATTTGAACTCACCAAAGCCCTCGCGTTTACCCATGATAAATTCACCATCATACACATCACCGGTAGTATAAAGGTATTTGCCTTTGCCGTTTGGTTTGGAGTCTTTGAAAAAGCCTTCATAAACAACACAGTTGCTGTATTGATACTTGCCAAAACTATTTTGACAGTTTCCTGAAAAGCATTTTACTTCGCAGCTTGGCGTTTGCGCATGAAGTGAAAGAAGGTTAGAAAGTAAGAACGTGAGAAAGAGGAAAAGATGTTTCATCGTAACTATTTTATTTTTGTTTGAATTTATTGATAGCGTCTTTTGTAAAATCTGAAAGTACCAGTCTGCCGCTGATGGCTGCTCTTTCGGAAAGTAAACTGTCCCAGTTCTCTGTTCCTTGCCACGCAACTTTCTTTAGCTCTGCCATGGCTTCCGGACTGCTGAATGAAAGGGTCATAGCCAGCAATTTCACTGCTTCATCCATTTGTTCAACGGAAGAAAATACTTCGGCATACAGACCTTTTTCTTTTGCCCATGCTGCGCTTTCCCATTTGGTGGCATTGATGGAAAGCTGCACAAATGCTGATGTTCCGATCTTGCGTTCTACCGCAGGACCTACCACAAATGGGCCAATACCAACTGCCAGTTCGCTCAGTTTTACGGAAGCTGAATCTAATGCAAATGTATAATCAGCTGCAGATGCAATTCCAACGCCACCACCTACTGCTTTGCCCTGCACACGTGCAATAACAAACTTTGGCGCTTTGCGGATTGCATTGATAACAGCCGCAAATCCCGAGAAAAAATAGTTGCCCGTTTCGCTGTCTTTAATGGAAATAAGTTCGTCAAATGATGCACCTGCGCAAAAGGCTTTCTCGCCTTGGCTTTTCAATACAATCACTTTTGCATCAGAGTTGTTGCCTGCGTTGGTTATTTCTTCAGCAAGTTGTCGTAACAATGCGCCTGGTAATGAGTTGCTTTGAGGATGATAAAAGGTGATGGTAGCTATCCCGTTTTCAGTGGCAGTAGTGACTGTGCCTTGTTCTTCTGACATAAATAATAGGTTTAAGGAGAAAATAAATTACTGCATTTTCGTTGCGAAATTATAATTTTATTGCCCAGCGCAACTTAGCTGAACGTGCACGCGGGTTGCTGCCTATTTCTTCTACCGATGGACGAATAGGGTCGGGAGCAATTTCGCTGTAAACACCTTCTCTGAAAAACTGTTGAAATGATTTTTTAACTCTTCTGTCTTCGCCCGAATGAAAGGAGAGTATAGCTACTCTGCCGCCCGGTGAAAGTGCAGCGGGAAGTTTTTCCAAGAATTTTTCTAACACACCAAACTCATCGTTTACAATGATGCGAAGTGCCTGAAAGCAGCGTTGACAGGTTTTCTTAATTGTTTCATCGCGTTCATCAGCAGGAATAAACTGTAATACTTCTTTAATAATGGCTTTTAGTTGTGTGGTTGTTTCAACGGGCGTGTTCTTATTTATTTCATTCTTTATGGCAGCTGCTATAATTGCTGCATGGGGTTCATCAGAATTTTCAATCAGCAGTTCTTCCAGACGGGGTTGACTTATTCTTTTCAGCAGGTGTGATGCGGGATTGCCGCTTTTAGGATTTAGACGTAGGTCAAGCGGGCCTTCCACTTTTAGTGAAAAACCTCTTTCCGGATTATCTATCTGCATGGACGAAACACCCAGATCGGCCAACACAAAATCCAACGTACCGGATTCATAAACAATCTGTTCTATTCCCGAGAAATTCATCTTGCGGATAAATAACACATCAGGACCATAGCCCAGTGCTTCCAGTCTTTCGCGGGTGCGGGGCAATTCAAAGGGGTCAACATCTGTGGCAAATAAACGTCCGCCCGGAGTAAGGCGTTTCAGTATTTCTAAACTGTGTCCGCCATAACCTAAGGTAGCATCAAGCCCTGTTTGTCCGGGTTGTATGTTCAGGAATTCCAGTATTTCGTTTACACAAATGGAACGGTGCATGCCGGCAGGCGTATTGCCCTTTTGCATTACCTTTTCAATGTCGGCAGCATATTTTTCGGGCTGCAACTCCTTGTATTTTTCTTTAAAGGTTTTCGGGTGTGTTCCTTTGTAGCGAATTCTGCGCGGTGGTTTTGATTGCTCGTTGTCCATTACTTCTTGCTACAACTCATTGTATTTCTTATTTGAATTTCTGCTTTTCTCCACCGGGTATTTTGCTGCGTTCTTTTCCAGCTTGGCCGCAATGGCTTCGCTAAGGTCAATGTTATAATGCTTGCTGATGTAAATAAGAAAGATAGAAATGTCAGCCAGTTCGTCTTTTATCTTTTCGCGGTCTATCTCGGTTTGTTGTTGTTCGGTTTTCCATAAATGCAGTTCCTGCAATTCGCCCACTTCAATATTAAGCCCCAGCAGTAAATCTTTTATCTGATGAAACTGCTGCCAGTTGCGCTCATCACGAAAGTTGAGTATCTTTTGTTCTATTTCTTTGAAATCCATTTTAATGTTAAATATAATAAACGAGGATTTTGGACTCTCTGGTATGTAGCAAGATACATAAGAAATAGTTTATCTAAGACGAAAAAATAACTTATTTGTAAAGCAAATTACTTTACCTGTGTCTGCTCATACTTTTTAATAAACTCCGTATGATAATTTCTTGCATTTCGTAAAAGTTCGTGGTATGTCCGAACATAAACTTCGTTAGCCTTTTCGTATGTTTTCATTGCAGCTACTGCAAGCCTGTCTCCGTCTATTGAACCTGTAATTACATAAGCAACAACCGATTTTATAGTCTGTGGCTCGTTTCCGAAATGAGATTCAATAAATGACCTGTAATCTGCGGCTTGCCTAATATCTTTTTCTCGAATTACAAACTCTGGTTTTTTTAGTTCAATTATGAAATAGTTACTTGCAAGCCCCATACATAAAAAATCAATTCGTCTATTTATGGCTTCAGCTTCGTAATATTCTCTGAACGCAATCTTGTCATCTGCATACTTCTCTTTCAGTAATTGAGAATAGTAAATTTCATTTTCAAATTCTTGAATTCTTGGGTCTAATATCCAAGCGAATTTTTTCAAGAAATCACTCATTGTAGGAACTTCATTCACTTTATTTTTGATGTGCTTTTCAAAAGTGTTTATTGTTTCTATTCGCCCAATAGCGATTTTGCACATTTCTTTTGCTTCAATTAATTCCCACTCCTTCATTAAGCGAATTAAACTTGCTGTATCTATTTGCTCAAGGTCTTCAAGTTCACTTGCAAACTCTTTGAATGCTTCAAATTGAAAAGAGTCTTTAACATATTTGATAAGTTCAACTCTTTTTCCCGATTCAATTTCACTCTTAAAAATTGTCTTGACAATTTTGTCTGCAAGTTTATTTTCGTGTGATGGTAGGGATTCTAACCATTTAGGAATGTCCTCTCCAGTTTCAGTTTTAAAGTCTGCTAAAACTTTTTCCTCTCTTTTCTCTCGTTGTTCGTTATAGAAAGTTGGAATTATTGAGGCTAAATAATTTTTCAAATTTGAAGCATCATCATCCTCCCAAATCAATGATTTGCGATTGGTGGAAATGACTTCTTTTTTCCAGTCGTCAATGAAATCAACATTTAGCCATCCTGAAATGTAATCGTATCCAAAACTTGATGCGGATAAATCATAAAAACTATGCTCGTTTACTAATTTACCTCTTGAAAATAGTGCTACACCTTTCAGAGAGGAAGGCACAGTTTCAACTCCTGCAATAATTTCGCCATTGATTTTGTCGGCATATTCATACCCTGTTGGATTCAATACTATTGGAAATTTCCATGTATGCAGTTTTGTAATTCCTGAATACTTAAGAGAGTTAGTTACATCGGTTGCGTTATCTGGTTCGTTGTTGTGAATTATTTTAACCTTAAAGTCTGGCTCGTCAAATACTGTGAAAGTTTTAGATAATGAATACGCTAAATCCTTAGGAAGAAATGCGGTTTTTCTTTTGATATTTTTTAAACGTATTGTAGTTCCTTGTTTCTTCTCAACTGTTTCATCTTTCTTTAAAATCGTTGGAGTGTATGTTTTATCTTCTTCTCCAAATTTTTTCAAGTCATCCCAGTCCATTTTGAAGCTATTTAAAACATAGTTTTGAATAGTTTCAACTTCAATTGTTCCCGCAATACCAAAGAATGAAAGTTTGCCAATTCCCTTTTTGCCAATCACAAGCCGTTTATCATTTTTGCTTTTCTGTTTGCCCTCCTTGTGTCTTCTATTTCTGCCTATTAAGAGAAAGTTTGTGTTGATCTCATTAAAGGTCATCCCGTGCCCATTGTCTTCAATGGTAATTTCTTTATCTCCATTGTCAACTAAATAAATAGTTACAGCTTCCGCTTCTGCGTCATAGGAGTTTGATACTAATTCTGCAATTACAGGTGGTAAAGTTGAATATTGATGTATGCCCAAATGCTCGATTGTATTTGGGTCAAACTTCATTTCTAAAACTTCATTTTTTACTTCTTCTTGCATTTTTAGTGTTTGTTAAGATTGCTAAACCAATTTGCTTGGCGTATTCAGGCGGAACAGCATTGCCGATAATTCGTGCAATAGAAGAAACGCTGCTACCATAAAATTTATAGCTTTTAGGAAATGATTGTAATGATGCACCTTCTCGCAAGGACAATGCTCTGTCTTCATCGGGATGAACAAATCGTCCATTTGAAATACTGGAAAATTTTGTTGTGATAGTTGGAGAAGGTTTATTCCACCATAATCTGCCGAAAGTGTCTTTGAAAGAATCGTCTCTGTCAACAAAACATTTTAATTGCAGTCTTTTATTTTTTGCAAAACCAAAACGATTACCACCATCTTTTTTTACTAATCGTAATCTTTCTTTGTTGATTTGACTAATAGAAGGAACTGTATGTAGAAAATCACTATCATCCTTGTGTCCTGCATCTATTCGTGGAAAACCATTTTCTGTACCTATCACATCTTTTACAGCCAATTTTTCTCCCGCTTTTTTTAATGGGATTATTTCCTCGTTCGAAACTCTGTTTGCAATTAATGTAAATCGTTTTCTGTTTTGAGCAACTCCATATTCGCTAACATTGTGAACATCAAAATGAACTTTGTAGCCGTTTCTTTCTTCTTCTAACCAATTTATGAATGACGCTAATCCGCTTTCTTCTTTTTTCCTTAAAACGCCAGGGACATTTTCTACAACAACATATCCAGGTTTTAGATATTCAACAAATCGTCTAAATTCCACAAGAAGGTTTTTAGATTTTTCTGATTTATTTTTGTCTGTATTGATGATGCTCCAAAACTGGCAGGGACTACAGCCAATTAAAATTAGTTCATTGTCATTTTTTTTGAGATTTAATTTTTTTTGAAGACTTTTTTCTGACAAATTGAAAACATCTGCTAAAATAAATTCAGCGTTTTTAATGTTTGCTTCATATGTCTCCTTACAAGTTGGCTCATAATCAATTCCTGCGAGAACTTCAATTCCTGCTTGCTGCATGCCGTAGCTCATCCCACCACCCCCACAGAAGAAATCGACTGCTTTATAGTTTAATTTATTGGACACTATTATAACTAAGATTAGTTAAGTCTGCAATATTAGGAAAAATATGTTTTTAGCAACATTTTGTGTTCACCCAATCCCTTTCCCCAGATAAGCCCTCAGTCTTGGTGGAATATTCCGTTGCACCAATGCCTGGCGCACTTGCCACTCACGGCCTTTCAACGCATCAATGTCAGCAGCGGGCAGCAGTGCAATTTCTTTTCCGTCTTTCACAGCAACCGCAATACCATCCATAAACAGAATGCGGTTTCCGTAAAGTGCTGAAACTCTTTTGCCGGGAGTAATTACTCCTGTTAAATTTAGCGGGTCACTAGCACTTATGGAGATCAATCTTCCTGATTTTTCGTCCTTTCTTATTTTGCGTAAGAGTGCTATTGTTTCAGGCAGGGCAAACTGTTCACCGTACATCCCTTCAACAAAGCGTCCACCGCGTATCTCTCCCCGTGCTTCCATCAGGCGGTAGATCTTTATCAACTCTCTCCATCGTGGAGTAAGGTTTTCTTTCTCTGCCAATCTTCTGAATACCACACCATATCTTTTCAGCAAGGTTCGCGCAATCATCTCCAGAGCACGTTTACTTTCTTGCTCTGTTCCCCTCTCCTTCGGAGAGGGGTTAGGGGTGAGGCTTAAGCTACTCCATCTCCCCGCCTGTTCCATCGTAAACACAATATTATTTTTTGTCCTTCCCGCCTGTGTGCTGTATTTCGCGGGAAGCAGCAATGCCCGCAAGCCCGTGAAACTATCAGAAGTCAGCAGCCCGCACGATACCAATTCGTTCATCGCTTCTTCTGTTTGTCCACGCATCAAGCCTGTCTTTTCAGTTATTTCATTGAAGAACATAGCACCGTATTGTGCAAGCACTTCCTGTATTTTCTTTGAGTTATGAGAAAGCTCAAAAGGTTTTTCGACATTGCTTTCTGCTTTCCAGATACCCAGCGCAGGGCGCGAAACAATAGAGATAGGTGTGGTTTTTACCGGCCCTGAATTTTTGCTGTTATTGTTTATTCTGAACCTTCCCCATGCAAATTTCCCCGAAAGACAAAGCACATCCAGCCAGTGATGGTCGTAATCATTTACACGTGCAGCAAGAATATCGCTTTCCCATGCTGCTGCCTGCGCTTCGTAGCCTTCTAATTGTTCCAATACTTTTTTCAAAGCTTGCGGACCTTCGCTCTGTGTGCCTGTTTCCACCTGCTGCCACTGAAACAGGAAACGCATAAAGTCTGCTGCATTCACCGGCTGCACTTCGCTGCGCAGTTTCTTCAAGGTATAGCGGTGGATACGGGCTAATAATCTGCGCTCGCACCACTCTAACTCCGGTTCATCGGGATTGAATTGTCCCCGAAAAACAAACCCTTCATTTTCTAAAACACTCAATGCTAAATCCACATCAGTCAATGGTAACGCCATTGTCTCAGCAACAGATGAAGCCGTTACCGGCCCGAGTATTTCCAATCTTCCGCGAATGATCTCTGCCAATGAATTTTGGTTCTCCGGAAAAGCAGATTGTATCTTTTCGGGAATAGTTACTAAAGGATTAAAGCCCCCTCCGGCTCCCCCAAAGGGGGAGAGCATGTTCAGCGAATAAACTTTCGCTAACTGAGGAACTCTTTCAACGGCAACCCACAAACGGATATGTTGAAAATGTAAAACTGTTGCACGTTTTGCAATCACGAGTTCTTCAAAATACTTTTTCCAATTATTTTCTTCTCCTTCTTTTTCGGTGATAAAGCCCGAAAGCACCAACGCATCGTGCAATTCATCATAGTTTTCTGCTTCCGGAAATGCTTCTTTTTTTACGGCCTCAATAGCCGCTTCATCTAATTTTCCTAAATCTTTTGCTTGCTCAGGGTCCATCCACCTGCGGTTGCGAACGGCATTGGTGCGCCTTTCCTCCAACGGTGCATCATCTAAGAAAGCGTAAGGACGCGCATTTAATATTCCATGCGCAAAAGGCGAAGGCTCTTTCAAATCTTTCGCCACCAAGTTCAGTTCTCCTGCTTTTATGGAACGCAGCAAATTTTCCAACCGCTCAATGTCCATTGCCTCATATAAACAATCGTGTATCGTCTGATTTACCAACGGATGGTCAGGCACTTCGCGTTCGCCTTGTATGTTTTCAAAACAGGCAAGCTGGTCGGGAAACACAAGCGCAATAAGGTCTTCGCTGTTCATGCGCTGTATTTGCGGAGGCACTTTTTTTCCTGCTCTTCTGCGCAACACTGCCAATGCACGGGAAGCATTCCAGCGCCAGCGTATCTCAAACATGGGTGAATCAAGCAGCGCCTGTATCAACACCGTGCGCACGGTTTGTGCATTCAGGTATTGAAACACTTCTTCCAGCGGAAAGCTGTGTGTTGAACCCAGCGAAAGAATGATTGCATCTTCCGTTGCTGCCGCTTGTAATTCAAAATTAAATTTCTTGCAGAAGCGTTTTCTCAGCGACAAGCCCCACGCTCTGTTCATGCGGCTTCCGAAAGGTGAATGTATGACAAGATGCATATCACCAGCTTCATCAAAGAAGCGTTCCATCACCAATGTTTCCTGCGTGGGCATTACTCCCAGTGCCGCTTGTGCAGAAGCATAAAAGTTTACCAACTGCTCGGAAGCAGATGATGACAAACCCAACTCTTCTGTCAAGGCTTTGGAAGTTTCTTCCAGTTGCAGATCATGATTGCTGCCTAATTTCTCTGAAATTTCAGCGCGCAATCTTGAAACTGCTTGCGAAAGCTCCACCGTTCTTCCAGGTGCTTCGCCCAACCAGAAGGGAATGGTAGGAGCCATGCCGCCTGCATCTTCTACTCTTACTTTTCCTGTTTCCACATTCAGTATTCTCCACGATGAATTTCCCAGCTGGAAAATATCACCTGCCATGCTTTCTATCGCGAAGTCTTCGTTCAGCGTGCCGAGATAAGTGCCCGAAGGTTCTAAAATAACATCGTAGTCAAAATTATCGGGAATGGCACCGCCCGAAACAATGGCGGTAAGCTTTGCGCCTTTGCGGGCGCGTAAAGTATCGTTCACCATATCGCGGTGCAGGTAAGCGCTGCGCCTGCCGCGCTTGGTGGCAAAGCCATCCGAAAGCATGGTTACTATTTCATCAAATTCTTTGCGTTCTAAGTTGCGATAAGGATAAGCCTTCTTCACTAATTCAAACAAATCATCTTCCTTGTATTCATCACATGATACCTCGGCAACCAGTTGTTGTGCAAGGATGTCAAGCGGCTTATCGGGGATAATTATTTTATCTAATTCACCGCGCTTCACGGCATCTAAAATAGCAACACTTTCTGCCAGCTCATCTAAGTTCAAAGGAAATAAACGCCCTTTGGGTGTTCCTTTAACACTGTGTCCCGAGCGACCGACCCGTTGCAGAAATGCAGCAATGGAACGAGGAGAACCAACCTGGCAAACCAAATCAACAGAACCGATATCAATACCCAATTCCAATGAAGCCGTGGCAACCAATGCCCGCAGCGAACCGTTCTTCAACCGCTGCTCTGCATCAAAGCGGTGGTCTTTGCTCATGCTGCCGTGGTGCGCTGTTACGGCATCTTCGCCTAAGCGTTCTGTTAAGGTATGCGCCAGTCGCTCGGCTAATCTTCGTGTGTTTACAAAGATGAGCGTGGTCTTATGCGAAAGAATTAACTCTTCTAATTTCTGATAAATCTCGCCCCACACTTCGTTTGCCATTACAGCCGTTAGCGGTGAGGGCGGAACTTCTATGGCAAGGTCTAATTTACGCCTGTGTCCTGCGTTTACAATTACGGCAGGATATTCTTTCCCATGTGTTCCGGTTAAAAATTCTGCAACCTGTTCAATCGGTTTCTGTGTTGCCGAAATGCCGATGCGCCTCAATCTGTTCTTTGTTAAAACTTCCAGACGTTCTAAGGACAGCGCAAGATGCGAACCTCTTTTATCGCCCACCAGCGCATGTATCTCATCCACAATTACCGTCTTTACGGTGGATAATATTTTTCTTCCGTTTACGGAAGTCAGCATCAGGTATAATGATTCAGGAGTGGTAACTAAAATATGCGGAGGATTTTTAATCATCCCTATCCGTTCGGCCTGTGGTGTATCGCCTGTGCGCACACTAACACGTATTCCGGGAGGAAACAACCCTTGTTCTTCCAACTCTTTTTGTATTCCCGATAGTGGCACATTCAGGTTGCGCTCAATATCATTGCTCAACGCTTTCAGCGGAGAAATATAAACTACTTGTGTTGCATTCTCTAACCTGAATTCCAGACTTTGTTTTACCAGATCATCAATAGCCGAAAGAAATGCAGCCAGTGTTTTACCCGAACCTGTTGGTGCTGCAATCAGCGTGTTGTTGCCTGCTTTTATTTCTTTCCAGGCAAGGCGCTGCACCTCGGTAGGTTCACCAAGGTTTTTGGCAAACCAGAATTCAACGGTAGGGTGGAAGAGAGACATGATGATATTGTCTTACAAAAATAAGGATAAAGTTTGATGAACATCGAGTTATAGCTTCGTCTTCGCCTTAAACTCGCTCTCGGTTATATCTTCATCATTCATAAAGTAAAACACACCGCCCCAGTTGTGTACTACTTTTACGTAGGTAGTTTTGTAATTGCTTTTGATAATGGTAATGGTAGTAGTTTTCTTTTTGCCGTCATCCACCGTATCTTCGGTGCGCGAATCGGGCAGGGGAGTGTAGTAGTCTTCTTTTGTTTTCTTCTTTGCTTCCACGTTGGCGTAGTTCTGCTGACGTGTTTTTTCTTCTTCCTGCGCCCGCAGTATAGCAGCTTTTTTGCGCTCTTCCTCAACAGCTTTTGCGGCTGCAAGTCTCTTCTCTTCTGATTCTGCTGCTTTGGCCAGAATTTCTTTTTTACGTGCTTCCTGCTCGGCACGGGCAATTTCTATCTGCCTGTTTTCTTCGGCTAAACGTGCTTCTTCTGCTTTTCGTTTTTCTTCCGCTGCTTTAGCTTCTGCTGCTTTTTTTGCTTCTTGTTCTGCCTGTGCTGTTGCTATACGTTTGGCTTCTTCCTCAGCAGCAGTTTTTGCCGCTGCCTTACGTGCTTCGTCAGATGCTTTTGCTTCAGCTGCTTTGCGCGCTTCCTCTTCTAAACGTCCTTTTTCAGCTGCTTTGCGTGCTTCTTCAGCAACCTTTGCTTCCTCGGCTAAACGTTTTTCTTCTGCAGCTTTGGCTTCAGCCATTTGTCTTTTTTCTTCGGCAAGTTTAGCTGCTGCTGCTTTGCGCTCCTCTTCTGCTTTTGCCTCGGTAGCTTTACGTGTTTCTTCTGCTAGTTTCGCTTCTGCCAGTCTGCGTTCTTCTTCAGCTTTTGCTTCGGCTTGTCTTTTTTCTTCTTCGGCAGCAGCCTTTGCTTCAGCCGCTTTCTTGGCTTCAGCATCAGCCTTTGCCTGTGCCGATTGTTGTGTCTGTGCCTGTGCTAAGGCGGTCTGCTCTTCTTTTGCTTTTACCTCTAATTGTTTTTCAACTTCTTTTATCTGCGAAAGAATAGACTTGGTGTAATCCGTATCATAACCAAAGCCATCCAGTTCTTCCATATAGCGGTACATAGCAACAGGCTGATTGAAAATAACAATATTCACTCCGTCATATTGTTTGAAAATCTCTACAAAAAATTCAACAGGGTCAAAACCTTCTTCAACTAAATCCCGAGGGGCGCGGGTATTTAAAGCAACCTTTTTTACAATATATCCCGGCTTTGAAAAGGTGAGTACATAATCTGCGTTGAATTCAAGGTTAACCGAAAATTTAGATCCTTTAATAGGCACTGTTTGCACAACAGCACCGTTCTTAGCTACGGTAATGATTGCCCCTTCTGAGTTGCCGTCATAAATCTTGAACTTGCCCTGCACATCCAGTGTTTGGGTATATGAAACGGCAGACACCAAAAGTGTTGTAAACAGCAACAGCGTGGTCTTATAAATGCTTTTCAATGAAAATATCTTTGTTTTTTCTGTGCCGAAAATACGTATTGAAACAGATTATTTCAAAATCAAAGGTATATCTTTGCTAATTTAAAAACTGTTTCTTTTCTTTGAATGGATTTACAGAAGCCTATGTTTCTTAAAAATACTTTTTTTTGTTGCTGCTTTTTTCTGCTGTCGGCAGTTTCGTTTGCACAGAATATAAGCATGGAAGAAACCTTGGCTTATATCAACGGAAAGCTGACCGGTAAATATGTGATAGATGTAAAGAAAGGTTTACTGTTACTCACTTCCTATAAAGAAGAAATGAAAATGATGGAAGAAACCATCCTGATCACTGACCTGAATCCTGAAGTAATTTATTCAGACGAAGAAAAAGCCCTCATCATAAAGTGTATAGACGGAGATAAATGCATAGAACGAAAAGAATACTTAGTTGAAAAAAAGAATTACTTTTCGCGGTTGAAAATTGTAACCCCTGAAGATGATAAGTCAGTAAAAGGTTTGCAAAAAGCCTTTCTGCATCTACTTAGGTTAGTGCAAGAACCCAAATACAAGAGCACAGAAACGTTTGAATAATGTTTTTAAAAACCACAAACCATGAACTATTTTCACGAATACGATACTTTAAAAAATAACACCATGAGTAAACAAATTATACTCCTTCTCACTTTCTTACTTTCTAACCTTCTCACTTCCTACTCGCAGGATATAGATGGTATGTTCAATCAGGGCGAGCAGAAAAAGATGGCAGGAGAATTTCATACCGCTATTGGTTTTTATACCAAAGTATTAAACAGCAAGCCGGATCATTTGAATGCTTTATTGCAACGAGCCTTTTGCCAAAGCGCTGAAAAGAATTATCAGGCTGCCATTGATGATTATACTAAAGTAATAGCTGCGCATCCCGAACATATCTGGGCGTATATCAGCCGAGGGAGTGCCTACAATAAACTAAAGAAATTTGACCTTGCTATGCCTGATTTCGACAAGGCTCTTTCATTAAATCCTGATAACACAGAAGCCGGTGAAGCCCTTAACAACAGAGGCTGGGCAAAAGAAGGACTGAATGACCATGATGCAGCCTGCAAAGACTGGAACGAGTCAAAAAAGAAAGGCAACGAAGAAGCTAAAATCATTTTAAAGAACACACATTGCAAATAATGGAATGATGTTTGCCTTCAGCTAAAAATATTTATAAACCAACACTACATTAAAAATGAAAAAACTAATTCTACTATCGTTGTTTATTCCTTTTGCATTTGCCTTTACACCTCCGCTAAATGATCAGGATACGGAATGGAACGACTGCCTTACAAAATATGCTTCTGCCTGGGGCGAAGATTGTATGAAATGTCAATTTAAGAAAGACACTTACAAAGTGAAATTGAAAAACACCTGTACCGATGCCTTGGATGTTGTAGTGTGTGTACAGGAAGAAGATAAAACCTGGAAATATTTTGCATTTAACGGAGTTACTCCAAGAGATTCGGTAATTGGTTATGCCTGCAAAGGAACAGGTAAGTTTTTGAAATTTGTAAGAAAAGCCGGCAATAAAGAAGTTATTCTGCCCTCAGCGGATCAGATTAATGCTCAATATAAAGATTAACAGATAATTATCGTTATGTCTTTAATCGGAAGCCTTGCACACAGTGCAAGGCTTTTTTTATGTAGAGCATAACATTTAAAGTGCTAATTATCAATATTTTAAAATTTTAACATATTTGTATAGACTATTTGTATAACTCTATACATTTGTCCCCGATTTTAAAAACCCAATAAACAAAACAATGAAAAAATTATTTTACGTTCCTGCTGTATTAGCATTTGCAGTATTTGCTGCTTGTGGACCATCTGCTGCTGAAAAAAGAGCAAAAGAAGTTGCTGACTCTACAAGAGTTGCTGATTCTTTAGCTACTATCCAAGCTGCTGAAGCTGCAAAAGCACAAGCAACTGCTGATTCTTTAGCTGCTGTTGAAGCTGCTGCAAAAGCACAAGCAACTGCTGATTCTTTAGCTGCTGTTGCTGCTGCTCCAAAAGGAAAAGCAAAAAAATAATCACTGAAAAGTGTTTGTTTGAAAGGGAACCCCAACAGGGTTCCCTTTCTTTTTTACCTCACAACCGTGTTGTGGCTGCCGTTATAGCCAAACATATTCCATCCTGTAAACTTGCTGTCTCCTGTATTGATGGAAACGGTCTTTCCGTCTTCGGTTCCTGAATAGATCCAGCCTTTGTTAATAGTAGCCTGAGTTTCCACTTTACTGTTGGTTTCCCATGAGTTTAGTTGTTTGCCTGTAGTTGGTTCATAAGCTATCACCTGTCCCGATAAAGTAGAGATAACAATTTTGCCGCCTGCTACAATCGGCATGGTAGCAATTGGCTTATCTGTTTCTGTTTTGGTTGCGGGAATGATAGCCGACCATGCAATTGAACCATCATCTGGGTTAGAGCAGATAACTTTGTTGCCCATTACATTGTAGTTTTTGCCTTTATAGTGCAGTATTCGAGTTCCGCAAAAATTCATTTGTTCGTTGGCCGAAAGATTATAAAGGTCATCAACAAAAAGAGGCGAACTGAGTGAAGTGATTTTCTTTACCGGTTTTAATCCATTCGTTGAATAGACAGCAACAGTTTCATTTCCTGCATTCTTTACGCTCACAAAAACTTTATCATTTACAATGGTTGGTGGTGACATTGCAACATCATTTATGCTGCCTAACACAGTTCCTTTATTTTTATCAAACTCATACAGCTTCCCCGAAAGACAGGTGAGGTAAACATTACTGCCGCTGATAACCGGTGATGAAAGTGCTTCGGCATTCACCCAATTCTGCCAAAGGATTTTACCGGTTCTTAAATCAAAACAGGCAAGCACATTTTTCAGCTCTTCCAAATCGCCTTTACCTGTTTGTGTAAGTCGCGAAACACTTGCGCCCAACTCATTTGGATAAACAGCATATACCTTTCCATTATCAATTGACGGCATGGAGTATAAATTTGGTCCCAACCATTTTGACCACAGCATTTTTCCTGTGTAGGCTTCCAGCGCATAAAGTGTGCAGGATTGTGTGTTAATCAGTAATACACTGTCTTCCACAACAGCACTTGAAGGTCCGCTTTCCGCAAATTCAGAACCCCAGTTGTATTTTCCTGTTGCTTCATCAAAACTGAAGAAGTTGCGCGAGTAGTAACCGCCATGTGAGAGCAGCATTCCGTCATAGGCAGCAGGAGTAGGAGTGGAGGATTCTGATCCGTAATTGATGTTAAAACCCTGTGCTGTTTTTTCAATAGTTCCTTCAAATTTTATCGGATTTGCTTTAGTGCTCATAAACTCAGTAATGAAACCATTTTTATCGCGTTTGGCTGTTTGATAGAACTCTTCAATTTTTTGTGAGCCCATATACCCGTATTCAATTTCAATAGTGCGGTAGCCTTCTTTCTGCATTAGGTCAAGCAAGTCAACATCGCGTTCGTATTTAAAGTTCAATAAATATTTATTGCCTTTAGGAACCAGCAACTTTACCGTTCCGTCTTCGCCTGAAATACCATAGTATACCTTATTCCCTTCCTTTTCATTGATAAATACAGGTTCATTTGCCAATGGGTTTCTATCCAAATCCGAAATCAGCATTTTTATTAAAACTCTTGAATTGGTGGGCTCTGCATCTTCACCCAATTGCTGGGTAATGGTATCACCATTAACAGTCTCGTCCAGTTTTGTTGGTGTATAGATGAGTTTTTTAGTCATTCCCAGATAAGCCTTGTCGGGAACATTTATCTGACGGAAGTTTTGTTCCGCATCAACATTTATCTCATAGTCGTTATTAATAAGTACAAGAAAACGGGCTTCACCTGTGTTGTCCGTTTTTGAAGAATAAAATTTGTTGGTTTTGCGGCAAAACATACTCACCGGTACATTAGTCAACGGCCTCTCGTTCTTGTCGGTTATACCCAATTTGATGAGGGCTTCTGAAGCAGTAGAACTTTGGTCGCGGGGAATGTTTTGTTTAATGGTATCTGTTTTTCCTGATACTATTGAAAGAGGTGCATCGTAAGTAATGGTTTTAGTAATAAAGCCGCTTCCGCCAGTTAGGACGGCTATTTCACTGTGGTTTTGTTTTCCTTTAAATCCAATGACATAAGTGTTTCCTTTCTTCAGATGAAACTCCGCCTTCCCTTTGTTGTCAGTAACACCGTTCATAGTGTTACCACTGATTTTTTCTTTCAGTGTTAAATCAAGTTTTGGCTGAACAGCACCTGTAGTGTTTTTAACGGTG
>JAGVLY010000035.1 GCA_020054035.1 Bacteroidia bacterium | reverse complement strand
GACGCTCTTCCGATCTAACCTGAAAACAGGGTTTTGATTGATAGCACTTTCAAATAGTTCTTTTACTTTCTGAGGCGGAAGGCTTTTAGCATTTTCCTTTGCTTCAACCATTGCTTTGTAAATAGCTGCTGCTTCAACCCTCTCTTCTTCCGTAAGGCGCGTATTGCGTGAACTCATTGCCAGACCACTGGTTTCTCTCAGCGTTGGGCAGCCAATTACATTAACAGACAAGCCCTCAGCCTTTACCATATACCTTATAATAGCCAACTGCTGAAAATCCTTTTCACCGAAATAGGCATTATCAGGCTGCACAATTTCCAACAACCTTTTCACCACCATGGCCACTCCGTTAAAATGGCCGGGACGGAATTGGCCTTCCATTAAGGTATCTAAACCACCTAAGTCAAAAACGGTATTATCCTTTGCAGGGTAAATCTCATCCACCGAAGGAAAGAATAAAACATCACAACCGTGTTTCTCCAATAATGCTTTATCTGCATCTATTGTGCGCGGATATTTCTTTAAATCATCAGCATTATTGAATTGGGTTGGATTTACAAACACACTTGCCACCGCCAGATCGTTTTCCTGTTTTGCCTTATTAATTAGCGAAATATGTCCATTATGAAGCGCACCCATGGTAGGTACAAAACCTACAGACTTACCTTTTCCCCGCTCCAGAGTAAGAAATTGGTGCAGTTCGTCCGTCTTTTCAAATACTTTCATAAATAATCTATTAAAACAATTAGCTATAGAAACTGTTGTATATCAAGGAAGAACAAAAATAAAATTCCGAAAAATAGCGCTCAAAGCTATATTAATTTTGAAAATTGCTTTTTTATTGCTTACTTTTGCATACTTATTTCCAAAAGCCTGTTGTTCTATGAAATTCAAAATCCATTCCCCCGAACAACCAGAAATAAGCAATACTCAGTAAAGAATATTCACTAATTGTTAAACTAAATACAACACATGAAAAAAGCTAAAGTATTATTCGTTTCATCAGAAATCACTCCTTACTTAGAAGAAAGTCCTATCGGAACAATCGGACGAAAACTTCCGCAGGGAATTCAGGAAAGAGGTAAGGAAATAAGAACTTTTATGCCCCGCTTTGGCTGCATCAACGAACGCAGAAATCAATTACACGAGGTTATCCGCTTATCAGGTATGAACCTTATCATCAACGATAACGACCATCCGCTTATTATTAAAGTAGCATCTATTCAATCTGCACGTATGCAGGTTTATTTCATAGACAACGAAGAATATTTTCAACGCAAACTAACGTATGTTAATCAAGAAGGCAATCTTTTTGAAGACAGCGATGAGCGTACTATTTTCTTTTGTCGTGGCGTTATTGAAACAGTAAAAAAATTAGGTTGGGCTCCCGATGTAATTCATTGCCACGGTTGGATGACCAGCATGTTACCTGTAATGATTAAAAAGGCTTACAGCGAAGACCCTATTTTTGCAGAATCTAAAGTTGTTTATTCAGTTTATGATGATGCTTTTACAGGTCAGATGAACGCTAAAACGGCTCAGAAACTGAAACTGGAAGGTATGAATGATAAAGATCTGAAACATTACAAAACACCAAACTATATCAATCTTACTAAATCTGCAATTGACCATAGTGATGCAGTAATCAAAGGAAGCGAAGCAACAGAGAAAGAAATCAATACGTATCTCCGCGCTTCAGGCAAACCGGTTCTTGAATACCAAAGCCCCGAAGATTACATGGATGCTTACTCAGAATTTTATGATGCCGTTCTGGAAGAAGAAGGCGTTTTGGCTGACTAAGAATTGAAATCAGAAAATTGTAAATAAATATTTTGCGGTCACGCCCGAGGCGTGACCGCAAATTTTTTTTAAAGCCGTATGCAAAACATTTTTTCAGGTAAGGGTTCACGACTATTAAGTGTTCTTTTTTTATTTCTGCTGATTTTTAACTCCTGCAAAAAAGCAGATACAGTTGGACTCGAAGTCCTTCCTGAAGAAGACCGCCTACAAGGTGAGCATACCGACACCATAACCGTTTGGGCACATACCCTGCGGGAAGACTCATTGAGTACAACAAAGACAACATTTCACATTTTGGGTAGTCATAACGACCCCATTTTTGGAATTTCAAAAGCAAGTATTTATACTCAATTTATATTAGAGAAGATTGATCCCGACTTTGGAACCAATGCTACAGTTGATTCTGTAGTTCTTTCATTGGCCTATGCCGGCTACTATGCAGAAATAATGAAATTAGCTGGAGAGCAAAGTTTCAGCGTTCACAGGGTACTTGAAGACATGGGCGATTCAACCACGTATTATTCAGATGATAGCCTTGATTATCACAAATTACCATTAGGAACATTTTCAGGATTAATTGATACCCGCAAGAACGTTATTATTAGCGGAGACACACTTCTGCCACAAATGCGAATAAAACTGAATAACAGTTTTGGAAACGAGCTCATTAATTCAACATCACTTACCTCAGACGAAAGCTTTTTAAATGATTTCAAAGGTTTTTATATTACCCCAACGACACAGCATTTATTAACGGGTCAAGGTTCTTTAATTTATATTAATCCTGCCTCACCTTATACTAAAATGACTATGTATTATCATAATAGTGATACTACAGCACAACAGAGTTTCAATTTTGTAGTAAAATCAAACACCGTAAGGTTTAATAATTTCACTCATGATTATTCCGGTGCTTTTGATGTGGCTTCACAGTTAGCCGATTCAACACTTGGCAACGAACGTTTATACCTCCAGCCAATGCAGGGATTAAAAGCAAAAATTACTTTCCCTCACCTGAATAATTTAGTTGCTAATGGGCAGCAAATTGCAATCAATAAAGCAGAATTAATTTTCCCTATTGCCGATGGAACAACTTCACGTTTAAGCCCAGCTTCAAGACTTGTTGTAGTAAAAAAAGGAACAGACGGAAATGACAAAGTGCTTGACGATAATGTTTATGAGTCAGCTGATTTTGTTGGCGGCTACTACAACTCAACCAAGTTGGAATATGCTTTTAATATTCCAAGACACATTCAGGGATTACTAAAAGACACAACAGCAGATAAATCAATATACTTACGCGTTGCAGGTGCATCGGTTAGCGGAAACCGTGTGGTTATTAATGGAACCGGAAATACAGATAAACCGTTAAAACTTCGTCTGACTTATACAATTTTAGAATAGTTTTGCCCATTAAATACAAATTAAGATGTGTGGAATTGTAGCATATATCGGTAAAAAAGAAGCCTATCCGATTTTGATAAAAGGCTTACACCGCTTGGAATACCGCGGTTACGACAGTGCAGGAGTTGCCCTGATAAACGACAAACTAAACGTTTATAAATGCAAGGGAAAAGTTGCCGACCTTGAAGCATTTGCAAAAGACAAAGACAAGTCGGGAACGCTTGGAATGGGGCACACGCGTTGGGCAACACACGGAGCACCAAACGATGCAAATGCACATCCGCACGTTTCGCAGGACGGAAAAATTACCATCATTCACAACGGTATTATTGAGAACTATCACCCGCTGAAAGAGGGATTGAAAAGCCGTGGACACGTTTTTAATAGCGATACGGATACAGAAGTTCTCGCACACCTGATTGAAGATATTCAGAAAAACGAAAAGTGTAATTTAGCTGAAGCTGTTCGCATAGCATTGAATGAAGTAATTGGTGCTTATGCAATTGTTGTCATCTCTCAGGAAGAGCCGAACCAATTAATTGGCGCTAAAAAAGGCAGCCCAATGGTGGTAGGTATTGGCGATGATGAATTTTTTATTGCCTCCGATGCAACACCCATTATTGAGTTCACCAAGAATGTAGTGTATCTGGAAGATGAAGAAATTGCCATCATTCGCAGAGGCGAGGAACTGAAGATAAAAACCATCAAGAATAAAAATAAAACGCCTTATGTGCAGGCGTTGGAAATGCAATTGGAAGAGCTGGAAAAAGGCGGCTACGAGCATTTTATGCTGAAAGAAATTTACGAGCAGCCGCGCTCCATCAAAGATACCATGCGCGGGCGTTTGGATGAAGAGAAACTGAAAGCAGGTTTGGGTGGTTTGCGCAACTATCAGCAACGAATGCTGAATGCCGACCGCTTTATTATTGTTGCCTGCGGAACCTCATGGCATGCGGGTTTGGTTGGCGAATACCTGATTGAAGACCTGGCACGAATTCCTGTTGAGGTGGAGTATGCATCTGAATTCCGTTACCGCAATCCGATTATTACCGAGAAAGATGTAGTGATTGCTATTTCGCAAAGTGGCGAAACTGCTGACACACTTGCCGCCATTGAATTGGCGAAAAGCAAAGGTGCTTTGATTATAGGAGTTTGCAATGTTGTTGGTGCTACGATTCCGCGCACTACACATGCCGGTTCTTATACTCACGCAGGTCCCGAAATCGGAGTTGCTTCAACTAAAGCATTTACTTCGCAGGTAACTGTGCTTACCATGATGGCGCTTTCGTTAGGCTACAACAAAGGAACTGTTACCGAAGCCCGCTACCGTCAATTAGTAAGTGAACTGGAATTAATCCCTTCCAAAGTTGAAGTTGCTTTAAAAGCCAACGACCAGATAAAATACATTGCTTCTCTTTTTAAAGATGCCCGCAACTTCCTTTACTTGGGAAGAGGTTATAATTTCCCGGTTGCATTGGAAGGCGCTTTGAAACTGAAAGAAATTTCTTACATCCATGCTGAAGGTTATCCTGCAGCCGAAATGAAACACGGACCGATTGCACTGATTGACGAAGAAATGCCCGTAGTTTTTATCGCTACCAAAAAAGGTGCTTATGAAAAAGTAGTCAGCAACATTCAGGAAGTAAAAGCACGCAAAGGAAAAATTATTGCAATTGTTACCGAAGGCGACACTACCGTGAAAAGTATGGCAGACTTTGTAATTGAAGTTCCTGATACCGAAGAAGAATTGATGCCGTTACTTTCTGTTATTCCGCTGCAACTGCTGTCTTACCATATTGCGGTAATGCGCGGCTGCAACGTTGACCAGCCAAGGAATTTGGCAAAGGCTGTTACGGTAGAGTAACCAAAAAACAATTTAAAGAAAAGGACGGAACACATTGCTCCGTCCTTTTTTATTTTCTGTAAAACCAAAAATTCTACTTTTACCCGTTCACAAATTTTTACTGATGTCTGACACTAACGATAAACGATTATTTCTGCTTGATGCTTTCGCACTTATTTACCGCGCTTACTTTGCTTTCGGCACTAATCAGCGTGTAACCTCAACGGGGTTGAACACTTCTGCCGTGTTTGGTTTTACCAATACCCTTTTGGAGATTTTACAGAAAGAAAAACCAACCCACATTGCTGTGGTTTTTGATACCGCTGCACCCACCGCCCGCCACATTGAGTTTGCCGAATACAAAGCTCACCGCGATGCAATGCCCGATGATATTGTGGTCGCCATTCCGTATGTAAAACGTTTGATTGAAGGTTTTAATATTCCTGTTTTATTCAGCGATGGTTATGAAGCGGACGATGTTATCGGAACCTTGGCAAAGAAAGCAGAGAAAGCCGGCTACACCACGTACATGATGACACCCGACAAAGATTACGGGCAACTGGTAAGCGATAATATCTTTATGTATAAGCCCGCTAAATTTGGTAATCCCGCTGAGATACTTGGGCCGAAGGAAATTTGTGCAAAGTATAATATCCAAAGACCTGAACAAGTAATTGATATCCTTGGTTTGATGGGCGACACGGCTGATAATATTCCCGGAATTCCCGGTGTCGGAGAAAAAACTGCCATTAAATTAATTACCGAATATCACAGCGTTGAAAATCTTTTGGCTAATGCCGAAAAGCTTACCGGCTCATTGAAAGAAAAGGTGATGAACAATAAAGACAAAGCCATTCTGTCAAAAAAACTGGCTACCATTTTATTGGATGCTCCTGTGGAGTTTGCGGAAGACAAACTGATAATGGAGGCTCCCGACAAAGAAAAACTGAAAGAGCTTTTCACAGAACTGGAGTTTCGTCAGATTGCGAAAAGAGTATTAGGTGAAGAAATTTCTTCAAAAGTAGCAGAACAGAAAAAAGAAAAAAAAGCGATTGCTGCCACCAAACAGGAAACCGGCCAGTTTGATATGGTTGGCGGTGATGATGAAACAACCGAAGCAACTAACACCGAACAACCGCACGAGATTTTTAAAACAATTGCAGATGTTCCGCACACCTATCATTTGGTTGATACAAAAGAAAAACGCGCAGACTTAATTCAGACTTTGTCTGCACAAAAAAGTTTTTGCTTTGATACCGAAACAACAGCATTGGATGTGTTTGAAGCGGAAATTGTGGGACTTTCATTCTCTTTCAAAAAGAGCGAGGCTTATTACGTTACCATTCCCGAGAACCAAACCGAGGCGAAAGAAATCATCACGAAATTCAAGACTTTACTTGAAAACGAAGCAATAGAAAAAGTAGGACAGAACATGAAATACGATATTTCTGTCCTTCGCAATTACGGTGTTGAAGTTTTAGGAAATAAGTTCGACACCATGATTGCGCATTACCTTATTCAACCGGATATGCGCCACAACATGGATGTGCTGGCAGAAACATATTTGGGCTATTCACCTGTTTCTATTACCACACTGATTGGAGCAAAAGGGAAAAATCAATTGAGTATGCGAACAGTTGCTGTTGAAAAGTTAGTGGAGTATGCAGGCGAAGATGCTGACATTACCTTGCAGTTACGTGAAGCATTTGAACCCATGCTTGAAAAAGACGGCACCAATAAAGTATTTGACAATATTGAAATGCCATTGGTTGCCGTTTTGGCTGACATGGAAAATGAAGGAATTAATCTTGACACTGCTGCTCTTGCCTCCTTCTCATTGGAACTTCAGGACGAATTATTAAAAGTGCAAAGCGAGATTTACCAGATGGCGGGCACTACTTTTAACATTGCATCACCACAACAGTTGGGTAAGATTTTGTTCGACCATATGAAGATTTCTGACAAGGTAAAAAAGACTAAAACAGGTCAATATGCAACCGGTGAAGATATTTTGGAGAAGTTGGCTGCCGCAAATCCGATTGTAGAAAAAATATTGGTGTTCCGCGAGTTGCAGAAGTTGAAAAACACCTATGTTGACCCGCTTCCTACTATGCTCAATCCAAAGACAGGAAAAATTCACACTTCCTACAACCAAGTGGTGGCAGCAACGGGAAGGTTGAGTTCCGACAAACCAAATCTTCAAAACATTCCGATAAGAACAGAGAAGGGTCGCGAGGTGCGCAAAGCATTTATAGCGCGCAACGATGAGTTCACCATTCTTTCTGCCGACTATTCGCAAATTGAGTTGCGCATCATTGCCGAACTCAGCGAAGACCCCGGAATGATGGAAGCATTCCGCCAAGGTTTAGACATTCACTCGGCAACTGCGTCAAAGGTTTTTAATGTTCCATTGGAGGTCGTTGACAAAGAAATGCGCAGAAGAGCAAAGGCTGTCAACTTCGGTATCTCATACGGACAAACCGCTTTCGGCTTATCGCAAACACTAAATATTCCGCGCAAAGAAGCATCTGATATTATTGACAATTATTTTGCACAGTATCCCAACGTGCGCGGACTCATGGACAAGAACATCAATTTTGCCCGTGAACACGGTTATGTGGAAACAATCATGGGGCGCAGAAGATACCTGCGTGATATTAACGACAGCAATGCAAACGTGCGTTCAGGTGCTGAACGAAATGCCATCAACGCACCTATTCAAGGCTCGGCTGCCGACATGATTAAGATTGCGATGATTAATATTCACCGCGAACTGAAAAAGCAAAACCTGAAATCACGCCTGCTCTTGCAAGTGCATGACGAGTTGATTTTTGATGCGCATAAAGATGAAGTGGATGTTTTAAAGCCTTTAATTCGCGAAGGAATGGTGAATGCAATTCCTATGAAAGTGCCCATTGAGGTAGATATGAATACTGGCAAAAACTGGCTGGAGGCGCATTGATATTCTTATGCAACCTAAAATATCGTTAAATGTCATAACCCTACTAAAAAACGTGCGTTGCATCTGCTAAAGGAATATTTCCTTTAATTTGAACCCTGAAAACCAAAATTCTGATATGAATATCAATAAGATTGTAGTTGCCCCTTTAATTTTCTCACTGTTTTTTGCTGCCTGCAGCAACGAGCCCAAACAGGAAAACACCGAAGAAAAACCTTTTGTAGCCGAAGAAGCTGTTGACCTCACCAATTCCGAAGCCATGATGAATAACATGCCTTCACCTATTGAAATGGCCATCCTCATTAAAGCCGAAGGTGCTCGATACGACAAAGAATTACTGAACGATGTAAAGAACATTTCAAAATACACCACCAACGCTAAAAAAGCCATCAACATTGGTGTTTACAGTGCTGATGTAGGCTACACTACCCTCTTCAAACAAACACAGGAAACCTATTTTTACTTCAACAATATCCGCAAACTTTCCGATGAAATAGGTTTATCAAGCGCTTTTGACCAAACGATGTTCGACCGTGTGGAAAGCAATGTTGAAAACCGCGACTCACTTATCGGCATCATTACACAAGCTTACCAAGTTGCCAACAAATTTCTGAAAGACAATAACCGCATGAGCACCTCGGTATTGATGGTTGGCGGTGCATGGGTAGAGTGCATGTACATTGCCACCCGCCTGAGTAGCAACGAAAAAATAAACACCCAGATCGCAGCCCGTGTTGCTGAACAGGAAATTACACTTGGCAAACTCCTCGCCACCATGAACGAGTTTAAAACCGATGAAAACGTAGCAGCCATGCTACCTCAGCTCCAAAGCATGAAAGCCATTATGGAAAAAGGCAAAATTGCAACAGCAAAAGACGATGATTTCGTTATCAACGAAGCGCAATACAAAGAACTGGTTGCAAAAACGGCTGAGGTGAGGAATTCGTTTGTGAACTAAACCTTAGCATTTCACATACATAGAGGTTTGATTTAAGCAGGAAAATCTTAAATTTGCCCTGCTTTAATCAACAATACCCCAACAAAAAACACTTCACATCGGGAAATTTCTACTATTTTAGATTTTCATTTTCAGCTATTTTGAATTCTGTGAAGTTCCGTCTTTCCAACAAAAATTCGTTCGTATGGTTTTTAACCATAGCGGTTTTCGTGTTCAGTTTTTACGGCTGTTCGCGCAAGAAAAACAGTTTCCTCAACCGCGCCTGGCATAACACTACCTCGCATTACAACGGCTATTTCAATGGCCGCGAAGCCCTGAAAGAAGGCGTTGCCACGCTGGAAACCAGCCATACCGATGATTACGACAAAATACTGGAAGTTTTCCAGACAGGCGCACCCGAGCAGGCAAGCGCCATAAACCCCAATGCCGACAAAGCCATAAAAAAGGCATCCACCATGATAGCCAACCATTCCATGCTCATAAAGGGCAAGGAATACTGCCGCTGGATTGACGACTGCTACATGCTCATCGGCAAATCTCACCACTACAAAAAAGATTTTTATCCCGCTGCTGAAATTTTCACCTATGTGATCAAGCAATATCAGGACAAGCCAGCTACCGTTGCTGATGGTCGCATCTGGTTGCTGCGCAATTATACCGCCATGAACCGGCTTACTAGTGCCCAAGGCGTTATTGATAACATTGAAGCCGATATTGAAACGCTTCCCGAAAAACAGGTAGGCCATTATGCCGCTGCCTATGCCGACTTCCTGATCAAGAAAGAAGAATATGCCAACGCCATTCCTCAGTTGGAGAAAGCAATTGCCAACACCAAGAACAAGCGACTGAAAACACGCTACACGTATATTCTTGCGCAGCTTTACCAAAAGGTGAATGATAAAGGAAAAGCCTCGCTTTACTATGCGCAGGTGTTGAAAAAGAACCCGACCTACGAGATGGCTTTCAATGCGCAGATCAATCAGGCATTGATGTTTGATGTGGCTTCGGGAGGCAGCAGTGCCGACCTGAAAAAGACATTGCGTAAGATGGCTCGTGACGATAAAAATATTGAGTACCTGGATATGATTTATTATGCACTTGCCGGAATTGCCATCAACGAGAGCGAGTATGATGAAGCTATCAAGTTGCTGAAACAATCTGTTCTTGCCAGCACCTCCAATACCAAACAAAAAGGTCTCTCCTACCTCGGTCTTGCCGATTTGTATTTTGATAAGCCCGAATACGAAAACTCAAAACTGTATTACGATAGTACATTAACTGCACTTCCGCAGGAACATGCCGAGTATCCACGTGCCGAAGCAAAGCGCAACAGCCTTGAAGATCTGGTAAACAATCTGCACATTATTGCCTTTGAAGACAGCGTTCAGAAACTGGCAAAAATGAGTTCAACAGAGTTGGATATTTACATTGACGACATGATTGCAAAAATCATTGAAGAAGAAGAACGCAGAAAATTTGAAGAAGAAAATGCGGCATTAAATCCACTAACTACTACTCAGAACACTAATACAAATACCAACGCCACCACAGGCGGCAAATGGTATTTTGATAATCCCACAACAATAAGTTTTGGTTACGGTGAGTTTGCACGAATCTGGGGCAACCGGAAACTGGAAGATAATTGGCGCAGAAAAAACAAAGAAAGTGTTGCACCAACAATAGCAGAAAATGCGTTGGAGGATTCTTTAGCTGCAAAAAAAGATACGTTTGATGTAAAGTCAAAAGCTTATTACCTTAGAAGCATACCCACCACGCAAGCCGCAATGGACAGTTCAAACGGCAGAGTCATTGAAGCCTATTACAGCCTCGGCATGATTTACCGTGAACAGTTGGATGACAAACCGCGCTCCGTTGATGCATTTGAAACACTGCTGAAACGCTATCCTAAAAACAAATACACGCTGGCTTCTTACTATCAGCTTTACAGGCTTAATCTTGCAGCGGGCAATAAACCGCGCGCAGAGTATTACCGCAACCTCATTATTAAAGAATACCCCGACAGCGAATACGCCAACATTCTGCAAAACCCTAACTACCTGAAAGAACTGGAAGCATTTAAAGGTCGCGCAGCCGAGTTTTATGGCGAAACATTTGCTGCTTACGAAGCACAGGATTACGATGTGGTAATTCAGAACGCAGGTCAGGCACACATCCGTTTCGAGAAAAGTGATCAGCTACCGCGCTTTGATTTATTGAAAGCAATGGCCATAGGTAAAACACAAAAGCTGAATGATTTTGAAGCTTCGCTGAAAGAGCTGATTGCAAAATATCCTCAAGGCGAAGAACGCAAGGAAGCAGAAAATATTCTCAAATACATCGAGGGAATTCGTGGTGGCGCTGACGAAAGAATGCCAGACGAAAAGATATTAAACCTTCCTGCAATTGTTGACCAAAGTTTGTATCGCTTAAATAAAGATACTGTTCACTATTACGTTACAGTTGTAGGCAAAATGGGCTACAACAACAGTACGCTCAAAGCAAAAATCTCAGATTTTAACACGGAGTTCTTCAGCCTTGATGGGCTTACGATTAAAAACATTATGCTCAATCCGCTTTCGCAACTAGTGTATGTTGAGAAGTTTGAAAATGCAGCCAAAGCCAAAGCCTACTTTGAAGCAATCAAACAAAAGCCTGAAATTTTTGACGGACTTACAGCTGAAGAATACCGTCACTTTATTATTTCGGCCGGCAACTTCAACATCTATTACAAGGATAAAAACATTGAGAAATAGATCGGAAGAG
>JAGVLY010000007.1 GCA_020054035.1 Bacteroidia bacterium | reverse complement strand
CACAATTAATAGAACTTCGTTTTTTTGACAAAAATTCATTCCTTGATATGGCACATATTTTGGGACTTACCGAAGCAGGAACAAAGATGAAACTGTATCGCGTGCTGGAGAAACTGAAAAATAGCATTACTTTGAAACGCCAGAGAAAGCAATGAGCAAGTATAAATTCGATAAAAATAAAAAGCCGCTACCGGATGATGCTGAGATCAGCAAGTACAAAGATTTCGGCAAGCTGGTCCATAATTATCAGCGTGCTACCAAACCGCTTTATCATAAGCCGCTTTACAAACAGCCTAAAGTTTTTATTTTTCTTGTGATGATTGTTTTGCTTGCCCTTCTTATTACTCATTTCTCAGAAAAAGAACAGGAGCAAAAGCCTAATCAGCAAGGGCAACAGCCTTAAACTGTATTCACAATTGGTTACTCATTTAGCCAAGAGTAAGAAACTTTTATAGTAAATAATTTTTTAGCTGTTTCTTCATAAATCCCTTTTGGTGCTATAGAGCCAAACCACTTTATAAAAACATCTTCAAGCATCAATGTAGTATTTTCTACTGTTTTACATTTCTTTAGATTTGATAAAATATCTCCAATTTCCATATCATATTCATTCTCGGGACAGATATTTATTAGACCTATTGGATCAAGTTCATTTATGACTTGTCTTACTTTAATAAAAGCTTCTTTGTATTCTTTGGTGTAACTGGTTTTCATAAAAATTTCATCACCAAATCTAAAACAATTTCCGTTTTTATTTCTTCTTCCGTTACTTTTCCCTCACCCCTGCATTCTACGTTTTGAAATCAGAAGTCAAAACCTTTAAAAAACAGAAATCATGGCAGGCGGAAAAGAAACCCCCAGACAAAAAATGATTGCAATGATGTACTTAGTGCTCACCGCAATCTTAGCACTCAATGTTTCAAAAGAAGTGATTGAAGCATTTGTAACAGTTAACACATCACTGGAAGCTACGGCAGGCAACTTTGATGAAAAGAACGGAATGTTGTATGCCGACTTTGATCAGGCAAAAAGCGTGGACTCTAAAAAAGTAACAGCGTACTGGGAGAAAGCTAATCGCGCCAAAGAATTATCATCCGATTTGAATGAGTATATCCGTAAACTGAAAGTAGAATTGATAGCAGCAACAGAAGGAATAACTACTGCAGAAGCCGATACCATGCATCTTGCCTATGTTAAAAAGCAGGAAGATTTTGATATACCTACCAATATGCTTGTAGGCAGTAATGAAGACGGAAGAAAGGGTAAAGCACGTGAACTGAAAATTAAACTCAACGAGTATCGCGAAGCAATGCTTGCATTAATTCCGGAGAAGGATAGGAAAAACTTGAACCTTGGCTTTGAAACTCCTGACAAAACTAAAAAAGACGGCACCAAAACATGGGAAACCAATCAATTTTATAACAGTCCGCTGGTGGCTTCGGTTGCAATACTTTCAAAGTTTCAAACTGATGTAAAGAATGCAGAATTTGATGTGGTGAACCTGCTGTATAAATCATTTACCAAAGAAGATTTTCCGTTTGATACCATCGCGGCAAAAGTGATGACCGAAAGTAATTACGTGATGCTGGGCGAGGAATACAAAGCAAATGTATTTGTAGCAGCTTTCAGCACTACTAAAAACCCGGAAATTGTTCTTGGTAAACTGAATAATGACGGAACTGCTTTGGTTTCGGAATCGGGTTCGGTGCCTGCCAACAACGGAATGGGGGAGTATGTTATAAGAACCAGCAAAGAAGGTATTTTCAATTACGAAGGTTTGGTGAAAATGACCTCGCCTTCGGGACAACAAAAAACATATCCTTTCAAAAGTGAATACATTGTTGCGCGGCCTTCAATGGTGGTTTCACCAACGGCAATGAATGTGTTTTACATGGGTGTTGATAATCCTGTTTCTATTTCGGTGCCGGGTGTTGCTGCCGAAAATGTAGTTGCTACTGTTACAGGTGGAAACCAATTGGTGAAGAACGGCAACGGAACTTATACTATGAAAATTCAGAAGAACTCACCGATGGAAGTAGATGTAAATGTTTCTGCAAAAATGAGTAATGGTGAAACTAAAAGCATGGGCAAAATGAATTTTCGTGTAAAACGTTTGCCTAAACCGTATGCGCGTTTTGGTGATATTCTTACTTCGGGAAGAATGCAAAAGGGGGTTGTGGATGCTCAGCTAGGACTGGTTGTGGCGTATGACCCGAGCTTTCTTTTTAATATTGTTGCTACCACCAAATCATTTGACATTGTTCATATTCAAGGCAGAGATGTTTTTACTCATCAACAATCAGGAAGCGGAAGATTTACTCCTGAAACAGTAGCTTTTTTGAAAAAAGCAAAACGTGGCGATAGAGTAATTTTTGAAAACATAAAAGCAGAAGATGTTAATAAAGTGGTGCATGATTTGAGCCCGATTTCTATTACTGTGAATTAAATTTTTACCACAGAGGCACGGAGTCACAGAGAAAAAACTCAGTGTCTTTGTGTCTTTGTGGTTTAATCCTATTTTTGCTGTCCTAACAAACAAAAACTAGTATGGCATTAAACATCAAACTTCTTGCAGAAATCTGCGAAACTCCTGGTGCACCCGGTTATGAACAACCCATCCGTGAAGTGGTTATTCGTGAATTGAAAGCGCTGGATGTGAAAGTAAGCATTGACAACATGGGCAATGTTACCGCCTTTAAAAAAGGAAAGAACAACAAGAAGGTAATGATCGGTGCGCATATGGATGAGATAAGTTTTATCGTAAGCCATATTGATGACAAAGGCTTTTTACATTTTCATCCGTTGGGTGGTTTCGATCCGAAAACATTAACCGCACAGCGTGTTATTGTTCACGGAAAAAAAGATTTAGTAGGTGTAATGGGTTCAAAGCCTATTCACGTGATGACGGCAGAAGAACGTAATAAAGTTCCGAAAATCAGTGATTATTTTATTGACCTTGGAATGGATGTAAAAGAAGTAAAAAAAGTGGTGAGCATAGGAAACGTTGTTACTCGCGAGCGCAAGCTGATTGAAATGGGCGAGTGCGTGAACTGCAAATCCATAGACAACCGTGTTTCGGTTTTTATTTTGATTGAAACATTGCGTCAGTTGAAAACAGTGCCTTATGATATTTACGGTGTTTTTACCGTGCAGGAAGAAGTAGGTACTCGCGGAGCAAATGTTTCGGCATTGCAGATACAACCTGATTTTGGTTTTGGTTTAGATACTACTATTGCGTATGATGTACCGGGTGCATTGGCTCACGAAATGGTTACAAAATTAGGTGATGGCACTGCCATAAAAATTATGGACTCATCTACCATCTGTGATTACCGTATGGTTGATTACATGAAAAAAACAGCCGACAAATACAAGATAAAATGGCAACCCGAAATTCTTCCTGCGGGAGGAACTGATACTGCGGGCATTCAACGCATGTCAGCCGGTGGTTCTATTGCAGGTGCTGTTTCTATTCCAACACGCCACATCCATCAAGTGATTGAAACTGCCAACAAAAAAGACATTGAAGGCAGTATCAGTTTACTGAAACATTGTCTGGAGGATTTGGACAAGTATCAGTGGGGGCATAGGTAGAGTATTATCACAGAGAGAAAAAAGGGCTGCAGCTACTGCAGCCCTTTTTTATTTTACTCTATTTATTAAATTGCAGCCGCAAACCATTACATGGATAAAATTATTCCTGTCCTGTTATTTTTTATCACACCGCTCCTTTGGAAAGGAGGCGGGGGTGAGGTAGTTGCACAATTTTCAGATGCTTTTACCGATGGTGACTTTACTGCCAGCCCTGTGTGGATAGGTGAAACCACCAAATTTGAAGTGGATGGAAATTTTCAATTGCATTTGAATGCACCGGCACAAAGTGATACTGCCTATCTCTCAACAGCAAATAGTATTTTACTTACCGATACCGCCACATGGGAATTTTATTTCAACATGACCTTTGCGCCAAGCACTTCTAATACCAACAGAATTTATTTGGTTTCGGATCAGGAAAATTTACGAGGAGCGTTGAATGGCTATTACATAAAAGTAGGAGAAAGTGGCTCATCAGACCGTCTTAATTTTTACAAGCAAAGCGGAAACACACTTACGCTTTTATTTACGGGAAACGCCAATACGTTTGGTGTAAGTCCTGCTGAAGGGCGCGTAAAAGTAGTGCGCGACCCTCTGGGTAACTGGACTTTTTATTCAGACAGCACCAACGGAACTAACTATCTTTTAGAAGGAACAGTAAACGATGTATCGTTTACAACAACTTCCTATTTTGGCGTGTGGTGTAAGTACACCGCCTCCAACAACACCAAGTTTTATTTTGATGATTTTAATGTTTCGGGGGTTGTGTTTGTTGACAATACTCCGCCAACCGTAACGGGCATCTCAATCATTTCTCAAAACTCAATTGACCTAACGTTTTCTGAAACTGTAAATCAGTCCACTGCAGAAACAATTACCAACTATACAGCAGACAACGGGCTTGGAAATACCCAAACCGCAACGCGTGATGCAAGCAACACCAACATTGTTCACCTCACCTTTGCAACTAATTTTACACTCGGAACACTCTATACACTCATCGTTTCCAACGTGCAGGATGTGGCAGCTAATACAATGCTTACCTCACAGCATCAATTCATTTACTATTTCCCCCAACGCTACGATGTAGTGTTTAACGAAGTGATGGCAGATCCATCTCCTTACGTTGGTATACCAGAGTTTGAATACACCGAATTATATAACCGCGCCAATATTCCAATCAATGTCAAAAACTGGAAATTCACCTACGGCACTACCACCAAACTATTGCCTGATGCTGTTATTCTTCCCGATAGTTTTATGGTATTGGTAACTGATGATGCATTAATTAATATGCAAGGTTATGGAAATGTAGTAGAGGTTCCTGGGCTTTCCACAGTTGCACTTACTAATGACGGACAAACATTACTATTACAGGACAGTACAGGCAATATTATACACACGCTTGTTTATTCCATTGATTGGTATGGTGATGCCGCAAAAGAGGAAGGCGGTTGGTCGCTTGAACAAATTGACCCGCAGAACACTTGTGGTGAAGCAGGTAATTGGAAAGCCTGCATTAACATTGCAGGTGGAACACCGGGAAGAACAAATTCTGTTAACGCTTTAAATCCTGATTCAGAAGAGCCAGTTGCTGAAAGAGTAAGCGTTGTTGACAGCAGTACAATCATTGTTTTCTTCAACGAAAAGCTGGACAGTCTTTCTGCCGTTACACTTAATAATTATACGATTGACAATGGAATAGGAATACCACTCTCTGTTATTCCTGAATGGCCTGCAATGAATCAGGTAACGCTTGTTTTAGCACAACCTTTACAACACCAGATAATTTACACCCTCACAGTTGATGCTCTGAAAGACTGTGCCGGAAATACTATAACCGATAGCATAACTATACGCTTTGCCATTCCCGAGTTTCCCGATTCAAACGACATCATCGTAAACGAAATTCTCTTTTATCCCTACGATGACGGTGTGGACTTTGTTGAAGTTTACAACCGCTCTGCAAAAGTCATTGACTTAAAGAGCTTGCGCATCGCCAACTTTGATACCGTTGGTGTTCCGCCCATTAACCAGAAAATAATTGCACCCCTCGGCTACCTCATCTTCCCCGGTGAATATTTAGTGCTTACCGTTTCTCCCGATGCAGTAATATCAGATTACTCAACCACTAATCCTAACGGTTTTATCAAAGTTGCTTCCATGCCCTCATTCAATTTAGATGCCGGCTCTGTTGTACTCAATGATACGCTTGGCAATATAATTGACATGCTCATTTACGATGAAGCCATGCACATTCCCTTGCTTAATAGTTTTAAAGGCGTGTCACTCGAGCGAATTGCTTTTGAACGTTCTTCAGCAGATAGAAGCAACTGGCATTCAGCTGCAGAAACAGTGGGCTTTGCTACACCAGCTTACCAAAATTCGCAGTTTGATGTTCCGCAAGTAGAAGACAATCCCATCACCGTTGAACCCGAAATCTTCTCACCTGACAATGATGGATATAATGATGTACTCAACTTTAATTACGTTTTTGATACACCGGGATTTATCGGTAGTATCACCATCTTCGATTCACGTGGAAGAACCATAAAAAACCTGCTCACCAACGAACTCCTCGGCACAACCGGAACAATCTCATGGGATGGAATAAACGAAAGCAGCGAGAAAGCCCGTAT